>JBBSNM010000087.1:0-10902 GCA_038232655.1 Propionibacteriales bacterium | reverse complement strand
CGGCAAGAACGGCTACGTGCAGGCGCCGGTCAAGGAGACCGACAGCTCGGGGTGGCTGTACAGCTGGTCGTTGGGGATCCCCAAGACGTCGAAGAACGTCGATGCGGCCTGGAAGTTCATGGCCTGGATGACCGACAAGGACTACATGAAGCTCGTCGGCAACGAGATCGGCTGGTCTGCCGTGCCTCCCGGCAGCCGACTGTCCACCTACGAGATACCGGAGTACGCCAAGGCCGCCGAGGCGTTCGCCGAGCCGACGCTGACCGCCATGAAGAACGCCGACCAGGAGAACCCGACGGTCGACCCGGTCCCCTACGTCGGCATCCAGTTCGTCCGCATCCCGGAGTTCCAGGACCTCGGGACTCGGGTCGGGCAGCAGATGTCGGCGGCCATTGCCGGCCAGATCACCACCGAGGAAGCCATCGCGCAGTCCCAGGCCTACGCCGAAGCCGTCGGTAAGAGCTACCAGGAGGACAACTGATGAGCGCCACCGCTGAGGCCCCCGCTGCGCGCGGCGCATCGGTCGCCGCGCAGAACAAGGCCAGGTCGGACAAGAAGAAGACCGACCGGCAGGAGGGCTGGCGCCGGCGGGGGCCGCTGCTGCCGGCGCTGATCTTCGCCATCATCGTCACCCAGCTGCCGTTCGTGTTCACTCTTTTCTACTCGCTGCAGTCGTGGAACCTGGTCCGGCCGGGCTCGCGCCAGTTCGTCGGGCTCAGCAACTACGCCGACGTCTTCGGCGACCGGGTCTTCCGCGGCGCGGCCTTGAACACCATCCTGATCACCGGCGGTTGTGTACTGATCTCGCTGCTGATCGGCCTGGCGCTGGCCATGCTGCTGGACCGGCCCTTCCCGGGTCGCGGGCTGGCACGCACCCTGCTGATCACGCCGTTCCTGGTGATGCCGGTGGCCGGTGCGCTGCTGTGGAAGACCACCATGTTCGACCCGACGTTCGGCATCGTGAACTGGGTGCTGGCGCCGTTCGGCGCCGGTCAGACCGACTGGATCTCACGCTTCCCGCTGGCGGCGATCATCATCGCGCTCGTTTGGCAGTGGACGCCGTTCATGATGCTGCTGCTGCTGGCCGGCCTGCAGAGCCAGGACCAGTCATCCTTGGAGGCCGCGGCGGTCGACGGCGCCGGGCCGTACCAGATGTTCGTGTCGATCACGTTGCCGCACATGCGTCGCTACATCGAGCTGTCGGTGCTGCTCGGCGCCATCTACGTCGTCAACACCTTCGACCACATCTACATGATGACCTCGGGCGGACCGGGCACGGCCAGCGCGAACCTGCCCTTCTACATCTATCAACGGGCCTTCCTCGGCTTCGACATCGGTCAGGCGGCCGCCATGGGTGTCGTGGTCGTCGTCGGCACGATCATCGTCGCGACCTTCGCGCTGCGGCTGATCTTCAAGAGCTTTACCGCGGAGGCCTCCTCATGAGTTCCCAGACGCAAGAGACGACCACGGACGTCGGGACCGCTCCCAAGCGCTCCCGCGGGCCAAGTTCCGGGACCGCGCTGACCGTGCTGACCTGGTTCCTCGCGCTGGCGTTCTTCTTCCCGGTGTTCTGGATGGTGATCACGGGCTTCAAGAACGAGTCCGACGCCTACACCGAGACGCCCAAGCTGTTCTTCAAGCCGACCTTCGACCAGTTCGCCAACGTCTTCGACAGCGCGACCCCGTTCCTGATCAACTCCGTCGTCGCGACGACACTGTCCACGGTCCTGGTGGTGTTGCTGGCCGTGCCGGCGGCGTACGCATTGTCGATCCGACCGGTGAAGAAGACCCAGGACGTGTTGTTCTTCTTCATCTCGACCAAGATGCTCCCCGTGGTTGCGGTGATCGTGCCGCTCTACGTGATCGCCGGCCAGATCGGTGCGCTGGACCACATCTGGGTCATGATCGTGCTCTACACCGCCATGAACCTGCCGATCGCGGTGTGGATGATGCGCTCGTTCCTGCAGGAGATACCCGGTGAGGTGCTCGAGGCGGCGGCGATGGACGGCGCCGGGCTGGCCAAGATGTGGCGGCACGTGATGATCCCGATGACCGCGCCGGGGATCGCAGCGACGGCCCTGATCTGCGTCATCTTCGCCTGGAACGAGTTCTTCTTCGCGGTCAACCTGACCGCGTCGGCCTCCAGCACCATGCCGGTCTTCCTGGTCAGCTTCATCACCAGCCAGGGACTGTTCTTCGCGCAGCTGTCGGCGGCCGCGACGCTGGCGTCGCTGCCGGTGGTGATCGCCGGGTGGATCGCGCAGAAGCAGCTGGTGCGCGGACTGTCGATGGGTGCGATCAAGTGAGCGGGGCCAAGCTCGACACCGAGGCGCTGTCGCGGCTGCGCGAGACGGTGCCGGTGCCCGGCTACGACCGCAGCAAGGTGCGTCCTGGCATCGTGCACTTCGGTGTCGGCGGCTTCCACCGCGCACACGAGGCGATGTACCTCGACCGGTTGATGGACGCAGGCCAGGCGCTCGAGTGGGGCGTCTGCGGGGTCGGACTGATGCCCGGCGACCGGGCGATGCAGGAGGTGCTCGAGGCGCAGGACCACCTGTACACGCTGGTCGTCAAGCACCCCGACGGCACCCTCGAGCCGCGCGTGATCGGCTCCATCGTCGACTACCTGTTCGCGCCCGACGACCCCGAGGCGGTCATCGACCAGCTGGCGGCCGAGCAGACCCGGATCGTGTCGCTGACCGTGACCGAGGGCGGCTACAACGTCCACCCCGTCACCGGGGACTTCGACGAGAAGGACACCGACGTCCAGCGCGACCTGGCCGGCGACGCCCCGCCGCGTACGACGTTCGGGCTGGTCTGCGCGGCCCTCGCCCGCCGGCGCGACCGCGGGCTCGCGCCGTTCACGATCATGAGCTGCGACAACATCCCCGGCAACGGCGAGGTGGCGCACAAGATGTTCACCGCGTTCGCCCGGCTGCAGGACCCGGCGTTCGGCGACTGGCTCGAGGCGGAGGTGTGCTTCCCCAACTCGATGGTCGACCGGATCACCCCGTCCACCAGCGACGAGGACCGGGATGCCGTCGCCGAGCTGCTGGGCGTGCGCGACGGCTGGCCGGTGGTGTGCGAGCCGTTCACCCAGTGGGCGCTCGAGGACTCCTTCAGCCTCGGCCGGCCACCCCTGGAGGACGCCGGCGTGCAGCTCGTCGACGACGTCACGCCGTACGAGCTGATGAAGCTGCGGCTGCTCAACGCCAGCCACCAGGCGCTGTGCTACCTGGGCTACCTGTCCGGCTACCGCTACGCCCACGAGGTCGCCCAGGACGAGCTGTTCGTCGACTTCCTGCTGGGCTACATGGACGACGAGGCGACACCGACCCTGCAGCCGGTTCCGGGCGTCGACCTGCACGAGTACAAGCGGCAGCTGATCGAGCGGTTCGCCAACCCCGAGGTGCGCGACACGCTGGCGCGGCTGTGCGCCGAGAGCTCGGACCGCATCCCGAAGTGGCTGCTGCCGGTGATCCGCTCACGGCTGGACTCCGGCGGGTCGATCGAGCGGTCCGCCCTCGTGGTCGCGGCCTGGGCGCGGTACGCGGAGGGGGTCGACGAGGCCGGCGAGCCGATCGACGTGGTCGACCCGCTGCGCGAGGAGCTGGTGGCCGCCGCCAAGGCGCAACGTGACGACCCCGACGCGTTCATCGCCAACCGCGACGTCTTCGGTGACCTGGTGGACCGGGAGGACTTCATGTCGGTCTACCGCAAGCACCTGGCCGCGCTCCACGCCGACGGTGCCCGTGCGACCATGGAGGCCGTCGTCTCAGGGCAGGAGTAGCGGTGGGTGAGCGGGTGCGCGGGGCCGGCGACAGCGGCCACCGCGGGCGGTGAGCGGCCCCGCCGTCGCGGGACCGGCGGTGCCCACGTCCACGGTGCTGCCGTCCCGGCAGCGGCTGCAACGCCGGGTGCTGACGGTGGTCGTCTGCTCCCAGGTGCTCGGCGGCGCCGGTCTGGCCGCCGGTGTGACCGTGGGCGCCCTGCTCGCGAAGGACATGCTCGGCAGCACCGCTCTCGCGGGCCTGCCCGCGGCCCTGTTCACCGGCGGGTCTGCGGTCGCCGCCCTGCTGGTCGGCCGGGTCTCGCAACGTTTCGGCCGCCGGTCGGGCCTGTCGCTCGGCTACCTGATCGGGGCGCTCGGCAGTGCCGGGGTCGCGCTGGCCGCGATCATCGACAGCGTCTGGCTGCTGCTGCCCGCACTCACGGTGTACGGCTCCGGCGTCGCCACCAACCTGCAGGCGCGCTACGCCGCCGCCGACCTCGCCGAGCCGCGCCAGCGAGGCCGCGCCGTGAGTATCGTGCTGGTAGCCACCACGGCCGGTGCGGTTGCCGGTCCCAGCCTGGTCGGTGCCACCGGCGACGTCGCCGCCGCCGTGGGTGCGCCGCCGTTGTCGGGGCCGTTTGCGCTGGCCGGGCTGGCGTACGGGCTGGCCGCGGTGGTGCTGGTGGCCTTCCTGCGCCCGGACCCGCTGCTGACGGCACGCCGGTTGGCAGCCGAGGCCGTGCGCGACGGGGCCGTGGGCGACCTGGCCGCCCAGGTCACCTCGCGTCGTACGGTCGGGGTGGCGGCCAGCGCCATGGTGCTGACCCAGGCGGCGATGGTCGCGGTGATGACCATGACGCCGGTCCACCTGATGGCACATGGCCACAGCCTGGACACCGTTGGCGCGGTGATCGCTGTGCACATCGCGAGCATGTACCTGCCGTCGCCGCTCACGGGCTGGCTGGCCGATGCGGTCGGCCGTGGTCCGGTGCTGGTGGGCAGTGCGGTCGTGCTGGTCGCCGCCGGGCTGGTCGCTGCGCTGGCCGACCCGGGCTCGGTCCTGCTGCTCGGCCTAGCGCTGGGGCTGCTCGGTCTCGGCTGGAACCTCGGTCTCGTCGGCGGCACCGCGCTGCTCACCGACGCGACCAGCCTGGCGGACCGGGCCCGCACCCAGGGCGGGGTGGACCTGGCGATCGCGCTGGCCGGTGCGACCGCGAGCATCGCCAGCGGTGGCATCGTCGCGGCGGCCGGCTATCCGCAGCTGGCGCTGCTCGGCGGGGCAGCCGGTCTGCTGGTGCTGCCCGTGGTGCTGGCCGGCGTACGGTCGGCTGGAGCGGCCGAGCCCGCCACCGGGTTCTCCGCCAGGTGAGGGTGCCGCGGAGCCGGGCTGCGGGCGGGCGGGGACGGTTGACGCTGCCCCCGTTGGGTACGCAGAGTTTGGTGGCCGGATCCAGCCACGTCGCTGCGATGGGAGGACGAGATGCCCAAGACGACCAAGGGCGGCAAGGCCAGGCAGGACGAGCTGCCGGGCACGCTGCGACGCTCGGACGACAAGGCGCAGCGCACCTTCGCCAAGGCACACGACTCGGCGGCCGACCAGTATGGCGACGAGCAGCGGGCGAACCAGGTCGCCTACGCGGCGCTGAAGCACACCCACGAGAAGGTCGGCGACCGGTGGGAGCCCAAGGACGAGTACGGGCCGTCGGATGCGCAGGCCGAGGGTGGCGTCGACACCGACCGTGAGACGGCCGGGGGAGTCGACGCCAACGCGTCCAAGGAGCATCTGGTCGACGTTGCGCGCAGGCTCGACATCCGCGGCCGTTCGCGGATGAACAAGGGTGAGCTGGTGGAGGCCATCCAGCGGGCGAACGACCGGGCCTCCGGCGCGGCCCGCGGCTGATCCGGCGGCTGTCGCGGCGCGGTGCGCGGGTCGAGTGCGTTGTTCTCGGTCACGGGGCGAGCGGCGGGTGAACGGTAACGCCGCACTCGGCAGCGGCGTGGTCGGCGCGGGGGGCTAAGGTCCGCGCCATGACGGCTGCGGGTGCGCTGGCGTGAGCGGTCTGCACCTGCACCGCGCCGAGCGTGCCGACGTCCTGGTCGACGGGCTGACCGAGGTGCTGCGTGCGCCGCCGGCGGACCCGTTCGTGCCCGAGATCGTTGCGGTCCCGGCACGCGGGGTGGAGCGCTGGCTGACCCAGCGGCTGTCCCATCACCTCGGGGCTCGCGCCGGCGACGGCGTGTGCGCCAACGTCGACTTTCCCCCACCGACCGCTTTGGTCGCATCGGCGGTGGCCGCGGGTAGCGGCGTCGACGCCGACGACGACCTGTGGGCACCGCATCGGCTGGTCTGGAGCCTGCTTGGTCTGCTCGACGAGTGCGCCGGCGAGCCGTGGTGCGCGGTGCTGACCCGCCACCTGCGCGGCGCTGGCGGGTCAACCTCGCGGCGCATGGTCGCCGCCCAGCACCTGACCGGGCTGTTCACCGCGTACGGCGAGCAGCGCCCAGCGATGCTGCGGGGATGGGCCGCCGGCACCGACACCGCCGGCACCCACACCGACGGCACCGTTGCCGCTGACCTGAGCTGGCAACCGCAGCTGTGGCGCCGGCTCCGCGCTCGGCTGGGCGTCGACAGCCCCGCCGAGCGCATCGACGCCGCCGGCGCCGCCCTGCGCGACGACCCCCAACTGGTGGACCTGCCGCAGCGGCTCAGCATCTTCGGGCCCACCAGGCTGACCAGGGGCCAGGTCGCCATAGTCGCCGCGTTGGCAGCGCACCGCGATGTGCACCTGTGGCTGCCGCACCCGTCCGCGGTCGAGTGGGCGCGGGTCGCCCCTCTTGCCGCCACCACCGGCCAGCCGAAACGACGCAGCGCCCACGCCGGCGGGGCACCCGGCTCGAACCGGCTGCTGGCGTCCCTCGGCCGGGACGCCCGTGAGATGCAGCTTCTGCTCGCCAGCACGGCCGGCGCCGCCGTCGACACCGACCAGCACCACCGGCTGCCACACCACGAGCCGACGACCCTGCTCGGCCGGCTGCAGCACAACCTGCGTACCGACGCCGCACCACCGGGCCGGCCGCTGCGCGACGGCGCGGACGGGCGGCCGCTGCTCGCCACCGCCGACCGCAGCCTGCAGGTGCACGCCTGCCACGGCCGCGCCCGCCAGGTCGAGGTGCTGCGCGAGGTGCTGCTGGGCCTGCTCGCTGCCGACCTGAGCCTCGAACCGCGCGACGTGCTGGTGATGTGCCCCGACATCGAGGCGTACGCACCGTTGGTCTCCGCGACGTTCGGGTTGGCGCCCACCGACGACCCCGCGAGGCCGTTGAGCGGACACCCCGGGCACGGGCTGCGGGTGCGGTTGGCCGACCGGTCGCTGCGGCAGACCAACCCGCTGCTGGCGACGCTTGCGCGGCTCCTCGACCTCGCCGACAGCCGGCTCACGGCCTCGCAGGTGATCGACCTGATCGCCCAGCCGCCGGTTCGCCGCCGCTTCGGCCTCGACGACGACGACCTCGAGCGGGTCCGCGAATGGGTGCGCGTCGCCGGCGTCCGCTGGGGGCTGGACGCGGCCCACCGGGCGCCGTTCCGCATGCACGGGGTCGCTCAGAACACCTGGGCGGCGGGGCTGGACCGGCTGCTGCTGGGGGTGAGCATGGCCGAGGACCCTGGCGAGCCGCGCTGGGTGGGGCTGGCGCTGCCGCTGGACGACGTCGACTCCGGCGACGTCGACCTCGCCGGCCGGTTCGCCGAGCTCGTCGACCGGCTCGAGGAAGTGCTGGGCGGCCTCACCGGCACCCGGTCGTTGGCCGACTGGCTCGACGCCCTCCTCGGTGCGGTGGACGCGCTGACCGCGGTCGGGGCCGCGGATGAGTGGCAGCTTGCGCAGGTGCGCCGTGAGCTCGCCGACGTCGCCGATGCCGCGGGGGAGCGCGCCGGCAGCACGTCCCTGGCGCTCGGTGACGTGCGCGCGCTGCTGGCCGACCGGCTCGCGGGGCGCCCGACCCGGGCGAACTTCCGCACCGGCAACCTCACGATGTGCTCGATGGTGCCGATGCGCTCGGTGCCGCACCGGGTCATCTGCCTGCTCGGGCTCGACGACGGCGTGTTCCCACGCACGACCGGGGTCGACGGTGACGACGTGCTCGCCCGCGACCCGCTGGTCGGCGAGCGCGACCGCCGGAGCGAGGACCGACAGCTGCTGCTCGACGCGGTGCTGGCCGCGCAGGAGCACCTGGTCGTCGTATACAGCGGCGCCGACGAGCGCACCAACTCCCCGCGCCCGCCGGCGGTACCGCTCGGCGAGATCCTGGACGTCGTCGACGCCACCGTCCGCACGGACGACCAGCGGCCCGCCCGCGAGCAGGTCGTCGTGCGGCACCCGTTGCAGCCCTTCGACGCCCGCAACTTCGAGCCGGGGGCGCTCGGTGGGGGCGGCGCGTTCAGCTTCGACCGCGCGGCCCTCGCCGGCGCGGTTGCTGCGAGCGGCCCCCGTCAGCCGGCGGGCCCGTTCCTGACCGGACCGCTCCCGACGCCGGAGCCAGAGACAGACCGCACCCTCGACCTGGACACGTTGATCCGCTTCCTGGAGCACCCGGTCCGCGGGTTTCTGCGGCAACGGCTCGGTGTCACCGCCGCCGACGAGGCCGACGAGCTCAACGACTCGCTGCACGCCGAGCTGAGCGGCCTCGACAAGTGGGCGGTCGGCGACCGCTGGCTGCGTGCCCGCCTCGCCGGTGCGGACGAGCAGACCTGTACGCAGGCGGAGTGGCGTCGCGGCGAGCTGCCGCCAGGCGCCCTCGGCCGGCGGCTGCTGGGCGAGGTGCAGGCGATCAGCGAGCCGATCTTCGCCGCCGGCGCGGCCGACCGGGTCGGCCCGGCCCGCTCGGTGGATGTGGCGGTGTCGCTGCCGGGCGGGCGGGTGCTCGCCGGCACCGTCAGCGGGGTGTACGGCGACGTGGTGGCACGCACGGTCTACTCCACCCTCGCCGGCAAGCACCGGCTCCGTGCCTGGGTGCAGCTGCTCGCGCTCGCCGCCGGCGACACCGCCAGCCACCCCGGCAGCAGCTGGCGTGCCGCGACCGTCGGTCGCGCGGGCGCCAAGGCTAGGCGTTCGGTGCTGAGCGCACCACCGGGCGAGGACGCCACGCAACTGCTGGCGTGGCTGGTCGACCTGCACGCCTGGGGTCACTGCGAGCCGCTGCCGCTGCCGCTCGGCGCCTCGCACGCCTACGCCGAGCGCCGGGAGCTGGGCGAGTCCGAGCCCGACGCCCTGGACGCCGCCGCCAAGGTCTGGGCCGACCGCGAGGCCGACGACGCCTACCACCGCATCGTCTGGGGCGAGGCCTACCCGTTCCTGGCCCTGCTCGCTGCCCCGGCCATCCCCGCCGAGCAGGTCAGCCCGGTGGGTCCGGCCGAGACCAGCCGCTTCGCGGTGCTCGCCCGTCAGCTGTGGATCCCCCTGCTGGCCGCCGAGGAGACCTCGTGAGGCCGGTGCGGGGGCTATCGCAGCCCGGTCCCCGTGTGCCAGAGTGGCGCGCAAGTCGCGGTGCACGGGAAGCCGGTGCGATTCCGGCGTGGTCCTCGCCACTGTGACCGGGGAGTCCTGCTCCACCGAAGCCACTGGTGCCACCCAGGCGCCGGGAAGGCGGGGCAGGGCGCCGATCCGGGAGCCAGGAGACCGGCCGCGACTTGATCTGTCCACGAGGCATGGAAGAAGGGGTCATGGCCATGACCGACGTTCCCCCGGCGGGAGCTGCCGCCACCACTGCGATCGACGTCCCCAGATGGGCCTGGGCGCTGGCCGCGCTCGGCGTCCTCTCGCTGTACGTGGTCTCGCAGGAGAACGGCGCGCTGCTGAGCGCCGGTGCGGCGGAGTACCTGCACGAGCTCACCCACGACGCGCGGCACGCCCTGGGCGTGCCCTGCCACTGACGGGCTGACATGCCGTTCACGAGGCTGCTGCGCGACGGGGTCGTCGCCGGGGCCGCGGCGGGGCTCGGTGCTGCCCTGGTGCTGTGGCTGCTGGTGGAGCCGGTCATCCGCCGCGCCCTGGTGATCGAGGAGGCGCGCGGCGGCGCCGACCATGCTGCTGGCGAAGGGCCGTCGGTCTCTCGGGCGCTGCAGGTGGTCGGCGGGCTGGCCACGGCGGCGGTCGTGGGCGTGCTGGTCGGTGTGGCCTTCGCCGTCGTGTTCGCCCGCACCCGGCACCGGCTGCCCGGGTCGACCGACCTCGGCCGGGCAGCCGCGCTGGCGCTGGTTGGCTTCACGGTCGTCACGTTGCTGCCCGGTCTGAAGCTGCCGGCGAACCCGCCCGCGGTGGGCGACCCGGCCACGGTGACGGAGCGGACGTTGCTCTACCTGCTGACGATCCTGGTCGGTCTGCTGGTCGTCGGCCTCGTCCTCGCCGCCGACGGGTGGCTCACGCACCGGGGCGTGGCAGCGCCCTCCCGTACGGTGGCGAAGACGGTGCTGGCGGTCGGCGGTGCCGTCGCCGTGCTCGCGCTCGTACCGGGCTCACCCGACAGCGTGCCGACGGACGTGCCGGCGACGCTGCTGTGGGACTTCCGGGTCGCCTCGCTCGCCCAGCTCGCCGCGCTGTGGTTGGTGCTCGGCCTGGTCTTCGGCGCGTTAGCCGAGGCACGTACCCGGGCCCAGCGGGTCGCCGCGCCGGCGTCGGTGTGAGCCACGGCCGATGCCGGGTCCGGGTCTGCCGTGACTGTTGCTGCGGGGCCGGGGACAAGCACCCGGGCGTGGATCACGACGGCCTGTTCGAGAGGCTCACCCTGGGCGTGCGGCGTGCCGCACTCGTGAGCGTCACGTCGTGCCTGTTGGCCTGCGACAGTTCGAAAGGCAGGTGCTCGACGAGGTGAGCGTGGATGCGATCGCGGACTGGTCCTGCGCGGCGGACCGGGCATGTCGCTGCTGCCGCCGACGCTGGCTGCGCATGCGATGTCCCCCGCCGGCGGCCGTGAGTGGCGGGCCAGAGCCCGGGATGGTCAACCAGGTGCACTGAATGTCCACCGGGTGGGTGACCCGGCGAAGTCTGCGTGCAGCAGCCCGAAGGCGGTGACGGGCCGCACCCGCAGACATAGCGCCGACACGCCGTCGAGGAAGTCCAGACCGTAGTCGACGG
>JBBSNM010000086.1:0-11298 GCA_038232655.1 Propionibacteriales bacterium | reverse complement strand
TGAACGCGTCGACGGGGTCGCCGTGCAGCAGCACGTCCACCTTGACCAGGTCGGCGGTCTGCTCCCCCACCGGCTCGTAATCAAGGCTGGCGTAGCCCTTGGTCCGTGACTTCAGCTGGTCGAAGAAATCGAACACGATCTCGGCCAGCGGCAGGGTGTAGCGCATCTCGACCCGGTCCGCGGACAGGTAGTCCATGCCCTGCTGGGCGCCGCGCCTGGTCTGGCACAGGTCCATGATCGTGCCGATGTAGTCCTTGGGGGCGATCAGGGTGGCCCTTACGACCGGCTCGTGAACCTCGGCGATCTTGCCCTCGGGGTACTCGCTGGGGTTGGTGACCACGTGCTCGGCGCCGTCCTCCATCACCACCCGGTACACCACGTTCGGCGCGGTCGAGATCAGGTCGAGCCCGAACTCGCGCTCGAGCCGCTCGCGGACGATCTCCATGTGCAGCAGGCCGAGGAACCCGCAGCGGAAGCCGAAGCCCAGCGCCCCGGACGTTTCCGGCTCGTAGGCGAGCGCCGCGTCGTTGAGCTGCAGCCTGTCGAGCGCCTCGCGCAGGTCGGGGTAGTTGTCGCCGTCCAGCGGGTAGAGGCCGGAGAACACCATCGGGTTGGGGTGCCGGTAGCCGCGGAGCGGGGTCGTCGCGCCGCGCACCGCCGACGTCACCGTGTCCCCGACGCGGCTCTGGCGGACCTCCTTGACCCCCGTGATCAGGTAGCCCACCTCGCCCGCGGCGATCTCGGTGGCCCTGGTCGGCTCGGGCGAGATCACCCCGACCTCGAGCATCTCGTGCGTTGCGCCGGTCGACATCATCTGGATCCGGTCGCGGTGCCGCAGCTTGCCGTCGACCACCCGGACGTAGGTGACCACCCCGCGGTAGGTGTCGTACACGGAGTCGAAGATCAGCGCCCGCGGCGGCCCGTCGGCGTCGCCGACCGGAGGCGGCACCTCGGCGACGATGGCGTCCAGCAGCGCACCGACCCCCTCGCCGGTCTTGGCCGACACCCGCAGCACGTCGTCGGGGTCGCCGCCGATGATGTGCGCGATCTCGGCGGCGTACCGCTCGGTCTGCGCGCCGGGTAGGTCGATCTTGTTGAGCACCGGGATGACGTGCAGGTCGGCCTCCAGCGCGAGGTAGAGGTTGGCCAGCGTCTGCGCCTCGATGCCCTGCGCCGCGTCCACCAGCAGCACCGCACCCTCGCACGCCTCCAGGCTGCGGCTCACCTCGTAGGTGAAGTCGACGTGGCCGGGGGTGTCGATGAGGTTGAGCACGTACGTGGCGGGGTTGCCGTCGGCGCTGTTGACGCTGGAGGCGTAGGGCAGCCGCACCGCCTGGCTCTTGATCGTGATGCCACGCTCGCGTTCGATGTCCATTCGGTCGAGGTACTGCGCCCGCATGGTGCGCTCCTCGACCACCCCGGTCAGTTGCAGCATCCGGTCGGCAAGCGTCGACTTGCCGTGGTCGATGTGCGCGATGATGCAGAAGTTGCGCAGGATCGACGGGTCGGTCGCTCCCGGCTCGGGCGCGGCGGCGACGCGGGCTGCGGCGGCGGGTCTCGGCACAGGGTGGGCTCTTCACAGGTTGGGATGGGTGCATGCGGGTCGCGCAAGCGTGCTCCATCCTCCCACCCCGCCCGGGGGTGGACCGAACCTGCCGGACCTGAAGCCGGTCGCCACCACGTGACGACCATGCATTGGCGGGGTCCGCGACCCCACCACGCACGATCGTCGGTTACGTACGAGGGCTGGCGGTCGCGTCGACTCGCAGTCGGTAGAAGACCCGGGAGTAGCCGTCCTGGTCACCTCGGTGGGTCTCGGTCCACCCCAGGTGACGGTAGAACGTGAGGTTGTCGGTCATCGCCGCGTTCGTGTACAGCCGCAGCTCGGCGCATCCCCGGACACGCGCCCACTCGCGGGCGTGGTCGAGCAGCAGCCTGCCGGTGCCATGGCCGCGTTCGGCGCGGGCCACGGCGACATCCTCGACCTGCACGTGGTCGGCCCCGGGCAGCAGCCGCGTGCAGCCCACCACCGCACCCGCCCGGGTCGCAACCCAGACGGTGCCGTCCGCCACGGCAGCGGCATGGTCTGCCTCCATCGGTGCAGGCCGGAGGCCGATCCGGGTCACGTACGGCGCGAAGGCATCCTCGATGAGCGCGTCGAGCGCTGGCACGTCCTCGGGAACGGCTCGCCGGATCGACACGCTGGCCACCCGGGACTGTCTAGCAGCCGCCGGCACCCGAGGACAGCACCTGCCCGGTCACACACCGAGCGGCGGCGAGTGCCAACGCCCGGCGGCGGCGTCGGCACCTGGCTACGGTGATTTTGGCCGGTCCGGCCGGCGCTGATATCGTGGGGGGTCGCGCAGCCTGCGGTCCACGCGGCCGCGTGCGCCACGACCACTCACCCTTCCGTACCAGCGATCGAGGCTTGCCCCGTGGCAAACATCAAGTCCCAGATCAAGCGCAACAAGCAGAACGATGCGGCGCACGAGCGCAACAAGTCGGTCAAGTCGGCACTGAAGACGTCGGTGCGCCGCTTCCGTGAGGCGGCGCGGGCCGGGGATGCCGACAAGGCCCGCTCGCTCGCGCACGAGGCCAACCGGCGTCTCGACAAGGCCGCGTCGGCCGGCGTGATCCACAAGAACCAGGCCGCCAACCGCAAGTCGGCCATCTCCAAGAGCGCCGCCAGCCTGTGACCCGCGCAGTCGGCTGACGGCTGCGCCACGACCGAGAGGGCGTCCACCGGCACCGGGGGTGAGCGCCCTCGTCGTCTGCTCGGTCTCCGACAGCTCCCCTCCGCCGGGCTCATTCGGATCGGCTGCGCGCACCGGCTCGTGCGTCGACGACGCTCAGCACCATCCGCTCCATCGCGTGGCCGGCGTCGGCGGCACCACCCTTGACCGCGGCATCGGCCTGCGCCACCGCGTCGAGCGCCGTCGCCAGACCGGATGCGTCCCATCCCCGGGTCTGCTCGCGCAGCCGGGTGAGCTGAGCGGGGCTGCACCCGACCTCGCGGGCTAGGTCGCCGCCTCCGATGCCGGCCGGCGCGAACGACAGCTTGATCAACCGGCGCACCGTCATCGCAAAGGCCGAGGTCAGCAGTGGCAGCGCGACACGCTGACCCAGCGCCCAGCGCAGCAGCTCGAGCGCACCGGCCCGGTCACCGGTCACGGCCCGCTCGGCGATGTCGAAGGTCTTGATCTCGGCGCGACCCTCGTAGTACCGGTTGACCAGGTCGACGTCGACGCGCGCGCCGGGGTGGTCGCTGCACAGCTGCTCGACCGCGGCTGCGAGCGCGCGGAGGTCGTCGCCCACCGCACGGTGCAGCAGGTCAGCCGCGGCTGGATCGATCCGAACGCCGAGCCTGCGGGCCTCGGCGGTGATCCACCCCGACAGCTTCCACGGCTTGGGCGCCTCGACCTTGACCTCGTGGGCGCCGGCCGCACGCAGCCGATCGAGCAGTCCCTTGCCCTTCATGCCACCGGGATGCAGGACCACCATCGCGACATCGTCGGCGGGGGCGGCGGCGTAGGCGACGAGCGAACCGTGCATGTCGTCGGGCAGGTTGTCGACGCCTCGGACGACCACACCCCGGCTGGCGGCGAACAGCGACGGGCTGGTCAGCTCGGCGAACGCTCCTGGATCGAGTACGGCGGCAACCGCTTCGGTGACGTCGGCGCCGGGAGCCTGGTCGAGCAGCGCAGCTCGCCAGCCAGCAACCTCGCGCTCGGCCAGGAAGTCGGCCGCACCAGTGACGAGCACCAGCCTGCCGAGGACCTCCGATCCCGTCGCCGCCACGCCGGTCAGAATGCCACCTCGCACCCCCACGACCTCACCTGGTCACCACCGAGACGTCCGACCCGTCGGCCACCAGCGCGATCGCACCGTCGACATCGGTACGGGCCACCTCGACACCATCCGCGTCCAGCCCCGCGAGCAGGTCGGGCGCAGGGTGGCCATAGGTGTTGTCGGTTCCCACACTGACCACGGCCAGCTCAGCGCCCACGGCGTCGAGGAACGCGGCGTCCTGCCGGGAGCTGCCGTGGTGTGGCACCTTCAGCACGTCGGCGGACAGGTCGACCCCGCTGCGGACGAGTGCAGCCTGCGTCGGCGGCTCGATGTCGCCGGTGAGCAACAGCCGCACGCCGCCCACGTCGACGGCGAGCACCAGGCTGGCGTCGTTGACCGGCGATCCGCCGGACTCTCCCGAGTCGACGAGGTCGGCCGGTGTCCCCGGCGGCGGCCAGAGCACCCGCCAGCTGATCGCACCGGCGCCGGCGACCTCGCCGGCGGAAACCGTGCGGACCGGCACTCCCGCCGCGGTGGCCGCGGCGACCACCCGCCGCCACGAGTCGGCGGGGCTGCGTACCGGGCCGACGTCGACCTCGGCGACGCGGACCTGGCTGAACACCCCCGACAGACCGGCCACATGGTCGGCGTGCAGGTGGGTGACGAGCACCGCCGAGACTCGTCGCACCCCGAGCTCGCTGAGGCACTGCGAGATGGCCGCCGGGTCCGGACCGACGTCGACGACCACCGCGACGTCGTCGCCGGCCGACAGCACCAGCCCGTCACCTTGACCGACGTCGCAGGCGACCGCCACCCAGCCATCGGGCGGCCACCCCGGGCTGGGCAGTGGACGCAGCACGACGCCGACAAGCAGCACAGTCGCCAGCACGGCGAGCCAGCGCCGGCGCAGCAGCGACCCGGCGACGGTGGCCAGCAACAGGCAGAGCGCGGTCAACGCGGCCAGCGCGCCGGGCGAGGTGCCCCACTCGAGACTGGCACCGGGCAGGTCGGCACACACCCGGCCGACTGCGACGATCCACCAGGCGGGCGCCACCGCGAACCAGCCGAGCAGGTCGCCGGCCGGGGGCACCGCCACCGCGAACAGCCCGGCGGCCAGCCCCGCCACGGTCGCGGGCCCCACGGCCGGCGCCGCGAGAACGTTGGCGAGCACCGCCACGATCGACGCCTGACCCGAGATGGCCGCGATCACCGGGGTGCAGGCCAGCTGGGCGGCCATCGGCACGGCCACCGCCTCGGCCGCCCAACGCGGCAGCCAGCGCGTCAGGGCGTCTCGCCACGGTGGCGCCAGCACCAGGATCGCCGCGGTGGCCAGCACGGACAGCACGAAGCCCACCGAGCGGGCCAACCAGGGGTTGACCAGCAGCAGCACGATCACCGCAACGCACAGCGCGCGCAGGCCGCGCCGACGGTCACCCGACGTCAGCCCGGCGAGCGCGACCAACCCCATCGCGGCCGCCCGGACGACGCTCGGGTCGGGCCGGGCGAGCAGCACGAAGCCGACCGCGCCGAGCACGCCGGTGATGACCAGACCGCGGCCACGCACGCCTGACCACCGAGCCACCAACAGCAGGGCGCCGAGGACCAGGGTCAGGTTCGTGCCCGACACCGCGAGCAGGTGGGTGAGGCCGCTGGCGCGGAAGTCGTCGGCGACGTCGGTGCTCAGCCCGCTGTCGTCACCGACGACGAGGGCGGGCACCAGCTCACCGGGCATGCCCCGGTTGTCGACCGCGCCCCGGACGCCGTCGCGGACGCCACTGGCCATCGTCCACCACCACGCCGGTGCGGTACGGACCTCGCCGAGACGAGAGACGCGCAGCAGCGCAGCCAGATCGTTGGAGTCCGACGGCGCCAGCCGCCCGACCAGCGCCACCCTGCTGCCGAGCCTGATGTCTTGCAAGCCCACGTCGAGCCCGGCGATCAGCACCACCGGTGCGCGGCCCCGCACGGTGCGGCCACGACCGGTCACCACCCGCGCGGATGCCTTGACGAACACCTGGTCGCCGAACGCGGTCTCGACCGTGCGAGGGTCACCAGCCAGCACCACCACCGCATCGACGATCACCTCGTCAGCGGCCAGCCGCGGCAGCATGCCCGCCTGGGCCTGCGCTACGCGCAGACCCGCAGCAGGTGCCGCCGCCGCAGCGACGACGAGGGCCAGCGCCAGCAGGTGCTGGCGGCGGCGGATCGACAGCAAGGTGCCCACGGCGAGCAGGGCGGTGAGCAACAGCGTGGCCACACCCGGCAACCACAGGCACAAGGCGGTGCTCGACCAGGCGGCGACAGCCGGCCCCACCAACCGGGGGTCGGCCGCCGGCTCGGACGTCGGCTCCGCAACCGCGGACGGCAGCGTCCCGGTGGGACCGGTGGCGGCTCGAGCACCGGTCTCACCGGGCACCCGGTCCTACCGTCACCAGGTCGCGCAGGTCGGCCAGGGTTACCTCACCGATGCCGTCGACCTCGAGCAGCTCGTCGACGCTGGTGAAGGCGCCGTTCTCGGTGCGCCAGTCGAGGATGGCCTGCCCGGTCACCGGGCCGACGCCGGGCAGGGTGTCCAGCTGCTCCATGGTGGCGGTGTTCAGGTCGACCAGCGCCGGGGCGGTGCCGGGCGCACCGGGCGCCGACGGTGCGGCGCCCACTGCCGGCGGCCCCGCGCCGCCCGCGGTCGCGCTCCGCACGCCGATGAGCAGCTGTTCACCGTCGACGAGGGGGCGGGCGAGGTTGACCGAGGCGAGGTCGACCTTGGGCAGTGCCCCGCCGGCCGACTGCACGGCGTCCGCGACGCGCGCACCCGGCGGGAGGGTGACCAGCCCTGGTCGCCGCACGCGCCCCGCCACGTCAACGACCAGCTGGACCGCCGGGCCCGTGACGGGGCCGGCGGCGGGGCTGTCGGCGGGCGCAGCGGGGGGTGCGGCCGGCGGGCCGGCCGGCTCGCTGCCCGTGCTCGGCTCGCCCGAGGCGGGTGCGCCGACGGTTGGGGTCGACGCAGCCGGCGCCTGCACGCGCGGGGGTGCCACCACCGCTCGCTCCTGCGGCCGCCCGCTCAGCACCCACCAGGCACCACCGGTGACGAGCGCCGCGACAAGCAGGGCGACCACCGTGACGTGCTGGCCGGTCACCCCCCGGTCCCCGGACAGACGGGTGGGTGCGACAGTCAGCTGGTCGGCCACCGCGCCGGCAAGGCGTCGACGTGCGGACAGGGCCGGCGCGCGGTGCCGCCCGGCACCGGCAGCCGGCTGAACCTGCGGGTCAGGGGGCAGCTCGTCGTTGCCGGTCGCCCCCGGTGACAACCCCGGGGACGGGGGCGGCCGGTCGGCGACCAGCTCGGCTGCGAGCAGGCTCAACCGGCGGCGGGCTGCGTCGCGGTCGCTGCCGGCGCCGGCGTGCCGGTCTGGTCGAGATCTCCCCATGCCGTGACGTTAGGCCGAGCGGGCCGTCGGTGGCAGCCGCCGGGAGGATCGCTGTGGAGGGGGGTGCCACCCAGCCCCGGGCTGTGGAAAGAGGGTGCGCAGCCACCGGCCCTCAGCCGTTGCGCGGCGACATCACCACTGCCACCGCACCGGGTCCGACGTGGGCGGCCAGCACCGCGCCGACCTCGCGCTCCCATACCATCCCCGCCTGCGGCAACCGATCCCGGAGCCGCTGGGCCAGTCTCGCGGCCTGCGGCCGGGCGGCCAGATGCTGCACGCCGACGTCGACCGGACCGGCCCCGGCGGCCGCCACCGCGAGCTCTTCGATCCGCGCCAGCGCACGCGTGGCGGTGCGTACCTTCTCCAGCTGCACGACCTCGCCGTCGCGCACAGTGAGCAGCGGCTTGACGGCCAGCGCGGCACCGAACAGGGCGGCTGCCGCGCCGACTCGTCCACCGCGGCGCAGGTACTCGAGGGTGTCCACGTAGAAGTACGACGAGCAGGCGCCGGCCCGTGACCGCGCGGCGTCGGCCACCGCCGCCGCGTCAGCGCCCCGGGCCCGCGCCTCGACGGCGGCGAGCACCGCGAAGCCGGTGGCCAGCCCGATCTGCTCGCTGTCGACCACCTCGACGTCGATGGCGACACCGTTCGCGGCGGCGACGGCGGAGGCGTAGGTGCCCGACACGCGCGACGACAGGTGCACCGACACGACCGCGTCCGCTCCGGCCGTGGCCGCCGCCCGATACACCGCGGCGAAGGCCTCCGGTGCGGGACGCGAGGTGGTCACCGCCTCGGCGGACCGCAGTGCCTGCTCGACCCGGTCGCGGGTGGCGTCGGTGCCCTCGTCGAGCGCGTCGGCCCCGACGACGACCTGCAGGGGAACCACGGCGATGGCGTGCTCGGCCACCACGTCCTCGGGCAGGCAGGCGGTCGAGTCGGTGACGATCACCACCCCGCCCGCCCTGCCTTCCACCGCCATGACCGCACGCTATCCAGGTGGGTCGGGGTCGAGGCGCGCAGCCGGGCTCAGACCACCACGTTGACCAGCACAGGCGGGCGCACGACCACCCGGCGCACCGGGCGGTCGTCGACCACACGCCGCACCTGCTCGTCGGCCAGCGCCATCCGCTCCAGCTCGGCGGCATCGATGTCCGGGGCGACCTGCAGCCGGGCGCGCACCTTGCCCTGCACCTGCACCACACAGGTCACCGACGCCTCGACCAGCAGTGACTCGTCCACGACTGGCCAGCTCGTGGTCGCCACCGTCGGCTCGTGGCCCAGCGCCTCCCACATCTCCTCCGCGGTGTACGGTGCGACCAGGCTCAGCACCTGGGCGACGACCTCGACAGCCTCGCGGACCGCCGGGTCGGCACCGCCCGGCCCCGCATCGATGGCCTTGCGGGTGGCGTTGACCAGCTCCATCAGGCGGGCCACCGCCACGTTGAAGCGACGGGACTCGACCAGCTGCTCGACCGCACGCACCGTGCGGTGGGTGACCTCGCGCAGCGCCTCGTCACCCGCGGACGGGTCGGCGCCAATGGACCCGGTCACGTCCTGCGACAGCCGCCACACTCGGTGCAGGAACCGCAGCGAACCGCCGGGCGAGACATCCGCCCAGTCGACGTCGTCCTCGGGCGGCCCGGAGAAAACCATCGTCAGCCGGACCGCGTCCACGCCGAAGCTGTCGATCTGCTCGCCGAGGTCGACCCCGTTGCCCCGCGACTTGCTCATCCGGTTGCCCTGGTTGATCACCTGCCCCTGGTTGACCAGCGCCGCCGTCGGTTCGGTCGCGTCCAGCAAGCCGATGTCGTGCAGCACCTTGGTGAAGAAGCGGAAGTAGAGCAGGTGCAGCACGGCATGCTCGACCCCGCCGAAGTAGTTCGCGGCCGGCATCCAGCGGTTGGCCACCTCGGGGTCGTACGGACCGCCGTCGTAGTCCGGCGAGCAGTAGCGCAGGAAGTACCACGAGGAGTCGACGAAGGTGTCCATGGTGTCGGTATCGCGCTGCGCCTCGCCGCCGCACCGCGGGCAGCTGGTCTGCACCCAGTCGGTCGCCGCCGCCAGCGGTGACGTGCCCTTGGGGACAAGATCCGTGCCCGACAGGTGTGGCAACTCCACCGGCAGCTGGTCGTCGGGCACGGGCACCTCCCCACACTCGGCGCAGTGCACGATCGGGATCGGGCAACCCCAGTAGCGCTGGCGGCTCAGCAGCCAGTCGCGGAGCCGGTAGTTGACCGTGCGCTCCCCCAGCCCCGCTGTCTCCAGCCACGCGCCGATGCGCGCCTTGGCCGCGTCGACGCCGAGCCCGTCCAGGCTGATGTCGTCGTTGGCCGAGTTGATCGCGACGCCGTCGCCGACGTACGCCTCGCCGTCGAAGTCGGCCGGCGGCTGCACCGTACGGAGGATCGGCAGGTCGTGGGCGACGGCGAAGTCCCAGTCGCGCTGGTCCTGGGCGGGCACCGCCATGATCGCCCCGGTGCCGTAGTCGGCCAGCACGTAGTCGGCCGCCCAGATCGGGATTCGCTGGCCGGTGGCCGGGTTGGTCGCGTACGTGCCCAGGAACACCCCTGTCTTGGGCCGCTCGGTCGACAGCCGCTCGATCTCGGTGGCGCGCTGGGTGTCGGCCAGATAGGCCTCGAAGGCCGCTCGTTGCTCGTCACTGACCAGCTCGGCCGCCAACGGCGACTCCGGCGCCACCACCATGAAGGTCGCCCCGAACAGCGTGTCCGGCCGGGTCGTGAACACCCGCAGCGGCTCGTGGCCGCGGCCGTTTTCACCCTCGACCGCGAAGTCGGCGAAGGCACCCTCGGACCGGCCGATCCAGTTGCGCTGCATCGTGAGCACCCGCTCTGGCCAGCGGCCCTCCAGGTCGCTCATGTCGTCCAGCAGCCGCTGGGCGTAGGCGGTGATCCGGAAGTACCACTGGGTCAGCTCGCGCTTGGTCACCACCGCGCCGCAGCGCTCGCAAGTCCCGGCAACGACCTGCTCGTTGGCCAGCACGGTCTGGTCGTTGGGGCACCAGTTGACGTAGGAGGCCTTGCGATAGGCCAGGCCCTGCTCGCGAAACCGCAGGAACAGCCACTGGGTCCAGCGGTAGTAGTCGGGATCGGAGGTGTGCAGCCGGCGGGACCAGTCGAAGCTCACGGCGTAGCGGCGCAGCGACTCGGCCTGCACCTCGATGTTGGCATAGGTGTAGACGGCCGGATGCTCACGGCGGCGGATCGCGGCGTTCTCGGCCGGCAGCCCGAAGGAGTCCCAGCCGATGGGGTTCAGCACGTCGTAGCCGCGCAGCCGCCAGTACCTCGCCAGCACGTCGTGCAGCGCCAGCACTTCGCCGTGCCCCATGTGCAGGTCGCCGGAGGGGTAGGGGAACATCGTCAGGGCGTAGCGCCGCGGCTTCGAGCCGTCGTCCAGCGCACGGAACGGGTCGAGCTTGTCCCACACCGGCCGCCATTTGTCCTGCGCGGCGTGCACGTCGTAGGTGGCCGGCTCACCCGGCTCGCTGGTCTCTGCGGTGCTCACGGTGTCTCCTGCCGTGTCGTCTGCTCCGGGCATGAAAAAGCCCCTCCGGGTGAGGGGCGGCCGCGCTGACGGGCGTCGCGGTGTCAGCGCGGCAGGGTAAGGAGCAGCCTCGTGTGCATGCCAGTGAGCCTACCGTACGGTCGGTGGGAACCGTCGGTGCGCTGACCAGCACCGTTAATCCACCGCTGTTGATCAGGGTGTGGACAACCTTGCGCAAGGTGAACACTGCGTGATATGTGACTGACAGTTAGTGACAACTCGGACAGGAAGAGGTGAATAACTTCCCGTGTAGGGCTCCTGTTTGCGCCTGTCTGCCCGGATTGTCCGACAGGCGGCACGGACTGCCAACACGGCGGCCTCGCACCCGGAGACAGCGCCGAGCGGGACGCACCGGGTGATCGGTGGACGCACCGGGTGATCGGTGGAGCTGAGGGGACTCGAACCCCTGACCCCCTGCATGCCATGCAGGTGCGCTACCAGCTGCGCCACAGCCCCATCGTCCGACCGTGGGTCCCGGTCGGACGAACCGCGCCAGCATAGCCGGTGGGCTGCGTGCCGA
>JBBSNM010000085.1:0-11461 GCA_038232655.1 Propionibacteriales bacterium | reverse complement strand
TGGCTGGGCTGCTGCTGGCTGGGCTGCTGCTGGCTCCTGCTCATCCTGCTCGTCGGGCACGACGGCGGGCTGGGCCGTCAACTGCTCGGTCAAGCAGTCCACGAACCTGTTCAGCAGCTTGTCGCTGACGTCTTGCATGAGACCACGACCGAACTGCGCCGGCTTGCCGGTGACGGCGAGGTCGGTGCTGACCTCCACGGCCGTGCCGGTACCGGCGGGGATCAGCACGGCCCGCACCTTGGCCGCCGCAGTGCCGTTGCCGCGCTTGTCCTTGCCCTTGGCCTCGAAGCGCGCCGTGTGCGTCGACTCGTCGCGTTCGACGAAGGTGCCGGTACCGCTGTACTGCAGCGACACCGGGCCCAGCTTGACCTTGACCGTCCCAGCGAAGTCGTCACCCTCCGCCGATGTCAACGTCGCGCCGGGGAAGCACGGGGCCACCGCCTCCAGGTCGTTGAACATCGCCCAGGTCTTGTCGACCGACGCTGGCACCGTGAACCGGTGCTGCAGCTCCATCAGGCGCCCGCGGCAGCAAGCACGGCCCGGCGGGTGAGCACGGTGGCCAGGTGCCGACGGTAGTGGGCATCGCCGTTGGTGTCCGAGGGCGGCGAGGTGCCGTCGGCCGCCTGCGCCGCCGCGGTACGCACCGAGGCGTCGTCGGCAGCGGCGCCGACCAGGGCCTGCTCGACGGCCGCTGCCCGCACCGCGGTCGAGCCCATGTTGGTCAGCGCGACCCTGGCCTCGGCGATGCTGCCGCCCTCGGCGCGCACCGCCGCGGCCACCGCCACGATCGACCACTGCTGGGCCACCCGGGTGAACTTCTCGTAGTGCCCGCCCCACCCGTCGTGCGAGGGGATGCGGATCTCGGCGAGCACCTCGTCGTCGGCCAGCGCCGTCGTGAACAGGTCGGTGAAGAAGTCCGCCGCGGCCACCGTGCGCCGACCACCCGGCCCGACGACCACCAGCTCGCCGCCCAGCGCCAGCACCGGCGCCGGCATGTCACCGGCCGGGTCGGCGTGCGCCAGCGCACCGCCGACCGTGCCACGGTGACGCACCTGCGGATCAGCGACCGTTGCCGCCGCCTCCGCCAGCACCCGCGCGTGCTGGCGTACGAGGTCGTTCGTGGCGACCTCGTGGTGCGGGGTCATCGCCCCGACGACCAGCGTGTCTCCGTCGAGCCGCACGCCGTGCAGCTCGTCGACCCGGCCGAGATCGATGACGGTCTCGGGAGCGGCCAGCCGCAGCCGCAGCACCGGGATCAGGCTCTGGCCGCCAGCCAGCACCTTGGCGTCCTCGCCGGCGTCGGCGAGCAGCCGGACCGCCTCGTCGAGCGTGGTCGGGGCGTGGTACTCGAACCCTGCAGGGATCATCGGAGCCCTCCGTCCTGCTCTGCCCCACCGGTGGGGATCTGTCCGCTGCCGGGTTGGGGGTCGGCGAGCTGCTCACCGCTCACCACCTGTTCTCGCGGGCTCTCGCTGATCGACTGGCCCTGGATCGACTGCCAGACCCGGTGCGGTGAGAGCGGCATCGACAAACTGTCCACCCCCAGGTGCCGAACCGCATCGACGGCGGCGTTGACCACCGCCGGGGTGGAGGCGATCGTGCCGGCCTCACCGACGCCCTTGACCCCCAGCGGGTTCGTCGTTGCCGGTGTCTCGGTGCGGTCGGTGGTGAAGCTCGGCAGGTCGGCCGCGCTGGGCACCAGGTAGTCGACGAACGACCCGGTCACCAGCGTGCCGGACTCGTCGTACACGGCCTCCTCGAACAGGGCCTGTGCGATCCCTTGCGCCAGCCCGCCGTGCACCTGACCCTCGACGATCAGCGGGTTGATGACGTTGCCGATGTCGTCGACGCAGACGTACGAGCGGATCGACACCTCGCCGGTCTCGGTGTCCACCTCGACGGCGCACAAATGGGTGCCGTGCGGGTAGGAGAACGTGGCGGGGTCGAAGGTGGCGTCGGAGTCGAGGCTCGGCTCCACGCCCTCGGGCAGATCGTGCGCGGCGAACGTGGCGAAGGCCACCTCCGCCATCGTCTTGGACTGGTCGGTGCCGCGCACGGCGAACGCGCCGCCGCTGAACTCGACGTCGTCCGGGCTGGCCTCGAGCATGTGCGCCGCAATCACCTTCGCCTTCTCCACCACCTTGTCGGCGGCCTTGACCACCGCGATCCCACCCACCACCAGGGACCGGGACCCGTAGGTGTCCATGCCCTTGGGCGTGATCTGGGTGTCGCCGTGCAGCACCTCGACGTCCTCGAAGGCCACCCCGAGACGGTCGGCGACGATCTGGCTCCAGGCCGTCTCGTGCCCCTGGCCGTGCGGCGTCGTACCGGTGGTGACCTCGACCTTGCCGGTGGGCAGCACCCGGATCCCGGCGTGCTCCCAGCCGCCCGCGGCGTACGACAGCGCACCCAGGATGCGCGACGGGGCGATCCCGCACATCTCGGTGAAGGTCGACACCCCGATGCCCAGCTGCACCGGGTCGCCGGCCTCGCGGCGCTCGGCCTGCTCGCGGCGCAGGTCGTCGTAGCCGAACAGCTCCCTGGCCTTGGCCGTCGCCGCCTCGTAGTTGCCGGAGTCGTACTCGAGCCCGGCGACGGTGGTGAACGGGAACTCCTCGTGGGTGATCCAGTTCTTGGCGCGCAGCTCGAGCGGGTCCATGCCCATCTCGTGGGCGAAGTCGTCCATCAGCCGCTCGATCGCGAACGTCGCCTCCGGGCGCCCGGCGCCGCGGTAGGCGTCGGTCCACGCGGCGTTGGTGAACACCGTGCGCAGGTCGAAACGGTAGGCGTCGAACTTGTAGATGCCGTTGAACATGAACGCGCCGAGCGTCGGGGTGCCGCCGCCTAGCAACGACAGGTACGCGCCCATGTCGGCGACCAGCTCGGCCTTGAGGCCCCTGACGGTACCGTCCTTGTCGGCGGCCAACGTCAGCTTCTGGTGCTGGGCGCGCCCGTGGTGGCCCACCATCAGCGACTCGCTACGGGTCTCGGTGTATTTGCACGCCTTGCCGAGTCGCCGCGCCACCAGCACGGTGACGAACTCCTCGGGTGTCACCTGCAGCTTGCCGCCGAAGCCGCCGCCGACGTCGGGTGCGATCACCCGCAGCTTGCTCTCGGAGATGCCGAGCGACAGCGCCAGCAGCACCCGCAGCACGTGCGGGATCTGGGTCGCGCTCCACAGCACCAGCTGCTCGCCGGTCGGGTCGCACACCATCGAGCGGGGCTCCATGAAGGCGGGGATCAGCCGCTGCTGCTCGTAGGTCCGCTCGAACACGATGCCGTCGGCGCGGGCCGCCTCGATGACGGCGTCGACGTCCCCGACGCTGGACTCGGTCTGGTGGTCCATGACCAGGTGCGCGCTCTGGTTGGTGCCGATCTCGGGGTGGATGACCGTCTCGTCCGTGAGCGCCTCCCACGTGTCCAGCAGCACCGGCAGCTCGTCGTAGTCGACGTCGACCAGCTCGACGGCGTCCCGGGCCGCGGCCGCCGACCGGGCCACCACGCAGGCCACGATCTCGCCGGCGAACCGGACGGTGTCGACGGCCATCGCCGGGTGCGTCGGGGTCTTCTGGTCGGGCGTGATGTTCCAGACGTTGGGCAGGGTGCCCTGCTCGGCGGCGAGGTCGCCGCCAGCAACCACCGCGACCACACCGGGTGCGCTGCGCGCCGCCTCGACGTCGACCGACGTGATGCGCGCATGCGCGAAGGGGCTGCGCACCATCGCCAGGTGCAGCATGCCGGGCAGCGTCATGTTGTCGGTCCACCGGGTGCGGCCGGTGATCAGGCGCTGATCCTCCTTGCGGCGGCGTGCCGTCCCGACCTCGCCCTGCGGGGCGTCGGGCGCCGTACGGTCCTCGACGGCGGTCATCGCGGGCCCCCTTCGGCGCGCATCGTCTGGGCGGCGGAACGTACGGCGGCGACGATGTTCTGGTAGCCGGTGCAGCGGCACAGGTTGCCTTCGAGGCCCTCGCGGACCTCCTGCTCCGACGGGTCCGGGTTGTCGGCGACCAGGTCCACCGACTGCATGATCATGCCGGGAGTGCAGTAACCGCACTGCAACGCGTGGCACTCGTGGAAGGCCTGCTGCATCGGGTGCAGCTCACCGTCGGGGCTCAGGCCCTCGATGGTCGTCACTTCGTGCCCGCTGGCCTGCACCGCCAGGACCGAGCACGACTTCACGCTGCGACCGTCCAGGTGCACGGTGCAGGCGCCGCAGTTGCTCGTGTCGCAGCCAACCACCGTGCCGGTCTTGCCCAACCGCTCACGCAGGTACTGCACGAGCAGCAGGCGGGGCTCCACGTCGTCGGAGTACGAGACCCCGTCGACCTTGACATCGATCTGCGCCATCTGCGCCTCCTCGTCGAGACCTATGACCCTGATCCAACGACGTGATCGGCGTCACGACAAGGGCAGACGCGAAACCTCTCGGAAATCTGCCCCTGCCCGGGCGGCCGCGCGGGCAGGCCGCGTGCCACGTTCACTCGAAAGACAGCGACCACTCGGTGCGTTCGGCACCCAAGGGCAGCGAAAACAGTGCCGAACGCACCGAGTGCGGTCCCCGCCGGGTGCGGCCTGGTCAACTGCGACCCCCACCCGCCCTCTTACCTTCCCGGGTGCGCCCGCCGGGGTGCACCCGAGGCGGGTCAGGGCGGGGAGTGCCGCACCGGTGAGTCAGGCCCGGCACCGTGATGGATCGTCCCCTCCGTGCGCGACAGCGGCTCACCCCCGCCGCCCCAGCGCGCCGCGATGATCTCGGCGGCGATCGAGACGGCGGTCTCCTCCGGGGTCCGGGCGCCGAGGTCGAGCCCGATCGGGCTCGAGAGCCGGCCCAGCTCGGCATCGGACAGCCCGGCCGCGCGCAGCCGCTCCAGCCGGTCCTCGTGGGTGCGTCGCGAGCCCATCGCGCCGACGTAGGCGGGCCGCTGCGCGGCGGGCAGCCGGAGTGCGACCTCGAGCAGCGGGACGTCGAACTTCGGGTCGTGGGTGAGCACGCAGATCACGGTGCGCTCGTCGAGGTCACCGGCGTCGGCGTGCCGGCGCAGGTACCGGTGCGGCCAGTCCACCACCACCTCGTCAGCATTGGGAAAGCGCGCCGGCGTGGAGAAGACGGGCCGGGCATCGCACACCGTCACCCGGTAGCCGAGGAAGGCGCCGACCCGCGCGACCGCCGTGGCGAAGTCGATCGCCCCGAACACCAGCATCCGCGGCTTCGGCGCGTACGACGCGGCGAACACCCGCATCCCCTCGCCGCGGCGCTGCCCGTCCGGGCCATAGGTGAGCACGGTGCTGCGCCCCTGGGCCAGCAGACCGCGGACGTCGTCGGCGACCGCGGCGTCGACCCGCTCGGAACCGAGGCTGCCGGTGCACGGCTCGTCGCCCGGGCGCACGATCAGCCGCCGGCCGACCCATCGGCCCTCGGGGTGCTCGATCACGCTAACCACCGCCACCGGCCGGCCCGCAGCGATGTCGCCGGCAACCCGCTCGAGCTCGGGAAAGGTACGCCGCGACACCGCCTCGACGAACACGTCGAGCACGCCGCCGCAGGTCAGCCCGACCGCGAGCGCGTCCCCGTCGGACACCCCGTAGCGCTCCAGCACCGGCGAGCCGTCGGCCACGACCGCCTGCGCCAGCTCGTAGACGGCACCCTCGACGCAGCCGCCCGACACCGAGCCCACCGCGGTGCCGTCCGGACCCACCAGCATCGAGGCGCCCGCCGGCCGCGGTGCCGACCGCCAGGTGGCGACCACGGTGCCGACACCGACCTCGTCGCCGGCCCGCCACCACTGCAGCAGGTCGTCGAGCACCTCACGCATCGGCGAGCACCGCCAGCAGCTCCTCGAAGGTCGCCAGCGAGTGCCCGGCGAGCAGGTCGTCGACGGCCGGTGCGACCGCCACGATGCCCCCCTGCACCGGCAGGTAGCCGGGCTTGCCCCGGTGCGGGTTGACCCAGACGAGCCGGTGCGCGAGCCGTCGCAGCCGCAGCGCCTGCTCGGCGAGCAGTCCGGTGTCCCCACGCTCCCACCCGTCGCTGAACACCACGACGACCGCGCCGCGGGCCATGCCGCGTTGCCCGTGCCGGTCGAGGAACGCCTTGAGCACCTCGCCGAGCCGGGTGCCGCCGGACCAGTCCGGGACCGCACGACCGGCTGCGGCCAGCGCCGCGTCGGCGTCGACCACCCGCAGCGCGGGGGTGACCCGGGTGAGCCGGGTGCCCATGGTGAGCACCTCGGTGGTCGCCGGTGCGCAGCGCACCACCCGGTGGGCCAGCCGCAGCAGGTGGTCGGCGTACGGCTCCATCGACCCGGACACGTCCATCAGCAGCACCACCCGGCGGTTGCGGGTGGTGCGTCGCCGGTGCCGCAGCGGTCCGGGCTCGCCGGCGCGGCGCAGTTGGTCGCGCAGCGTGCGCCGGCCGTCGACGGCGCCGCGGCGGGCCGGCTGCAGGCGGGGGCCGGTGCGTCGCGGTGCGCGCACCACCAGCCGGTCCAGCAGCTGGTCGAGGCGGCGGCGCTCGGCCGGGCCCAGGGCGGCGACGTCGCGGTGGCGCAGCACCTCGACCCCGCTGGCGACCGCGCGCAACCCGAAGGCGTCGACGTCGGCGGCCTCGCCAGCCGCGTCGGGCGCCAGCTCGGGTCGGCGCACCGTCCGCGGCTTGGCGCGCGTCACCGCGCCCGACGAGCGCTCACCGCCGAACCAGGACGCGAACACCTTGTCGTAGCGGTCGATGTCGTCGACGCCGGCGCACAGGGTGGCCCGCCCCGACCAGTACACCGACCCCTGGCGGTCGGCGCCGGCGATCGCCGCCGCGCGCAGGAACTGCTGGCCGCGGTCGGGGGTCACCGCGACGCCGGCCGCGCGTACGGCGGCGGCGAAGCCCAACAGCACGGCGTCGGCGGCCGGTTGGCTGCCGCTCGTGGCGATCGATCCGGTGCCGGGCATGCTCAGCCCGCCAGCAGCCGGTCGAGCTGGTCACGGACGCGGTCGAGGTCCTCGCGGTACTTCACGACCGCGCCGAGGGTGGCCGCCGCCCCCGCCAGGTCGAGGCGGTCGCGGCCCAGCGCGTGCAGCGCCCGCGCCCAGTCCAGCGTCTCGGCGACGCCCGGCGGCTTGCGCAGGTCGGTGCCGTCGCGCAGCCGGTGCACCGCGCCGGCGACCTGCTCGGCGAGCTGATGGCTGACCTCTGGAATCCGCGTACGGACGATCTCGACCTCGCGCGCCAGCCCGGGGTGCTCGATCCAGTGGTAGAGGCAGCGTCGCTTGAGCGCGTCGTGCAGCTCGCGGGTGCGGTTGGAGGTGAGGACGGCGACCGGCGGCGGGTCGGCGGTCACCGTGCCGTGCTCGGGGATCGTCACCTGGTAGGTCGACAGCACCTCCAGCAGGAACGCCTCGAACTCGTCGTCGGCGCGGTCCACCTCGTCGACCAGCAGCACCGCCGGGCTGGCGCGCAGCGCCCGCAGGACGGGCCGGTCGAGCAGGAAGCGCTCGTCGAACAGCGACTCCTCGACCGCCTCGGTGTCCAGGTCGGCGCCGGGCGATCGGGTGGCCTCGACCGTACGCAGGTGCAGGATCTGGCGCGGGAAGTCCCAGTCGTACAACGCCTGGGTCGCGTCGATGCCCTCGTAGCACTGCAGCCGCACCAGCGGCACGCCCAGCAGCCCGGCCAGCGCCTCCGCGAGGGCGGTCTTGCCGGTGCCGGGTTCGCCCTCGAGCAGCAGCGGGCGGCGCATCTGCATGGCCAGCCAGGTGACCGTGGCCAGGCCCTCGTCGGCGAGGTAGCCGGTGTGAGACAGCGCAGCCGTGAGCGACTCGACGGTGGCCGGTCCCTGGTCTGGCGCGGGGGTGTGCACCCCCCCAGCATCACCCATCGGCGCCGTGGCCACGAACCGCCGGCGGCTCGTCCACGTCCGCCCCGGTGGCCAGGTCACCGCACTCGACCAGGTCGACGGCGCGGACGGCCAGGTAGTCCCTGCCACCGCGGTCACCGCGGACGCACCCGGCGAGGCCGGCCCAGTGATCGCGGCCGACCAGCACCGGGTGGCCCGGCACCCCGGCGTACGCGGCGCGCGCCAGCACGTCGGTGCGTGCGGCGGCGGGGGTGGTCACCAACCGCTGCAGCACGTCGGCGCCGACGTCGGGCAGGTCGACCAGGTGGACCAGCGCGGCGGTCGCGTCCGGCGCCGCGACCTCGAGGCCGGCCAGACCTGCGCGCAGCGACGCGCCCATGCCCTCGGCCCAGTCTGCGGCGACCACGGCGCCGACGGCCACGTCACCGCCGGCAGCCAGCGCCTCGGCGACGTCGGCTGCCCCGGCGCCCAGCACCACGCGTACGGGGTTGCACCCGGCACGGCGCAGCCGCCTGGCCGTGCTCACCAGCCACGGGAGACCATCAACCCCGGTCACCAGCGCCTTGGGCCCACCCATCCGGCGCCCGGCACCCGCGGCTAGCAGCAGGCCGACGACCGATGCGTTCACGTGCTCAGAGTCGCACCGGCTCGCCACGAGCGTCGCGGTCCGGTGGCGAGGCGGGAGCCCACTGGCGTGGCAGCAGTCCCCCGGCGACGAGGGCGGCAAACGGGGCGGCGCGCACGCTGATCCCCACCGCATGTGCCAGGTTGGTCACGGCGGTCACGATGGCGGTTGCTGTCGGATCCCGCCCGAGTGACGGGCCGAGGGGTCGGATGCGGCGATGTAGTGCGGGTCTCGACCCGGCGCGATCAGCGTGACGCCCGCGGCGCACACGGGCAGGACCTGCACCGCCCGGTGCACCAGCTGGTCGAGGATGCCCTCGATCGGGAAGTCCGTGACGAGCGTGTGCGTGAACTCGCTCAGCACATTCGCCAACCTCTGCTCGCGTTTCATGCGAACACCCGAGCAGCGCACCTGTGCTTCGGTCGACCTGTCACCAACTAAAGACTACACACAGTTATGAACGACTGTGCACAGTCAAATGACGCGTATGGCACAACTGGTCACGGTCGGTCTTGTGTACATCCGGTCCGGTATCCGGCTGTCGCTCCGTGGCGGTGGCCTCGGCGACGCGCCGGTCGGCGTCCCCGAGCAGCGGCCACTTGACCGGTACACATGGACGAGGCCCCTCCATGTATGAGATGGAGGGGCCTCGCTGTTCGCGGTGCCGTCGTGGCGGTGCGATCGACGAGTCGACCGCACCGGTGACGCGGGATGACGCCCGATCGGGACCGTTCTCCTGATCAGCTAGTGACCAAGGACCTGGATCCCGACTGCACCGCCCGACCGGGTCCCTAGAGCCCGATGCCTCGTCATCGGCATCGCCACCGGGGTCTCCCCCGCTGGTCTGGCTCGTCGGCTTCCCGACCGGTCCGCCCCTGGTTCGGCGCCTCACAGCAGGCGGGGGACCCGTCCGCGGCACTGCACCTTCCCGTACGGCGTTGCGACGACTATGGGCCCGATTCGGTGCCCAGCACAAGGCGCACCGCGACACTCGGTCCGTTGCGGTGCGCAGCCTGCGATGCGGCCGCTGGGGACGGCCTGTGGACACGTCGCCGTCACCTGGTCGACACCGGCGGTGAGCCCGCCCGCCACGGCCACCGCCGTGGCGGACAGCTGTGGACGCCCGTGGTCCACAGGTTGTGGACATGCGGTGGAAACCGAGTTCGCAATCGTCTCAGCATTCGGACGAGCCGTGCCGGGGGACCTCGCTGCCGGGGGCGGACACAGCACCCGGCGGGCACAGCAGACGGGGCGGGCCGGCGTACCGGCCCCGCCCCGTCGGCGGTTGAACGTGTGGGCGTCGAGGTCGTAGAGACCCAGGACGCACCGGACCTCGGACCGGGAGGGTCAGAAGTCCATGCCGCCCATGCCACCCATGCCGCCGTCGCCACCCGGCATGGCCGGAGCGGCCTTCTCGGGCTTGTCGGCGACGACCGCCTCGGTGGTGAGGAACAGCGCAGCGATCGAGGAGGCGTTCTGCAGCGCCGACCGGGTCACCTTGGCCGGGTCGATGATGCCTTCGGCGATCATGTCGACGTACTCACCGGTGTTGGCGTCGAGGCCGCGCCCGGACTCGAGCCCGGCGACCTTCTCGGCGACGACCCCACCCTCGAGACCGGCGTTGACCGCGATCTGCTTGAGCGGCGCGGACGTGGCGGCGCGCACGATCTGCGCACCGGTCAGCTCGTCACCCTCGAGGTCGAGCTTCTCGAACGCGGCGGCGGTCGCCTGGACGAGGGACACGCCACCACCGGCGACGATGCCCTCCTCGACGGCGGCCTTGGCGTTGCGCACCGCGTCCTCGATGCGGTGCTTGCGCTCCTTGAGCTCGACCTCGGTGGCCGCGCCGACCTTGATCACCGCAACGCCGCCGGCCAGCTTGGCCAGCCGCTCCTGCAGCTTCTCGCGGTCGTAGTCGGAGTCGCTGTTCTCGATCTCGGCGCGGATCTGGTTGACCCGACCCTGGATCTGGTCGGCGTCGCCCGAGCCCTCGACGATCGTCGTCTCGTCCTTGGTGACGACGATCTTGCGGGCGCGGCCGAGCAGCTCGAGGCCGACGCTGTCCAGCTTGAGGCCGACCTCCTCGCTGACGACCTGGCCGCCGGTGAGGATGGCGATGTCTTGCAGCATGGCCTTGCGCCGGTCACCGAAGCCGGGCGCCTTGACCGCGACCGACTTGAACGTGCCGCGCATCTTGTTGACGACCAGGGTGGCCAGCGCCTCGCCCTCGACGTCCTCGGCGATGATCACCAGCGGCTTGGACGACTGCATGACCTTCTCGAGCACCGGCACGAAGTCCTTGACCGAGCCGATCTTGGAGTTCACGACGAGGATGTAGGGGTCCTCGAGCACGGCCTCCATCCGCTCGGCGTCAGTCCAGAAGTACGGCGAGATGTAGCCCTTGTCGAAGCGCATGCCCTCGGTCAGCTCGAGCTCGAGCCCGAAGGTGTTGCTCTCCTCGACGGTGATGACGCCTTCCTTGCCGACCTTGTCCATGGCCTCGGCGATGATCTCGCCGACCTGGACGTCACCGGCCGAGATGGAGGCGGTGGAGGCGATCTGCTCCTTGGTTTCGACGTCCTTGGCCATCGAGAGCAGCTGCTCGGCGATGGCCTCGGTCGCGTGCTCGATGCCGCGCTTCAGCGACATCGGGTTGGCGCCGGCCGCGACGTTGCGCAGGCCCTCGCGCACGAGCGCCTGGGCGAGCACGGTGGCGGTGGTGGTGCCGTCGCCGGCGACGTCGTCGGTCTTCTTCGCGACCTCCTTGACGAGCTCGGCACCGATCGTCTCGTACGGCTCCTCCAACTCGATCTCCTTGGCGATGGACACACCATCGTTGGTGATCGTGGGGGCGCCCCACTTCTTCTCGAGTACGACATTGCGGCCCTTGGGGCCGAGAGTCACCTTGACGGCGTCGGCGAGGGTGTTCATCCCACGCTCGAGCGCACGGCGGGCGTCCTCATTGAACGAGATTGTCTTGGGCATGTGTCCG
>JBBSNM010000084.1:0-11667 GCA_038232655.1 Propionibacteriales bacterium | reverse complement strand
ACGACTACCAGCCCAGCATGCTGCCCGACGGCCTCACCGCCGGCACCCCCGAAGACGCACTCGACACCGCCTGCGGCCTCTACCTCGGCGCCCCCCCCGCTTGGATCACACCCCCGAAGAACTAACAACGAGAAGCACTAGCCGCCCGGCTGGTGCGGGCGGGCGACGTGGTGCAGGAGACCTACGGCGAGCCGGGCGCTTCCGACCCGGCTCGGATCGTGCTGCGCCGCACCCGCGGGGTGCAGCGGGCACGTCCGGTGGACACCGTCGAGGCCGCCATGCTCGGTGCCTGCGACGGTGATCTCACCCTCGGCCAGGTGCTGGCCGCGCTGACCCAGCTGCTCGGTGCCGAGGGTGCCGCGTTCGGCAACGAGCAGGTGACGGCTGTCCGAGAGCTGCTCGCCGAGGGGTGGCTCACGGTGCCCTGGGAGGGCTAGCGGCACCACCGGTCGAACTTGAACGGGGTGTCGGTGTAGAGCCCCTCGGCACCCGATGAGGCGATCTGCGCCCAGTACTGCCGAATCGTAAACTCCTTCGGCTTCTTGCTGCGCCGGGCCCACACGACGGCGCCACCTCGTATGGCCCTGCGGACGACTCGCTTGTCGAGATTGCGGGGGTGGATCAGCACGGCGGCGGCGCTGTGTGCGCTGACCGTCGCTGCGCTCACCCGGTCGTGACGGTCCGGTCGCCAGTACAATTGCATGTCGGCGGCTACCTCCTCGAGCACCGGCATGGCACCGGCGGTGCCGCCGAGGAACACCTGGCCGCCCAGCCCCATCCTGCGGACCAGCCGCACCGCCTGGCGCAGCTCCTGCCGGGTCCAGGTGGCGCCATAGCTCTTCACCTCGACGGTGAGCACGGTGCCGGACCGCTTGATCGCTCGCAGCGCCCGTCGCCAGGTGGGCACCCGGTCCCCGCGCGGCTCGGTGCGCAGGCTGCGGATGTAGTCCCAGCTGAGCTCGTCGACGTAGCCCTCGCCGTTGGTGGTACGGCGGACGTTCCGGTCGTGCATCAAGATGAACTGGCCGTCCTTGGTCACCCGCAGGTCCGTCTCAGAGTGCGAGAGGGCGGTGATGGCCCGGACGGTATTCTCGTCGTAGTTTGTGTGGTCGCCGCGGTGTCCGATGGCATACATGCCGCACTTGCCGACATCGTAGGCAACGGCCGGCGCCGCCGGCAGGAACGCTGCGAGCAGGCCAACGGCGAGCGCGGGCACCAGCAGCCTCGCGGGCCCTCGCACAGATCGTGTTCGGGTCAGTGTCGTGGTCATGTCGTCGAGGTTAAGAGAGACCTCGGCAACGAATCTGGCAAACGAACGGATTGGCCTGTGCGCGTAACAAGCCGGTTACTCTCCGGCTGATTCCTGTCGCTCAGCACGCTGGCGTGCGTGATGTTCGGCCCACAGCGTTCCGCCGGGGGGTTGCCACAGCGAGGCGTGCACTCGCAGCCCACGCGCAGCATTGGTAAGCACGTCGCCCAACGTCCACGAGCGCAGTGGCATTCGCTCCTCGGCTGGGCTGGCACCGCGGCCCACGGCCGCGAAGAATACCAAGACCGCCAGCACGAACAGCGCAGTTGCCATGTTGATCACCTCACCCCCATCGTGTGCCGTTTGCTGCGGACAATCAAGTGCGCATGACTGTGGCGACGGTGACCCAATCTGAGCCCGGACATGACAGCACAACCCGGTCACCGCAAAGGGACGGTCGGCGCGCGCGGTTGTGGCCAGGCGTTACCGTGTCCGGCGTCTGACTCCCATCCGGCTCAATCAAGCGCCCCTCGCAGGAGCACCGTGGCACAAGCAACGTCCGGCAGCCGGCTCGTCATCGTCGAGTCGCCGGCCAAGGCCCGCACGATCGCGGGTTATCTCGGTGACGGTTATGTCGTCGAGAGCTCAATCGGGCACATCCGGGACCTGCCGCACAATGCCGCCGCTGTGCCCGCCCAGTACAAGGGAGAGTCCTGGGCACGCCTGGGGGTGGACATCGACAACGGTTTCAAGCCGGTCTATGTGGTGCCGCAGGACAAGAAAAGCCACATGACCAAGCTCAAGAAACTGCTCAAGGACGCCGACGAGCTGTTCCTCGCAACCGACGAGGACCGCGAGGGCGAGGCGATCGCCTGGCACCTGTTCGACGAGCTCAAACCGCGGGTGCCGGTGCGCCGGATGGTGTTCCACGAGATCACTCCGGCGGCCATCCGGGCCGCCGTCGAGAGTCCGCGTGAGATTGACCAGTCGTTGGTCGACGCGCAGGAGACTCGGCGAATCCTCGACCGGCTCTACGGCTACGAGGTCAGCCCGGTGTTGTGGAAGAAGGTCATGTCCGGGCTGTCCGCCGGCCGGGTGCAGTCGGTGGCGACCCGGCTGGTCGTCGACCGCGAGCGGGAGCGGATGGCCTTCCGGGCCGCGTCCTACTGGGACCTGCAGGCCACCATGGACGCCAGCACCGACCCGGGGACCGGCGCCGCTCGTGGCGCCGACCCTCCGCAGTTCCCGGCTCGGCTGGTCACGCTCGACGGCACCCGGGTCGCGGCCGGGCGAGACGTCACCGCCGCCGGCCAACTGGCGCCCGGCCGCGACGTGGTGCACCTCGACGATGCTCGCACCGGTGCGCTGGCCGAGGCGCTTCGCGACCAGCCGTTCGTGGTGCGCTCGGTCGAGTCCAAGCCGTACACCCGCAAGCCATATGCGCCTTTTCGCACCACCACGCTGCAGCAGGAGGCCAGCCGCAAGCTCGGCTTCGGCGCCGCGGCAACCATGCAGATCGCCCAGCGACTGTACGAGAACGGGTTCATCACCTATATGCGCACCGACTCGGTGACGCTGTCCGGCACCGCGGTGAGCGCCGCCCGGGAGCAGGCCCGTGAGCTGTACGGCGAGGACTACCTGCCGGACAAGCCGCGCACCTACGCCTCGAAGGTCAAGAACGCCCAGGAGGCGCACGAGGCGATCCGGCCGTCCGGAGAGTCGTTCCGCACGCCTGGGCAGACCGGGCTTACCGGCGACCAGTACCGGCTGTACGAGCTGATCTGGATGCGCACCGTCGCCTCCCAGATGCGTGACGCGCAGGGCCAGTCGGTACAGATGCGGCTGGGTGCTGCCACCGCTGACGGCACCGACGTCGAGCTGGCCGCCTCCGGTCGGGTGATCACCTTCTACGGGTTCCTGCGTGCCTACGTCGAGAGCCACGACGACCCCGACGCCGAGCGCGACGACCGGGAGACCCGGCTGCCGCAGCTGACCGAGGGCGACCTGGTCGCGGTGGCGTCGATGGACGCCGAGGGCCACGAGACCCGCCCCCCGGCCCGCTTCACCGAGGCGTCGCTGGTGCGCGAGCTGGAGGAGCGCGAGATCGGCCGGCCGTCGACGTACGCCGCGATCATCCGCACCATCCTCGACCGGGGTTATGTCTACAAGAAGGGCACCGCGCTGGTGCCGAGCTGGCTGGCGTTCTCGGTGACCCGGCTGCTCGAGGACCACTTCGCCCGGTTGGTCGACTACGACTTCACCGCGCGGCTCGAGGACGTGCTGGACGAGGTCGCCGGCGGCCGTGAGGACGCCCAGCGGGTGCTCGGGCGGTTCTGGTTCGGGGGTGCGGCCGACGCCGCGGCGGGGGACACCGTGCCCGGCACCGGGCTCAAGCAACTGGTCAGCGAGCTCGGCGACATCGACGCCCGGCAGCTGGCGACGTTCCCCGTCCGCGACGCTGACGGCGGCGAGTCCGGGATCGTGCTGCGGGTCGGCCGCTACGGGCCGTACGTCGAGGGGGCCGACGGCGAGCGAGGCAACGTGCCGGACGACCTGCCGCCCGACGAGCTGACCCTCGACAAGGCGCGCGAGCTGCTCGCCAACCCCGCCGGCGCCGAGCACGAGCTCGGGACCGACCCCGAGACCGGCAACGTCGTGGTGGCGAAGAACGGCCGCTACGGGCCGTACGTCACCGAGCAGCTGCCGGACGGCGTGCCGACCAAGGGGGCCAAGGCGGTCAAGGCGCGCACCGGGTCGCTGTTCAAGGACATGAGCCTGGACACGATCGGGCTGGATGACGCGCTGCGGCTGCTGTCGCTGCCGCGCACTGTTGGCACCGACCCCGACTCGGGTGAGCCGATCACGGCGCAGAACGGCCGCTACGGCCCGTACCTGAAGAAGGGCACCGACTCGCGGTCCATCGACACCGAGGAGCAGCTGTTCACGATCACGCTGGACGAGGCCCTGGCGATCTACGCCCAGCCCAAGCAGCGCGGCCGGCAGGCCGCCCGGCCGCCGCTGAAGGAGCTGGGGGCGGACCCCGGCTCGGGCAAGCCGGTGACGGTCAAGGACGGCCGCTTCGGTCCGTACGTCACCGATGGCGAGACCAACGCGACGCTGCGCAAGGGTGACGACCCGGCAGCGGTCACCATCGAGCGCGCCGCTGAGCTGCTCGCCGAGAAGCGCGCGCGCGGGCCGGCACCGCGCAAGCGGGCGGCGAAGAAGACGCCCACCAAGCGGGCGGCGGCGAAGAAGACCGTCAAGAAGCCGGCAGCCAAGAAGTCGGCCGCGGCCCCGCAGGGATGAGCGCGGCGCCGCACAGCGTGGGCGCGGTGCTCGCACTGCCCGGCGTGCGGCGGTTCTGGACCGCGATCGGGCTGTCCAGCCTCGGTGACTGGGTGGGGCTGCTCGCGCTGACCGCGCTGGCCAACGAGCTCGCCGGCGCCGACTACGCCGACCGCAACTTCGCCATCGGCGGCGTGCTGCTGCTGCGGATGCTGCCCGCGTTGCTGGTCGGCCCGCTCGGCGGCTACCTCGCCGACCATCTCGACCGCCGCGTCGTGCTGGTCGTCGGCGACGTGCTGCGGGCGGTCATCTTCGTGACCATCCCGATCGTCGGCACCCTGACCTGGCTGCTGGTCGCCACCGTGCTCGTCGAGATCGTGAACCTGGTCTGGCTGCCCACCAAGGACGCCACCATCCCCGACCTGGTGCCGCCGCGTCGGCTCGCGGCGGCCAACCGGCTGGTGCTGGCCACGACGTACGGCTCGGCGCTGCCTGCGGCGGTGCTGTTCATCGGCCTCACGGTGGGCACCGAGGCGTTGTCGTCGATGGTCGGCTGGGCGCCGGACAGCCCCGCAGACGTCGCGCTGTACGCCAACGGGCTGAGCTTCGCGGTGTCGGCGGTGCTGCTGCTGAGCCTGGGCTCCGCGCTGCCGACCGGCTCCGCGGTGCCGCCCGAGCACCGGGTCGGTGTGCTGCGGGCGGTCGTGGACGGTTGGGCCTATGTGGCCCGCACCCCGCTGATCCGTGGCCTGGTCGCCGGGGTGGCTTGCGCCTTCGCCGCCGGTGGGGTCGTGATTGGGCTGGCGCGGGTCTACGTCGACGAGCTGGGCGCCGGCGAGCCCGGCTACGGGGTGCTGTTCGGCGCGGTCTTCGCCGGGCTCGGCGCCGGCATGTGGCGCGGGCCGCGGCTGCTGCGCGGGGTGAGCCGGCGGCGGCTGTTCGGGCTGGCGCTGGCAGCGGCCGGTGGGGTGCTAGTCGGCCTGTCGCTGGTGTCGGACATGGTGCTGGCAGCCGCCGCCAGCCTGCTGCTCGGCGGGTGCGCGGGCGTGGCCTGGATCACCGGCTACACCCTGCTCGGCATCGAGGTGCCCGAGCGGCTTCGCGGACGTACGTTCGCGCTCGTCCAGTCGCTGGTGCGGCTGGTGCTGGCGCTGGTGCTGGCCGCCGCGCCGCTGCTGGCGGGCCTGATCGGCCAGCATCGGGTGCGCTTCAACGACGACGTCGCCCTGACCTACGGCGGCATCCAGCTGGCCTTTGGCGTGGCCGGGCTGCTCGCGGTGGGGGCCGGGCTGGCATCCTTCCGTTCGATGGACGACCGACCGGGCGTGTCCGTTGCCGCCGAGCTGCGCCAGTCCATGGGTGCGCGCGGCACCTATGCCTCCCGTGGGGTGTTCATCGCCCTCGAGGGCGGTGAGGGGTCCGGCAAGTCCACCCAGGCACGGCTGCTCGCTGAGGCGCTGGCTGCGGAGCGGTCGGCAGGGGAGCTCGAGGTGCTGCTGACCCGCGAGCCCGGCGACACCGCGGTCGGCCGCTCTCTGCGCGACATCCTGCTCGACCCGGCCACCGGCGAGCTGGCGCCGCGGACCGAGGCGCTGCTGTATGCCGCGGACAAGGCCGAGCACGTGTCCCGGGTCGTACGCCCCGCGCTGGACCGCGGTGCGGTGGTCATCACCGATCGCTACGTCGACTCGACGCTGGCCTACCAGGGCGCCGGGCGCGCGCTGCGCGTCGACGAGGTCGAGCAGGTGGCACGCTGGGCAACCGACCAGCTGCGCCCGCACCTGACGGTGTTCTTGGACCTGCCGGCGGCCGAGGGGCTGCGGCGGGCCCTGCCTGCCGGCAGCCCGGACCGGCTCGAGCAGGAGCCGGTGGACTTCCACGAGCGGGTGCGGGAGCACTTCCGCGCGCTGGCCGCCGCGGACCCCGAGCACTACCTGGTGGTCGACGCGACGCTGCCGTCGGAAGAGGTGGCGGCCGCGGTGCTGGAGCGGGTCGGCCCGCTCGTCGAAGCCCGCCGCTAAGGACAACCGGCCGGTCGGCAGGACGGGCGTGCCGGGCCGGGCCGTGCCGGGGCCGGCCGTGCCGGGCCGTGCCGGGCCGGGCCGTGCTTTGCGGTCCAGGCATCGTGACTGGCAGCCCCGGCCAGCTCCCGCGCTTGCCCTGCCGCACTCTGTGCGGTGGGCACCCTGCCAGCCGACCCTTTGGTGCCGACGGAACCGACTGCGCGCTCGCGGCTGGCCAGGGGCCGGGCCTCGGCTCGCCCCGGCCAGCCACCGCGCTTGCCCTGCCGCACTCTGTGCGGTGGGCACCCTGCCAGCCGACCCATCGGTGCCGACGGAACCGACTGCGCCTGCCGCACCTGACCGGGGCAGGCCATCCCGGCCCGCCCCAGCCCGCTCCCGGTCACCCTGGCTGCCCAGCGCGCCGCCCGATCGGGGCGAGGCGTCGGAGCCGGGCACTAGGGTCGGTTCATGCCACCCAACGGGCGGCCCGGCGTGTGGTCGGGCCTGGTCGGCCAGGAGCCGCTCGTCGATGCCCTGCGGCCGGCGGTCGCCGCCTCCCAGCACTGGCTGGACGGCCGCTCCGATGCCGCCATGACCCACGCCTGGCTGTTCACCGGACCGCCGGGCTCGGGCCGCTCCACCGCTGCCCGGTCGTTCGCAGGCGCGCTGCAGTGCGCTGACGGCGGGTGTGGCGAGTGTGCGGGCTGCCGGCAGGTGCTTGCCGGCTCGCATCCCGACGTGACCGTTGTCGACACCGCCGGTCTCACGATCGGCGTCGACGACGTGCGCGAGCTGGTGCTCAAGGCGGCGATGACACCGACGGCGGGGCGCTGGTCGGTGATCCTCGTCCTGGATGCCGACCGGCTCACCGACCAGGCCGCGAACGCCATGCTCAAGAGCATCGAGGAGCCGGCACCCCGCACGCTGTGGCTGCTGTGCGCCCCGACCAGCGACGACGTGATGCCGACGATCCGGTCCCGTTGCCGGCAGGTGACGCTGCGCACCCCGCCCACCCAGGCGGTGACCACGGCACTCGAGGCGGCCGGGGTGGCACCGGCGCTGGCGGCGTTCGCAGCCCGGGCCTCGCAGGGACACATCGGTCGGGCGCGGGCGCTGGCGCGCGACGAGGCGGTCCGCAACCGCCGCCGCGAGATGCTCGGGCTGCCGCACCGGCTGCGCGACCCCGGGGACTGTGTGCGAGCCGCCCACAACGTGCACGAGGCGGCCAAAGAGGAGTCCGAGGCGATCGCCGCGGTGCTCGAGCAGCGCGAGCTGAGCGACCATGCCGAGGCCTGGGGCACCGGCACCAGGGGGTTGAAGGCGCGCGGGGAGCCCGGCGCGCTAGCGGAGCTGAAGCGGCTGCACAAGTCGCGCCGCACCCGGCTCGTCCGCGACTCTGTGGACCGGGTGCTGTTGGACCTGCTCAGTGCCCAGCGCGACGTGCTGCGCTTGCAGTCCGACCCCGAGGTCGAGCTGGTCAACGAGGAGCTGCGTGCCGAGCTGGCAGAGGTCTCTCACCGCACCCGCCCCGTCCGTACCCTGCGCCGCATCGAGGCGCTGCTGGGCTGCCGCGAGGCCATGGCCGCCAACGTCGCGCCGCTGCTGGCCCTCGAGCAGGCGTTCCTGCGGCTGGCGCGCTCCTGAGCCGAGCGTTGATGGCGGCGTCGGGTACCACTTGGAGTTCCGACCGCCCGTCCGTCGTGGGCTCGCATCAGGAGTAGGAGCGGATTCGGCTGTGCACGATGCCGCCAGCGCCGGATGCACCCCCATTAGGCTGGCTGCTGTGACGCCATCTGCGCCTCGGAGCGCGGCCCCTCGCGGGTCGCTGCCGGTTCTCGCCGTGGTGCTGAGCCTCGTGTTGGCCGGCTGCGGCGTCAGCGCCGACGACGAGGCCACCGACTCCGCGACCACGGCGTCCGAGCCGACCCGAACGGAGCCCACTCAGACCGAGCCCACCGAGGAGACCGAGCGGTCCGAAACCGAGACCGAGACCGCGCCGGGTAGGGGGCCCACCGGCTCACTGGCGCGCTTCTACGGCCAACCGGTGGCTTGGGAGAAGTGCCCCGGCGCGTTCGAGTGCGGCACGGTCGAAGTCCCGGTCGACTACACCGACCCGGACGGCAAGACGCTCGAGCTAGCGGTCAACCGCCGGCCCGCCGACGGCAACTCGCCCATCGGCGCGCTGATCGTCAACCCGGGTGGCCCAGGGGCCTCCGGCGTCGACTACGCCCCGCAGGCGGTGGCGCAGTTCGGTCCCGAGGTGCTCCGGGACTACGACGTGGTCGGGTTCGACCCCAGGGGGGTGGCGGCGAGCGAGCCGGTGGAATGCCTCGACGACCCCGGGGTCGACCGGTTGCTGGCCGCCGACCCTGACCCGGACACCGACAGCGAGGTTGCCGAGACGGAGCGGCTGCTGGCCGACTTCGCCGCCGGCTGCGCGGAGGACGCGGGTGCGCTGCTGCCGCACCTGTCGACGACCGACGTCGCCCGCGACCTGGACGTGCTGCGCGCGGTGATGGGCGACGACAAACTGCACTACTACGGCGCCTCGTACGGCACCTTCATCGGCGCCGTGCATGCCGAGCTCTTCCCCGACCGGGTGGGCCGGGTGGTCCTCGACGGCGCGGTGGACCCCTCGCTGGGCATCGAGGAGGTGAACCGGCAGCAGGCGGCGGGCTTCGAGACCGCGCTGCGCGCCTACGTCGAGGCTTGCGTCGGGCAGCCGGAGTGCCCGCTCGGCGACAACCTGCAGGCCGGTGTCGACCGGGTCGGGGAGCTCCTCGACGAACTCGACGCCGAGCCGCTGCAGACCGGCTCCGACCGTGAGCTGACCCAGTCGCTCGGCCTCTACGGCGTCGCGCTGCCGTTGTACGTCGAGGCCTACTGGCCGGTGCTCGACCAGGCGCTGACACAGGCCTTGGACGGCGATGGGGCCGCGCTGCTGGCGCTGGCCGACGCGTACTGGGGCCGCACCGCCGAGGGTTACAAGACCAACACCGCGCAAGCGATCTACGCGGTGAACTGCCTGGACGACCCGTCGGACGCCACCGTTGCCGACATCGAGCAGTCCATCCCGTCGTTCGAGCAGGTAGCACCGACGTTCGGCCGCACGTTCGCCTGGTCACCGCTGGCGTGCGCGCAGTGGCCGGTGGAGGCGGCCGCACCGGTCCCCGACATCGACGGCGAGGGGGCTGCCCCCATCCTCGTCGTGGGTACTACTCGCGACCCGGCCACGCCGTACGAGTGGGCGCAGTCGATGGCCGACCAGCTCGAGTCCGGCGTGCTGCTCACCCGTGACGGCGACGGCCACACCGCGTACGGGCAGGGCAACGAGTGCATCGACTCGGCCGTCGACCGCTACCTGGTCGAGGGCACCGTGCCGCCGCCGGGCAAGCGCCGCTGCTGAGGTCAGAGGTGGCCCAGCATGCGGGCCACGTCGATGACGAGGGCGACCCGCTCGGGGTTGGGCCGCGGCTGGCGGTAGCGCTCGGCGTAGCGGGCGACCGCTTCGGCGATCTCGGCGGGGTCCTGGGTGACGCGCGCTGTCCCCTCCAGGGTCGCCCACCGGCGACCGTCCACCTGGCAGATCGCCACCCGCGCCGGGCCGGCGCCGACGTTGCGCACCTTCACCGAGCCGGCGCGGGTGATCACCCGCCCGGTCATCGTCTCGCCGTCGAGGGTCGCCCCGACGGGCACGACGTGCGGGCTGCCGTCGGCGCGCAGCGTGGTGAGGGTGCATAGGTGCCGCTCGTTCCAGAAGGCGACGACGTAGGGGTCGGCGGGGTCCAGGGTCGGCACGCTGGCGAGCCTAGCTTCGGGTGGCCGTGTCGGCCCGGCCTTGTGCGGCTGTACGGATGCAGCTTGCCGGAGCCCGGAGCCTGGTCGTCGGCGCGACCGGTGCACTCGGCGGCGGGGTCGCGCGCGCCCTGGCCGGTCGCGGCGCGCGGCTCGCACTCACCGGCCGTGACCCGGACCAGCTGGCGAAGGTGGCGGGTGTGCTGGTGCGGTCGCCACCTACGAGTTTGACGTCGCCAACGTGGCGGCGTGCGGTGAGGTCGTGCGCCTAGCCGCCGCCGACCTCGGCGGCCTGGACTGCGTGGTCGTCGCGCAGGGCATCGCCGTCTTCGGTGCGGCCGACCAGACCGACGACGCGGTGGCCGAGGACCTGCTGGCGGTCAAAACGCTGGAGGTGATGGCGCTGACCTGCGCGGCCCTCGGTCGGCTCGGGGAGGGTGGCGTGCTCTGCGTGGTGACCGCCGTGCTGGCGGACATGCCGATGGCCGGCATGGCGGCCTACTCGGTCAGCAAGGCGGCCACATCGGCGTCCCTGACCGCGGTGCGCCGCGAGGTCCGCCGAACCGGCGTGCACGTCCTCGATGTGCGCCCGCCGCACATGGACACCGGCCTCGTCGACCGGGCCATCGCCGGCGAGCCACCCCAGTTGCCGGCCGGCCACGACCTCGACGACGTGGTCGAGCACGTGCTGCGCGGCATCGAGCTGGGCAAGCGCGAGCTGGTCGTCGACCCCCGCGGCGGCACCCTCGCGCGGCGCCGAGGCGACCGTCTGGGCGCGGACTCTGCGTCGCTATACTTCGTCGGTCGCCGCGGGTCCCACGGGGCCGGCGGCGGTCTGCCGCCTTAGCTCAGCTGGCCAGAGCAACGCACTCGTAATGCGTAGGTCTCGGGTTCGAATCCCGAAGGCGGCTCGCGCATCGTCGCAGGTCAGCGCCGTTTCCAAGGAGACTTTGCCCTCACTCCAGCCCTTGACGTGTGCCACTTAGGGCACAGCTAGGGCACACGCGGTTTGAACGGTCGCTGTGGTGCGGCCCACCGCCTCTTTCATCCCGCTCAGCCACAAGGTCGCCGAGCTGGCTTGCTGGTCCCACGCATGGGCCTGCTTGTTCACCTCTGGCTCCTGTAGTCGTCAGGATTCCCGCGTGCAAGCTGGGTATCCCGCTGAGTGAGGCCGATGCTGCATGTGTCATCGCTTGCACGAGGCGACCCCAGCGACGACCGATGGACCTAGCTTTCTACAGTGCAAGACCTCGCCTCGTGAGCCGCTTCTTCGCCGCAGTCATTTCGCCCAGAAGGACGTCGACCCTCGGAGCGCACCTCACGATGGCACCGTGT
>JBBSNM010000083.1:0-11728 GCA_038232655.1 Propionibacteriales bacterium | reverse complement strand
CCAGCAGCGTCGGGGCTACGTAGTAGCCGGGACCGGCTGTGGTGCCAGTTGCAGCGTCGGGGTCGGCGCCGCACAGCACCTCGGCACCCTCGGCAACCGCGCCGTTGACGGCGTCGACCACCTCGTCGCGGGACTGCGCCGACACCAGCGGGCCCATCGTGGTGGCCGGGTCCATCCCGTCACCGAGGCGCACCGTGCCCAGTGCGGCCGTCAGCCGGTCCAGCAGCTCGGCGCGGATGTCGTCGTGCACCAACACCCTGCGGGCGGCGGTGCACTTCTGCCCCGAGCCGCTGCTGATGCTGGCGACCAGCGCGGGCACGGTGAGGTTGAGGTCGGCGTCGGGCAGCACCAGCGCCGGGTTGTGACCGCCCAGCTCGAGCTGGCAGCGCACGCCGCGCCCAGCGGTGATGCCGGCGAGGGTGCGGCCGACCCCTTCCGAGCCGGTGAATGTCACCGCGGCCACCCGAGCGTCCTCGACCAGCTGCTGGCCGCGGGCCCCCGGCCCGGGCACGTACTGCAAGACGCCCGCGGGCAGTCCAGCCTCGTGCAGCAGGGAGACCAGCGCGGCACCGGTCAGGGCGGCCACCGACGCGGGCTTCCACACCACGGTGCAGCCGTGCACGAGGGCGGGTGCGATCTTCCAGACCGGGATGTTGAGCGGGAAGTTCCACGGAGTGATCGCCGCCACCACGCCCACCGGCACCCGGTGCGTGCGGACGATCTCGTCCGGCGTGGGGCCGTTGAACACCTCACCGACCGGCTGCCAGGCCTGCAGGCCGTGGAAGCGCAGCGTCTCGGCACTGCGGACGACCTCGCCGCGCGACTCCGCGAGCGTCTTGCCCTCCTCCAGCGTCAGCAGCCGGGCGAGGTCGTCGACCCTGGCCTCCATCAGCTCGGCCGCGCGCACCAGGATGCGGCCACGCTCCAGCGCCGGCCGCCGCCGCCAGGCGTACGCCGCCTCGGCAGCACCCTCGACCGCCCGCTCGACGATCGACTCGTCAGCGGTATCGGTGTGGCCGACGACGGTGTCGGGATGAGCGGGGTTCTCCCGCGCGACGACGTGGCCAGAGCCCTCGATCCAGGTTCCATTGAGGTAGGGCGTGGCGTGCGGGCTGGTCATCTGTGGTCCTCCGGCGGATCAGGGCGTGCAACGAATTGCCTGGACTCTAGGACCGCGATACCGAGACTGGCAAAGACTTGTTTGTGCTTGATCGATACGCTTGGAGCATCGATTCCAGGAGGCGACCATGGAGCTGCGACATCTGCACTACGCGGTCGCGGTCGCGGAGGAGCTGCACTTCGGCCGCGCCGCCGACCGGCTGCACGTCGCCCAGCCGTCGTTGTCCCGCCAGGTGCGCCAGCTCGAGCACGACCTCGGCGTCGAGCTGTTCAAGCGCACCAGTCGCCGGGTCGAGCTGACCCCCGCCGGGGCGGCATTCGTGCACGCAGCCCGCCGCACGCTCGCCGCGGCCAGCGACTCGCGCGTCGCGGCGGTCCAGGCGGCCAGCGGCGTACGTGGTCGCGCGACGCTGGGGTTCGTCGCGTCCGCGGCGGTCGAGGTCCTCCCCCGGGTCGTAGCGGTCCACCGCGCCGAGCGGCCCCTCGTCCAGCTGTCCCTGCGCGAGATGACGACCGAGGAGCAGGTGCCTCAGCTGCTCGACGGCGAGATCGACGTCGGGCTCGGCCGTGATCTGGAGCCGACCGACGACCTGCAGGTCCAGACGCTGCAGCGGGAGCCACTGCTGGCCGCGGTCCCGCACGACCACGTGCTGCGCCACCGCCGGCGGATCCGCTTGGCTGAGCTCGAGCGCTCCCCGTTCGTCACCCTCCCGCGCGATCGCGTGCCGCGGGCGTGGGACAAGCTGCTGGTGATGTCCCGCGCAGCCGGGCTGACCCCACACTTCGCGCAGGAGGCCAACCAGTTCGTCACCCTGCTGGCGCTGGTCGCCGCCGGGCTCGGGGTCGCGATCGTGCCGGACTCGGTACGCACGCTGCGGCACGAGCACGTGCACTACCTGCGGCTGAACGACCCCGGCGCCTGGAGCGAGGTGACCGTGGCGGTGCGAGCCGGCGAGACCCAGCCGGTCGCCCGTGACCTGCACCGCCTGGTGTCAGCCGCCGCCACCGCGCCGCCGCCGCGCGCCACGTAAACGTGGCGCAGCGTCGCTTCACGTGGCGCAGCGTCGCTTCACGTGGCGCAGCGTCGCTTCACGTGGCGCCTGCCGGGTACGGGGTCGACCCGCCGAGTCTACGTCGAAGACGGCAGCGGCGACAGACAGCCCGCGGCGTTGGCAACGACCACTCGGTGCGTGCGGCTCCACCGCGGCAGCGGAAATGGTGCCGAACGTACCGAATGCGGCGTGCCCCGACCGGTGGGACGCCATCGCGTGGAGTAGGCCCGCCCAGCTACGACCGGTGTACCTCCCGGGTGCGCCCGCCAGGGGGCGCCCGGGATACGCGTGGGACGACGCGGGGCCGTTTGCGCCGGGGGTGACGGGGGGCGGGGGCAGTGCGGCGTCAGTCGGCGACCGACTCCGGCCACACCTCCACCACGAACCGCTCGAAGACCACCTCGAGCTAATCGCTGAGCTCGATGCCCCGCCGAGCGCAGCTGCGGCCGAGGTACGCGCGGTGGTCGGCCAACCAGCTGTCCCGCGTGCGGTCGCCCTCACCGTCGTCCCAGGCGAACGCGTCGTCGACGCTTTCCAGCGGGCCGATCCGCAACTCAACGCTGCGCAGGATGGCCGATCCGCAACTCGACGCTGCGCAGGATGCAGCGTGCCCGACCGGCGGCGTCCCCGACGACCCCGAACCCGCCGATCCTCGGCAGCGGCTCACCCGCGTCGAGGTACTCCGCCACCGCGCCCGCGGTCGCGCGCTTGGGTCCGTGCAGCACCAGGTCGAGCAGCTCGTCGGAGTCCCGAACCGGTCGAACGGCGGCACCTCGCCGGCGTGCTCGGGGTGCCGCGCGACGAACGCCGACCACACCGCGGCGGCCAACCCGGCATCGAGAGGCTGCACAGGGCCATGATGGGGCGGCCGGGTCACCTACGGAAGGCGGCAGGTGCGGCCCATGCACACCGAGCACCCCCAGCACCGCGAGGAGCACCCGGATCCGGCCTTCCCGAGGCTGCACGGGCGCCCCGACCGCGGCTGGGTGAACGACCCGAACGGCTGCTCGTACGTCGACGGCCGCTATCACCTGTTCTTCCAGCACAACCCCGACCGGTCCCTGCACGCGGCGATCAAATGGGGCCACGTCAGCTCGACCGACCTCGTGCACTGGCGACACGAGCCGATCGCGCTGGTCAACCGCCCCGGCGAACTGGACGCGTACGGCTGCTGGAGCGGGTGCGTGGTGGACGATGCCGGCGCGCCGACCGCCGTCTACAGCGGTGTCGTCGATGATGGCGGGCGCTCCCAGGTGCTGCTCGCCCGCAGCGACCGGCGGATGCAGACCTGGGTGCCCGAGTCGGGCTCGGTCGCCGGCATGCCCGACGACCCGGCGGTCACCGACGTCCGGGACCCGTTCGTCTTCGAGCTGGCCGGTCACCGCTACGCCGTGCAGGGGGCCGGCCACCGGCGCGGCCAGCCGCAGCTGCTCGTCTACGGCTGCGACGACCTGCGGGCGTGGACTCCGCTGGGCCGCCTGCTGACCACGGCCGACCGGTTGGCGGCCACCGCGGCTCCGGCCAACGTGTGGGAGTGCCCCAACCTGGTGCGGGTCGACGACCGCTGGGTGCTGCTGGTCTCGCTGTGGCGGCGGGTGGGCGACGACTTCTCCCTCGACGGGGTGCGCTGGTTCGTGGGTGACCTTGCCGACGGACCCGCCGGGCCGCGGTTCACGCCCCGATTGGCGGGTGAGCTCGACAGCGGCCCGACGTTCTACGCCCCGCGGGTGCTGCCGATCGGTGACCGCGTGCTGCTGTGGGGCTGGTCGCGCGAGGACAGCCGCAACGCCGAGGAGGTGGCCGCCGCCGGCTGGGCCGGGGTGCTCACCTTCGCCCGCGAGCTGTCGCTGGTCGACGACGTGCTGGTGTCCCGGCCGGCGGCCGAGCTGGACGCCCTGCGCCGCGAGCCGCTCCCGGTCGTCTCGGGCGAGCCGTTCGAGACGGCGGCGTTCGACCTCGACCTGGGCGGCGTGACGGGGCCGGTGTCGCTGTGGCTCGTGGACGGCGACGATGCCGATGCCGGTACCGCGGCGCGGTTGGTCGCCGAGTGGGACATCTCCCCGACGCCGCTGGTGCCGCCCCGGGTGCTCGTGGACGGGTCGATCATCGAGATCTTCGACGGCGGCCCGGTGGCGCGTACGGTCCGCGCCTACCCGACCGCGACCAGCCGCTGGGTCGTGCGGACCATGGGTGGCTCCCCGGTCAGCGGCTGGCTGCTCGGGCTGGCAGCCGGGTCGGTATGAGCGCTGGTCGCCGGGGTCGCCGAGCCGGCGAGGCCCACCGCCCCGGGGGGGCTTGGCGCGTCACTCGGTCCCAAGAGCACCGCGCCAACACGTGCAAAGGTGCGGACCGAACCGAGTGAGCGACCCGCCGCCGGTGGGCAGGGCCCACCCGTCCGGGCCAACCGGGGCGGGCCAAACCGGGCCGGGCCAAACCGGGCAGGGTGCGGCTCAGCCGCGCACGGCCGACTGCAGCGCGGCGCCCACCCGGTCGTGCCGGTCCAGCTCGGCCCGCACCGGCGCCACGACATGGGTGTCGGCCACGGTGGCCACCGAGGCATGCAACGCGCGCTCGGCGACCCGCGCCCGCCGACGCGCCGAGCCGCGAGCCGCGAGCCGGCTCACCGCGGCCAGCACGATGCCGAGTAGCACGCCGGCCACGAGCAGCAGGGTCGGCGTCGGAATGCCCTCGGTGCGCGGGGTCTCGGGCAGCGGCAGCTGCAGCCAACCGAGGGCGGCCAACCCGAGCAGCCAGACCAGCCCCACGACCGCGCAGGCGAGCAGCACCCACTGCAGCACCCGCACCGGCGTCCACCACCAGCCGCGGCGGGTGAGGTCGAGATCGGTGCCGACGACGGCCTGGTCCAGAGCGTCCGGCAGCTCGTCGCGCCGGCTGGTCGACGCCCGACGTACGGCGTCTGCCCACGGCCGGGCGAAGCCCGCGGACGCCCGGTCCGCGACCTGCCGCACCGCGGAGTCGACGCCGGCCCGCTGCACCGGCGTCGCACCGGGCAGCGACGAGTGCACCAGCCCGGCGGAACCGTCCGCGGTTGCCAGCCGCAGGTCTCGCAGCTCGTCACGCCGCAGCCGCTGCAGCCACCGGGTGGGCGGCCAGCCGGTGTCCTGGCGGGCGCGCGCGGCCACGGCGCGCTCCAGCGCCCGGGTGACGGTGGGGACCCCGGCGGCAGCCGCCAGCGCCCGAACGAGGGCGGCCCGGTCGCCGTCGTCGAGGTTGGCCACCTCGCCGGCCGAGCCAGGCCCGCGGTGCTCGGCCCGCACCGACTCGGCGGCCAGCCGCAGGTCGGCATCCAGCCGCTGCCGCAGCGCCCGCTTGGCGGCGACCCGTTCGGTCAGGATCTCGGTGAGCTCGCCGATGCCCTCACCGGTGGCTGCCGAGGTGGCCAGCAGCGGCACGGCGCTCAGCCCATCGGCGTCCAGCAGCCGGCGAACATCGGCCAGCGTGTCGTCGCGCTGCTCGGGTGTCAGCGCGTCGACGTGGTTGAGCACGACGAGCATCACCTCGGCATGCGGCGCCATCGGGCGCAGGAAGCGCTCGTGCACGGCGAGGTCGGCGTACTTCTGCGGGTCGAGCACCCACACCAGCAGGTCGGCATGGTCGACCAGCCGGGCCATCTCGACGTGATGGTCCACCTGGGTCGAGTCGTGGTCGGGCAGGTCAAGCAGCACCAGGCCGTGCAGCCCGTCGTCGTCGGCGGGTGTGGTGCCGTCGAGGGCACTGCGCTGGGTCGACTGGTGCCGGTCGTCGATCCCGAGCCACCCGAGCAGCTCGTCGGCACCCGCCGGTGACCAGGTGCACGCCAGCGTCCGTGCGGTGGTGGGACGGCGCACGCCCACCGTGGCCAGCTCGAGGCCGACCAGCCGGTTGAACAGCGACGACTTGCCCGACCCGGTGGCACCGGCCAGCGCGACGACGGTGTGCTCGCCGGACAGCCGCAGCCGCGCCTGCGCCCGGTGCACCACGTCGTCGGCGTGGTCGAGTACGCCGTCGTCCAGCCGGCCGCGTGCCGCCGTCGTGGCCTCCTGCAGCGCGCCCGCGCGGTCGACGGTGCTCGGCTCCGTCCGACCGGTGCGACCGAGCATCCGGCGGGCGCCAGCGGTCACCGCCTGCACGCTCACGCAACCACCTGCGGACGGACTGTGTCGAGGCGGCGTACGGCGGCCCGCAACGGCTGCTCGGAGCCGGACGAGCAGGCCGCACCGGCATGCTCGTCCAGCAGCACCAGAAAGCGGTCCCGTTCACTGGCGAGCAGCCGTTCGGCGCGAGCGATCAGGTCGGCATGCGCCCGGTCGGCGAGCGAGCGGACGGCCTGGTCGCCGAAGACCGCCTCCAAGACCTTCTGCGCGATGACGGCGGTGCTGCCCGCGACCCCGGCCTCGGCCCCGGTGAGGCCGGCGGTGTGCACGAACACCACGACCATCAGCGCGACCCCGAGCCCATTGATGCCGTAGGCGAGCACCCGCGCCGTCGAGCGCTTGTCGGCGCCCTCCTTGCGCACCAGGTCGACGATCGCGCTCTGCCAGTCGCGCACCGCCTGCTCGGCCTGCTCACCCAGCCCGCGGGTGGCGCGCCCGAGCTGCGGTGCCTGCCTCAGCAACGACCGGCCGGCGTCACTGGCGGCCCAGCGGGCCTCCGCGCGCTCCGCCGCGGCCTCGGCCTGCTCGACCAGCATGGTGTGCAGACCGTGCTGGACCGCCTGCTCGACCGGTGCGGCGGCGGGCTGGCGGCCGCGCACGGCCGCCAGCGCCCAGTCGCGTAGCCGCCCCACCCCCAGCTCGAGCTTGCGGGTCAGCTCACCGGCGCCGACGAACTCCTGCCACCGCGCCAGCACCTCCCCCCGCAGCAGGGTGCCGTCCCCGGTGCCGCGAGCGACCTCGGCGACCGCCTGCTCGTAGGCCGACTGCACGTCGCCGCGCAGCCGCTCGGCGGTGCGCTGCTGCTCCTCGACGGCGTCGCCGAGCGCGGCGCCCCGGCGCACCAGCTGCCGGACGGCACCGCTCAGCGTCTGCTGGATGATGCGGGTGCGAGCGGCGGAGTCGGAGGCGATGCTGGCGAGCCAGCTGCGCACCTCGGCGACCGCGTCGCGAGGCAGCAGCCCCTCGACGTCGACGGTGGACTCGGGCACCACGAACAGCCGGGTGCCGCGCAGACCCTGGTCGGTCAGCATCTGCTGCAGGTGCGCACGGATCTCTTCCACGGCGGTGGGCGCGGTGCGGTCGAGCACGATCGCGATCGCGGTGCTGCGCTCGGCCGCGGTCCGCAGGAACCCCCACGGCACCTGGTCGGCGTAGCGTGCCGCCGAGGTGGTGAACAGCCACAGGTCGGCCGCGGCGAGCAGCTGGCTGGCCAGGGTGCGGTTCGCCCGCTCGACGGAGTCGACGTCGGGGGCGTCCAGCAGCGCCAACCCGCTCGGCATCGCGGCGCTGGCGACCAGGTGCAGCGCACCGGCGTCGGCAGTCGGCGCCGTCGTGCGCGCCAGCTCGGGCAGGATGCGGTCAGGGCCGAACCAGTGCGCGTCGGCAGGGTTGTGCACCAGCACCGGTGAACGGGTGGTGGGCCGCAGCACGCCGGCCTGGCTGACGGGACGGCCCATGAGGGAGTTAACCAGGGTGGACTTGCCCGCACCGGTGGAACCGCCGACCACGGCGAGCAGCGGGGCGTCCAGCCGCACCACCCTCGGCAGGACGTAGTCGTCGAGCTGGTGGACCATCTCCTGGCGATCCTGCCGTTGTGCCTGCGCCTCGGGCACGTCCAGCCCGAGCGGGGCTGCCCACAGCGCGTCGCGCAGATCGACCAGCGCGGAGTGCAGGTGCGGTGCGGCCGCCGACGACGTCACCGCGCCTCCTCCGTCCGGTGCCCGACCCACCTCGCGGCGCGGCCCCGGCCGGCCCCGCCTGCTCGCTCAGCGTAGTGGAGCCGGCCTGGCCGGCACGTTCGTACGCGCCCGTCCCCCCGGCCGGTCGCGCCTGCGAGACAGCCGGTGCCGCTGGATCCTCAGCGCGGGTCGCGGTCCGTACGGGGCGCGGGATCGCGCGGGTGGTGCTCGGCGTCGGCCCGACGCTGGCCCGCAAGCCGCACCACGACGTAGAGCGCGACGCCCAGCACGACCAGCACCAGCAGGCCGGTGAAGAAGATCGCCGGCATCGTCATCGACGCGAACATGTCCATGCGCGGCTCCCTGCCGTCGGTTCGGGTGTAGCCGGGACAACCCGGTACGCACACCAAGAAATTTCCGCTCCTCCGATCATCCGAGGGTGCGGGTCACCGGCCGACGCTACAGCATCACTCCCCCGACACTCCGACGCTACGGCGAACCCCGCGGAAGCTGCGTCGGGGCGGACGCGGACTAGACGGGATGCGGTGACCCGTCGCTGTGGCGGGGTCACCGCATGCCGTCTAGTCCAGCAGCTTGTCCATCTCGTCGGAGGTGGTACCGGTGGCGTACAGCAGGTCGGCGGCCAGCGCCCGGGTCTGCGCGACCACGACGGTGAGCCCGAGTGAGGCCTCGCCGGTCAGGGCGTCCGTGGCCCGGCGGGACACGCCGACCAGCGTCGCGCGCACCTCGTCGAAGCGGTCCTGCTCGGCCAGGTCGTCGGCGAACAGCCGGACCGCGCCGGCCAGCTGCTGCAGCGCCGGCGCGACCGCCACCCCGTCGGTGTAGCCGCGCCGCAGCATCGCCTCGATGCGCCGGGTGAGCACCCTAGCGTCGCGTACGGCGTGGTCGACGTAGCGCAGCGACCGGGTGTAGAGCAGCACGTGCTCGCGCTGGCGCCAGCGCAGCGGAGAGATCCGCGCCAACTCTTGCGACGACGCCGCCGTGTCGCCGAGGCTGCGAAGCGGCCCCTCCAGCGCGCGCCCCTGCTGCAGCGCCGTCCACGCCACCCCCGGGTCTCCCCAACGCAGCGCGGTGGCAGCCGATCCGAGCAGGTCGGCGAGCTCGCTGAGAACCGCGTTGGCGTCCCGCTCCAGCTCGCCCACCGGGTCGGGGGCGAGCGCGGTGCTGACGAGCAGACCGACGGCACCACCAATCAGCGCGTCGACGAACCGGTCAACGGCGATCTGCTGCACGGTGGTCGCGGCGGGGAGGACCGTCACCAGCAAGATGGCCGAGGTGCAGGCCTGGATCGTCGCCAGCCGGCCGATGTCGAGCAGCACCGCGAGCGATGCGGCGATCGCGATGACCAGCGCCAGCTGCCAGCTGCCGCGGCCGATCAGCCCGAGGAACAGCTCTCCGACGAAGACGCCGATCGCCACCCCCGCGGCAAGCTCGACCAGGATCCAGCGGCGGTGGCCGAGCGCCGACGTGACGGTGATCACGGCCGCGATCGGGGCGAAGAACGGCTGCGGGTGGCCGGCCAGCCGGGTGGCGATCAGCCACGCCAGCGTCGCCGCGAGGCAGATCTGGACGATGACCAGGCCGCTGGTACGCAGCTCGTGGGTACGCCGCCGCCATTCGCGTCGCGGTGTCCAGGTGGCGTCGGGGATGCTCACGGTCGTACTCGCACCGCTACAGGTAGAGGCCGGTCTGGCCAGCCTCGATCCGTTCGGCCGCCACCGCGTGCAGGTCGCGCTCGCGCAGCAGCACGTACCCCACCCCTCGCACCTCGACGTCCGCCTTGTCCGCAGGGTCAAACAGCACCCGGTCGCCCGGCTGCACCGTCCGGACGTTCTGGCCGGCCGCGCACACCTTCGCCCACGCCAGCCGCCGTCCCACCGACGCCGTCGCCGGGATGACGATGCCCGCGCTGGACCGCCGCTCGCCGGCCTCCTGGTCGAGGCTCGCCAGCAGCCGGTCATGCAGCATCCGGATGGGGAGCCCGTCGGGATCGGAACCGCTCACCACGACCCCCCGACCTCGTCGCCGCGGGCGTCAGTCGCCAACGACGCGGCGCAGCACCACCACGACGGCGACCACGCCGACCACCGCACCGCCAGCCTTGGCGAACTGGTCGAGGCGCGGCGACCCGTCCGGAGCGAAGAACGCGGCCTTGACGCTCGCGAGCGTGCGTGCGGCCACGTTCTTGGGGCTGGTGCGGTCGACCAGCGCGTCGACGGTCCGTGCGAGCTGCTCGCGGGTGCCCTCGATGTCGCGGACGATCTGCTCCGGCGTCTGCTCGCCCGTCGGCGGGTTCGCCCCTGCGGCCACGAGTCCTCCTCGGTCGGTGCGCTGCGGGTGCGGCGCCTGTGTCTGTCGGTATCAGTGGGCGTGTCTGCGTCCCGCGCCGTGCGTCGCGGTCGATCGCCCATCCTTCCACGGTGCCACCGGGTCGCGCACCAGCACCCGCGTGCCGCCTCGCGATCGCTCACCTCAGGTCGCGCGAAGGTCGCGCGAACGGTCGGTTCTGGCCGCGGGATCGGCGGGCCGTTAACCGCACGTGCCACGGACCGGGGCTGGGCGAAGGCTGGCTAGGCTCGCCGTCATGACCCAGACCGAAACACCCGCAGCAGCTGCCCGACCTCCCGACCAGCTGCGGCCGGTGCGCGTCACCCGCGGCTGGCTGGACCACGCGGAGGGCTCGGTGCTGGTGGAGTTCGGCCGCACCCGGGTGCTGTGCGCGGCCAGCGCCACCGAGGGGGTGCCCCGGTGGCGCCGCGGGTCCGGTCAGGGGTGGGTGACCGGCGAGTACGCGATGCTGCCACGGGCGACGCACACCCGGTCGGACCGCGAGTCGGTGCGGGGCAAGATCGGCGGGCGCACGCACGAGATCTCGCGGCTGGTCGGCCGCTCGCTGCGCGCCGTCGTGGACACCAGGGCGCTGGGCGAGAACACCATCGTCGTCGACTGCGACGTCTTGCAGGCCGACGGCGGCACCCGCACGGCCGCCATCACCGGCGCCTACGTCGCCCTTGCCGATGCGGTGAGCGGGCTGCGCACCCAGGGTGCGCTCAAGGGCGAGCCGTTGACCGGGTCGGTGGCGGCCATCTCGGTCGGTGTGGTGGACGGCGAGCCGGTGCTGGACCTCGAGTACGAGCAGGACGTGCGCGCCGACACCGACATGAACGTGGTGATGACCGGTGACGGCCGCTTCGTCGAGGTGCAGGGCACCGCCGAGGGCGACCCGTTCGACAAGGCGGTGCTGGACCGGCTGCTCGAGCTGGCCGCTCGCGGCTGCGCCGACCTGACCCGCATCCAAGGCGAGGCGCTGGCGGAGCCGCTGATGCCCCGTTGAGCGACGCTGTGACCCGCCAGTGAGCTGCCCGTGAGCCCCCGCGTCGTGCTCGCCACCCGCAACGCGGGCAAGCTGGCCGAGCTGCGCCGCATCGCCGAGCCGCGCCTGCCCGGCATCGAGGTGCTCGGGCTGGACGACGTCGCGGCGTATGACGAGCCGGCCGAGACCGAGGCGACGTTCGAGGCCAATGCGCTGATCAAGGCCCGGGCAGCGCTCACCGCGACCGGCCTGCCCGCGCTCGCCGACGACTCCGGGCTGTGCGTCGATGCGCTGAACGGCATGCCCGGCGTGTTGTCCGCCCGCTGGTCGGGCCGGGCCAAGGACGACGCGGCCAACAACGCGCTGCTGCTGGCGCAGACCGCCGACGTG
>JBBSNM010000082.1:0-12220 GCA_038232655.1 Propionibacteriales bacterium | reverse complement strand
TTGAGGGATTCGTCAAGGGTCACCCGGTCGGCCGGGTCGACCGCATCGTTCGCGGCGCCAGCCAACCGTCGGTTGATCCACTCCGTGCCACCTGGGATCGGCTCAGGAATCCACTCGCCCACGTATTTCTCCCGCCGTGTCCTCGCCGACCCGCGGAGATCCAGACAGATCCGGCTGGCGACCGTGGTGAGCCACGCGCCCGGGGACACAATGGTTTCCTGCCGCTCGGGGGCCATCGCGTACCAGCGGGTGTAGGCCTCCTGGACGACATCCTCGGCGTCCGTGAGCGACCCGAGCAGACGGTAGGCGAGGTTGATGAGCTGGGGTCGCTCACTCATGATCTCGCCCAGACTCGGGTCTCGTCCGCCGTCCGCCGGCCCCGATTCTTCAGTCATGGTCTCAGCGATCTCCTCGACTCTTCTGCTCTCAAGTAGTTCGACGAGATGGCAGGGCAAAGTGTGAGGCTGGCCGACCTCACATTTCGGGCCGCCGTGCCGTCGGAAGTCCAAGGCTCGCAGAGTCCTACTCCGACCAGCGAAGGAAGGAAGAGGAACCAACCCAGCATGGATCCGGTGACGGCCGCCGTCATCTACAGCTCGACCGGCACGGTGCACGCGCTGGCCCAGGCCGTGGCCGAGGGCGCCGAGAAGTCCGGTGCGCAGGTGCGGCTCCGCAAGGTCCCAGTCGCGCCGGCGAGTGCGATTGAGTCCAACCCGACCTGGGCGGAGTATGTCCGGGAGAGTTCCGAAGTAACGGAGGCACGGCTCGACGACCTTGCCTGGGCCGAAGTGGTCATTTCGGGACCCCCATCACCGACCCGGCGGTCTCCGCGGCGGGCGGCAACCCGTACGGCGCGTCGTCATTCGGGCCGCCGAGCTAGGCCGGCCCGGCCGTGATCAGCCAGGGGACCCACTAGCGCGCCGTCATCGAGGCATCCAGATTCAACGCACGGCTGCAGGGCAAACAGGTCGATCAGTCCCGCTGAGCGATCGCTCCGCGGTCGGGGTTGAGGTAGTAGTCCCAGGGGCCGAACATGGCCGCCGACTCGTCGGTGGCCGACACCGCAGGGACGTAGCCGACAGCGCCGCTCTCCTCGAAGTGGGCTCGTGCCGCCTCGCCGGCCCTGATGCGCTCGGCGACGCCCTCGTCTCCGCCGTAGTAGGGCTTGACCAGGTCCCGGTTGTGCAGCCACGGGGCCACCAGGGCGATCGAGGTGACCCGGGGGTCGTCAGCAGCGTTGACGGCGGTGTAACCAGAACTGGCGCAGATGGCCAGCGCGCCCAGCCGCTGGGCGTCGACGCCGTCGAGTCCGCTCAGGTGGTCCACGGCGGCCGCGATGTCCGCCGTCTTCTGCGTGGGGTCCTCCAGATCGCGGACCTGGCCCTGGCTCTGGCCGTATCCGGTGAAGTCGAAGGCGAACGTCGTCAGCCCCTCCGCCGCGAGCCGTCGCGCGTAGAGGCCGGCCATCTGCTCCTTCACCGTGGTCCACGACCCCGTGACGATGACGGCAGGGCCGGTCCCGGCCGCGCCGACGGGCCGGTACAGGTCGCCAACGAGGGTGTTGTCCCCGGACGAGAACCGGACGCGTTCGGTGCTGACAGCAGTGGACACGGCGTGCTCCCTGTTCGTTGGCGTGCGCAGCGTGGCGGTCGGGTGTCAGTGGCGACGGGGCAGGAGACGGTCAGGCAGTGGTTGGAGCGGGTAGTTGTCCCACACGAAGGCGTCCATCTGGTGCTGGTCCCCGCTCAGGTTGACCACCCGGTCGACCTTGCCGGCGGCGTTGAAGTGCCACACCAGCGCCCACGTGGTGTCCACCTGTCCGGCGCCCCGAGTGGAGTAGCCACGATGGATGTCGACGACGTACTCGTCGCTGGTCTCCAGGAAGAACGTCTCTGCCTGGAACCCGGCAGACGCGAGGGCGTCGAAGAACGCCAGCACCTCCTCGACGCCCTCCTTGGTACCGGCCAGCGGGTGGTGTCCGGGGATGGTCCAGGTGATGCCGTCGTCGAGGACGGCGGCGATGCCGTCGCGGTCATGCGCGGCGTAGGCCTCGAAGAATGCAGCGATGGCTGCGACCTTCGGGTCTGTGGTCTCGGGCCTGGTCACGGGGTCCTCTCTCGGTCGTGCTTCACCAGGGGATCGGTCGGCGGTCGCGGAAGAAGCCGCCGCTCGGACCGTCGTCGGGCAGGGCGGCGGCCCAGACGACGCCAGCGGCGCCCTCGGGCACCGGACGTCCTCCTGGGCCGCCCATGTCGGTGGCCACCCAGCCGGGGCACACCGCGTTGACCAGGATGCGATCAGCAGCGAGCTCAGCGGCCCACATCCGGGTCAGTGCGTTGAGGCAGACCTTGGACAGCCTGTAGGCGGGCAGCCCGCCACCCATGTCCGTCAATGCCCCGGCACCGCTGGAGACGTTGACGATCCGTCCGTGGGCGCTGCTCCGCAGCAGCGCAAGCAGACCCTGGGTGACTCGCCAGGCTCCGAAAACGTTCGTGTTCATCGCCTCGGCAACGAAGGCCAAGTCGGCCGCAACCGCTGACTGCCACGTGTCATAGCCGATCGCTGCGTTGTTCACCAGCACGTCGATCCGTCCGTGGCGATGTCCGATCGTCTCGGCGAGGGCGGTGACGCTGCCCGGGTCTGTCACGTCCAGCTGCTGTGCGGAGACGTCGAGGCCGGCCTCGGCGAAGGCACTCGCCGCAGCGCTGCCTTTGGCGAGGTCTCGCGACGTCAGGATCACGATGTCGCCTGTGGCGGCCAGCTGACGGGCCACCTCCTGTCCGATGCCGCGGTTGGCGCCGGTCACCACCGCGACCCGTTGGCTCAAGGCGCCGCCTGGGTCGCCAGGGTCATGATCTGCTGGTTCCCGGTGGCCCACGTGGCGGTCATCGTGACCGCATCAATGCGCCATCCGTCGTCGAAGCGGGCCAGTCCGAAGCGGTAGTGGCCCCCCACGGTCCAGGTGCTGTCACCTCGGGAATTGGCCAGCACGTGGGTGGCGATGAATTGAGCCGTGGCCACGGCGACGTCACCGTCGACGTCCACCAGGTGGTCCGAAACCAGGTGCTGGGTCGCGTCCAGCCCGCCGAGGCCGCTCCGCCACCAGGCCACCAGGTCTGCCGAGCTCAGGCGTGTCGGCGCGCCACCGGCCAGGCTGGTGTAGTCAACCTGGACCTGGTCGGTGAACACCTCCACGAGCCGGTCCCACTCCCGCCGGCCGGCGAGCCACGCGATTCGCGTCGTCGCGTCGACAATCGCGATCCTGTCGTCACTCATGCGGTGGAGGCTTCCACCGCCCCTGCACCTCGTCTTGAACGCAATTGACGGCGGCGTCACGTTCGCAGGGCGCGTCGGTATGTTGCCGGTGTGATGCCGCACAGACGTCTGAACCACCGGCCCATGTGAGCCTGGTCTGCGAACCCCGCTGCGGACGCTGTCTCGGTGAGCGACGCCCCGTGAGCGATCAGCTCCTGCGCCCGGTTGATCTGCAGCATCACGAGATAGGTGTGCGGGGTGGTGTCGAGCCTGCGGCGGAAGTGGCGCAGGAGCACGAACTTGTCGACGCCCGCCGCCTCCGCCGTCTCCTCGAGCGTCGGGCGTCCTCCCACGCTGGCCCGGAGGAAATCCTGGGCCCGGTCGACGGTGTGCTGTCCCTCCTTCTCCCCGAGAGGCATGTCCTTCGCGAGTGTCCCTGAGTCGATGACGCTCGCCACGAGCCGGGCGACGATCTCCTCCGCCTCGAGCGGCGCCTCGGCGCCGGCGAGCGCCCGGACCATCGACGTGAAGCCGAGGATCGCCGTGGGCGGCAGGAAGGTCATCGAGCCCGGGACTCCTGTCTCCACGAACTCCGCGGGACCGATGTCGACCGAGACGAACCCGTAGACACCCGGGTCGCTGGACCAAACACATCCGGGCGGACGGACGACGATCGCGTCCGAGGGGTAGACCATCCGACGGCCGTCGGCCACCACGTCGTGGGCCGGACCCGTCTTGAGGCAGATGCCCAGCGACCCGGAGACGCGAGCGGGGAAGCTTCTCGGGGCCGCGCCTGCGGTGACGATCTCGATGTTCTGCAGGGGCCGTGGGTGCACGATCCGACAGTCCGCGAGCGCGACGTGCTGTGTCACCGATCTCTTCCTTCGGTCGGCCGTGGGTACGGGCTGGACAGCAGGCCGACGATCGCCGTGTGTCCGTACTCGCGGGCCATGTCGTGCGCTGTGCGGCTGGCGTGCCCGCGCACATCGGTGCGGGCGCCAGCCTCGACCAGTGCCCTCGCGGCCTCGAGGTGCCCGTGCCAGGCGGCGTCGTGCAGTGCGGTGTAGCCGTTGTAGGGGCCCTGGCCGTCCAGATCCAGCCGCGAATGCGCGACCAGCAGACGGGTGACGTCGGCGTGGCCCATGTACGCGGCCTTGTGGGCTGGCGTCGCCTTCATCAGGTGTGGCCGAGTCGTCGGTTCCTTGGGAGCGTCCATCGCCAGCCGAATCGCGCGCTCACGCAACTCGTGTGGGTACTTCCGTGGTGCCGCCATGCTTCGTCCTCCGTGGCTTGATGGTGTCCATCAAGCCACGGACTCGACATCTTGCGTGAGGGCGACCGCGGCCGAGCACACGGCGCTCGCAACGGCCGCGAGGTCGTGACGCTGGTCGTGGACCCAGTGCTGGACTTGCTCGGCGGCCAGGCCGGCGAGCAGAAGGTCGGCGCGCAGGTCGGGGTGCGGGGCGCCGGCGTGCGTCAGCAGATAGCGGCAGTGCTGGCGCCAGAAGGTGTGCGCGCCGGTGCGCAGCCGAGCTCCGGGCGTGGAGGTCTCCGACAGCAGGACGAGGTCGAGCTGCCGCTCGAGGACGGTCAGGTAGCCGGTGACGAACGCGGCGAGCCGCGTGGCCGGTTCGGCCCCGGGGCCCAGCGGCGGTGGCCCGGCCAGAATCTGCTGCTGGAGCTCGCGCTCTCGCTGGTCGAGCAGGGCGACCGCGAGACCGCCCTTGTCCACGAACCTGCGGTACAGGGTGCCTTTGCCGACGCCTGCGGCTGCGGCGATGTCGTCCATCGTGACGCCGGCGACGCCGCGCTCGGCGAACAGCCGCTCGGCTGCCGCCAGCACCCGCAGCCGGTTGCGGGCGGCGTCGGCGCGCTCCCTGACCACGCCGACGTCGAGCACAGGCAACTCCGTCCGGCAGCCAGCGCCGTCGTAGGAGAGCGGCACTGTTGACGATCCGGACTGCGGTCCGTTACGGTCCTGGGACATGAAGCGGACTCTAGTCCGCCTGTTGCCTCGGCGGAAGCCCGGGTCGCAGCCCACCGCACTGAGAGGCACGCCCGTGTCCACCTTGCTCCATATCTCCGCCTCGCCCCGCGGCGCCGCGTCGGAGTCGCTGCAGATCGCCAGCACGTTCCTGGAGAGCTACCGGGAGACCCACCCCGACGACCAGGTCCAGACCTGGGACCTGTGGGACGGCTCGCTGCCGGAGTTCGGCCCGGCTGCCGCCGGCGCGAAGATGACCGTCTTCGGCGGCGGGACGCCGGAGGGTGAGCAGGCCGCCGCCTGGAAGGCGGCGCAGGAGACCTTCGCCCGCTTCGCCGCAGCCGACCGACTGCTGTTCAGCGTGCCGATGTGGAACGCCGGCGTCCCGTACATCCTCAAGCAGTTCATCGACGTGATCTCCCAGCCCGACATGGTGTTCGGCGTCGACGCCACGACCGGCTACACCCACCTGCTCGCCGACCAGGGCAAGCGCGCCGCCGTCATCTACACCAGCGCCGTCTGGGGCCCCGCGCTCGGAGCAGAGTTCGGCACCGACTTCCAGTCCACCTACTTCAACGACTGGCTGGCCTGGACCGGCATCACCGACATCAGCCAGATCCGCTACCACCCCACGCTGTCCGGCGACGCCGACCAGGCCCGCCAGTCCGCCCATGCGACAGCCCGCGAGACCGCCAAGACCTTCTGACCGGAGCACACCCCCACTCCCCGCTCGACCACATCACCGGAGGCACCACATGACCCAGACCATCAGCCGTGACCAGGTCAAGGCCGGGCTCGATGCCGGCACCCTGACTCTCATCGACGCGCTCCCGGAGTCCTACTACGCCCAGCAGCACCTGCCCGGCGCGCTCAACCTCGTCGCCGACGACGTCGACACCCAGGCCCCCCGACTGCTGCCCGACAAGGACGCCGCCCTGGTCACCTACTGCTCCAACCCCGCCTGCGCCAACAGCGGCCAGGTCGCCAGCAAGCTCGAGAAGCTCGGCTACACCAACGTCCGCAAGTACGCCGACGGAATCCAGGACTGGACCGAAGCCGGCCTCCCCACCGAAAGCGGCCTGCCCGCCCGTCCCTGACCGCGGTGGCGCGGTGATTCGAAAGCACCTGGGCTGACCCACGTTTCTCGGCACCTCCGGCGTCTTGTCCCGGTAGCCGATCTTCTCGTAGCGCACCTCTTAAGCGGTCGATCATCAAGCCGCCGAGAGGATCGGCGCCGACCTGCTCCGGCGTGAGCTGTAGCTGTCGCAGGGGAACCGGGGGCGGCCTCGGCCGGTCGTCACGACGGGCGTGCCGCCGTCCTGGGCATGACGGCGGCCAGGCGCCGGACTGCGTCGGTCAACCGGTCGGGTGGGTGGGCGGCGTAGCCGAGGACGAGGGCGGGGGGTCCGGGGAGCTGGCGGTGCCAGGACAGCGGGTGGACGAGCACCCCGGCGTGCCGGACGGCGTCGGCGAGCTCGGTGTCGGCGGGATCGCCGGGCAGGTCGGGCAGGGTGATGAGCAGGTGCAGTCCGGCGGCGACGCCCTCGACGCGGGCGGCGGGCAGGTGCTCGCGCAGCGCGGCGAGCATCGCGTCTCGTCGTCTGCGCTGGCGGGCGCGCAGCAGGCGCAGGTGACGGTCGTACGCGCCGCTGGCGAGCAACTGGGCGAGCACGAGTTGCGGCAGGGCGGGACTGCCCAGGTCGCTGGCGTGCTTGGCGGCGACGAGCTCGGTCTGCAGATGGCCCGGGGGGACCAGCCAGCCCAGGCGCATCCCGGGCGCGAGGGTCTTGGACGTGCTGCCGGTGTGGGCGACGTGGTCGGGCGCGGCGGATTGCAGCGCGGGTACCGGTGCGCGGTCGTAGCGGTGTTCGGCGTCGTAGTCGTCCTCGATGATCAGCCGCCCGGCCCGGGCCCAGTCCAGCACGGCACGGCGTCGCGGCGGGGACAGCACCACGCCGGTGGGGAACTGATGGGCTGGGGTGAGCAGCGCCGCTTGCAGGCCGGATCGTTCAAGCTCGTCGACGTCGAGGCCGTGCTCGTCGACCCGAACCGGTACGGGTCGCAGGCCCCAGTGGGTCAGCTCGTCGCGGGCGCCGCGTGAACTGGGTTCTTCTACGGCGATCGCGGTCGCGCCAGAGGCTCGCAAGGTCTGGGCGAGCAGTGCAAGTGCCTGGGCGACGCCGGCGACGACGATGATGTCGCCCGGACGGGCGCGGACGCCGCGGGTGCGGGCCAGCCAGCCGGCGAGCTCCTGCCGCAGCCGCGCGCTGCCGCGCGGGTCGCCGTAGCCGAGATCGGCCGCAGTCACCTGGCTCAGGACCGCCCGTTCGGCGCGCAGCCAGGCCGCGCGGGGGAACGCCGCCAGGTCCGGCACGCCTGGTGACAGGTCCAGCTCGGCACTTTCGAGCCGCAGCGAGGCAGCAACGGGGAGTCGCGGCGCGGCGTCCGCCTGGCCGGGGTCGGCTCGTCGCTGTGCCGGCGGCACGGTCGGCACGGTGGTTGTCGCCAGGGGCATGACGAGGGTGCCGACTCCGGTCCTGGCACTCACCAGTCCTTCGTCGCCGAGTCGCTGGTAGGCCTCGACGGCGACGCCGCGGGCGATGCCCAGGTCACCGGCGAGCGCCCGGGTCGCGGGCAGCCGCGTTCCTGGCCGAAGGCGGCCGTCGAGGATCGCTGCTCGCAGCCCACCGGTCAGCCAGGTCGTCAGCCCTCGCGGTGGAGCCGAGCCCGCGTGCAGGTGCAAGAAGTCCGACCCGGCACCCGACCTCGTCCTCGCCTGCGTCATTGGTCCACCTCGATGTCGCGTGCGTGGTCCTTTTCGGCGGACCATGAGGCGACCAGCATGGCAGCCGTGTCCCGAGCTGCCTTGCCCGCTCGCCTTGATCCTGCTGTCGTCGCTGCACCGCACGGCCAGGGCGCCGTGCCGGCGCCGGGTGCTGCTGCCGGGATCCTGTCCGGAGCGACGGGGATGGTCTTCGTCGGCGGGAGCGTCGCGGTCTCCGCGCTGCTGTCCGGCGCGCCGCTGTTCACCGCGCAGGCTTGTCGCTACACCGTCGCCTGCCTGCTCCTGCTCGGCTTCGCGCGCGTGCTCCGCCGTCGGGTGGTGGCCCCCCGCGGCGTCGAGTGGGGCTGGCTGCTCGGGGTCGCCGTGACCGGGCTGGTGGTGTTCAACATCGCGCTGGTCAACGGGTCACGGCACGCCGAACCCGCGGTCCTGGGGGTGGCGGTGGCCTGCGTCCCGCTGATCCTGGCCGTGGTAGGGCCGCTCCTGGAGCGGCGCCGCCCGAGCTCGGTGGTGCTTCTCGCTGCGCTGGTCGTGACCTGCGGCGCTGCGCTGGTGCAGGGCGTGGGCCGCAGCGACGGGATCGGTCTGGCCTGGGCGGTCGTGGTCCTGGTCTGTGAGGCGGGCTTCACCCTGCTCGCGGTGCCCGTTCTGGTCCGGCACGGGCCCTGGGGTGTGTCGATCCACGCCACCTGGCTGGCCGCGGTCGTGTTCGCCGTGCTCGGCGTCGTCTACGAGGGCCCGGCCGCAGCGGCGCGGCTGGGCCTGCAGGACGTTCTGGCTGTCAGCTACCTTGCCGTCGCGGTCACCGCCGTGGCCTTCGTGTTGTGGTACTCCAGCGTCGCGAGCCTCGGAGCCGGCCGCGCCGGGCTGCTCACCGGCGTCGCACCGGTCGCCGCCGCCGCGACCGGAGTCGCCCTGGGCGCACCAGCCCCCCGACCGCTGGTGTGGCTCGGCATCGCCGTCGTCGCCGGCGGGCTGGCCCTCGGACTGCCCGCCAGCCGAGCCCGGACACGGCAGCGCGCCGTGCCCCTGACCGAACCGTCACCGACCCGGAGGGCGTGAGCATGCACTTCCAGCACTCGGAGCAGATCTGGCGGGACTTCCCCGAGCTGGTCCCGGGGGTGCTGCTCGTCCAGGGCATCACCGCAGACGCCTCCACCGCCGCAGCCGTCGCCGAGCTCAGCGCGGTCGCCGCATCCCGACTGGCCACCACCTCCGAAGGCGAGTTCCCCGAGGTGCAGGCCTGGCGGCGGGCCTTCTCGCGGATGGGGCTCAAGCCCACGCAGTACCGAAGCGCCTCGGAGTCGCTGCTGCGGCGCTACCGGAAGCAGGGCTCCCTGCCCCAGGTGCACCCCCTGGTCGACCTGTGCAACGCGGCCTCACTGGCCTTCGCCATCCCGGTCGCCGCCTTCGACGTCGCCCGGATCACCGGGCACCTCGAGGTGCGCCACGCCGCCGGCAACGAGAGCTATTCGGACCTTCGCCGGCGACGTCGAGCACCCCGACGCAGGTGAGGTCATCTTCGCCGACGGCGCGGAACAGGCCCACGCCCGCAGGTGGACCAACCGGCAGAGCGGCGCCTCAGCCGTACGAGCCACCACCATCGACGCCCTGATCGTGACAGAGGCGCTGCACGACACCGCCTCGCGCGACATCCGCGCACTCCAAGCCACCCTTGCCACAGCGATCGACGCGGCCTGGTCGCTCACCCCCACCTCCGCGGTGCTGAGCCAGCGCCGAGCTTCACCTTCACGCCGGTGCAGCCGTCGTCGTCGTGACCTGCTCAGCGCCAGGTTGCGGCGCTGACCGTGACGCGAGCATGTGCGCCGCCAGCCTCCGGCCCCCGCAGGTAGAGGGGATGGCCGCGTCGGTCAGCGCCGCTGGTCTTGCGCGTCGTCGGTTGTGGTCGCCGTGCCGTGGTGGGTCACCGCTGAGCCGGTCGCCGATGTCGGCGGACTGTCGGTCGTGCTCTGCTGGTGGACTGCGACGCCGAGGATGACCAGGGCGACGCCGGATGCCTCGAGCCAGGTGGGGACCTGTCCCAGCACGAGCACCCCGATGATCGTGGCGGTGGCGGGCAGCAACGAGAGCATGAGGGCAAAGGTGGCGCGGGGGATGCGGGCCATCGCGAGCTGGTCGCAGACGTAGGGGATGACCGAGGAGCAGATGCCGACCCCGATGGCGGCGGCGAGCAGGACCGGTGCGGTCAGGGTGGCGGCGGCCTCGGTGATCCCGATCGGGGCGACCACGACCATGGCGATGAGCATCGCCGCGCCGAGGCGGTCGATCCCTTGCGCGCCGCCGTCCTCGGCCAGGCGGTGACCCAGGACGACGTAGGCCATGAACAACGCGCAGTTCGCGAACGCCAGCGCCAGGCCCACGGGTTCGGCGGCGAGATGGACGTCGGTGAGCAGGTAGACCCCGCCGACGGCCAGCAGCAGCGCGGTCAGGTTGCGACGGGTACGGACCCCGACCGCGGCGAGCAGGACCGGGCCGAGGAACTCGATGGCCCCGACGGTGCCCAGGGGAAGCCGGTCGATGGCCAGGTAGAAGGCGCTGTTCATCACCCCCAGGACCGCACCCAACGTGAGCAGCAGCCGGCGTTGCCGCCAGGAGGATGCGGCCCAGACCCGCCAGGGCCGCCGCCACGCAGCGAAGATCACGGCGGCGGAGGCTATCCGCAGCCACGCCACCCCCAGGACGTCGACGCGGGCGAACAGCAGTACCGCGAACGCCGGGCCCAGGTAGTGAAAGACCGCGCTGGTGACGAAGAACGCCGGCGCGGGGACCCGGTCGGTGGCGGCCACGAACCGGGTCGTCGGTGCAGCAGATGCGTGGTCAGGCATGCCTCTATGGTGGCAAAAGCCACCCCCCTCCGACATGACACATCGGCAAGACACGATCAGATTTCCCCGAGCTTCCGGCAAGGGAAGGATCTGAACGCTTACCGTACGGAGAATGATGGACCGCATCGACCACGCGCTTCTCGTCGCGCTGGACGCCGACCCCCGCCTCGGCATGGCTGAGCTCGCCCGCCGCGTAGCGGTGTCGGTGCCCACCGCCCGAGACCGGGTGCGGCGCCTGAGCGAGCGCGGGGTGATCCGCGGCTACCGCCTCGACATCGATCCCGCCGCCTTGGGCTACCCCGTCTCGGCGTTCGTGCGGGTCCGGCCCGGCCCTGGCCAGCTTCCCAAGATCGCCGCGCTGGCCGCCAGCCTGCCCCAGGTCAGCGAGTGCCACCGGATCACCGGAGAGGACTGCTTCTTGCTCCGGATGCACGCCACCGGCATCGACACCTTCGAGGAGGTGCTCGACCGGTTCCTCCTGTACGGCCAGACCACCACCTCGATCATCCAGTCCACCCCGGTCCCACCACGCACCCCCGGCCTGCCCACCCCCTCGACCACGACGGCGACGTGACCGGCCGGACCCGACGAGCCGATGCTGACCCGTCCCGGTGACCGATCCGGCCCCGTCGCTGACCAGCCAGGCCACGAGCTCGGCCGCGTCCGCCGGGGTGCTCCAGCGCTGGCCGGGGTTGCGGGCCGTCACCGCGGCGCGGGTGGCCTCGTCGGCCCAGCCGGTGTCGTTCGGGCCGGGGTTGACGCAGTTCACGGTAATACCGCGCGACATCAGATGCACCGCGAGGCTGGGCGTCAGCTCGTGCAGCGCGGCCTTGGAAGCGACGTAGGGCAGCTCGCCCGGCATGGCGCCGTGGTGCTGCCCCGAGGTGAAGAGCACGACCCGCCCGCCCGCTCGCCCGTCGTGCTGCGCGGCGAAGGCCTGCACGAGCAGCAGGCTGGCCCGGGTGTTCACCGCGTAGCTCAGGTCGATCTCCGCGGCGGTGAGGTTCTCGAGGGTCTGGGCGCTGCTGCGGGCGTGGTTCACCACGAGCACGTCCAGGTGCCCGAAGGCCTGGCGCGCGGAGTCGACCAGCCGGGCCGGCGCCTGCGGGTCGGCGAGGTCCGCGACGACGTGCTCCGCACGCCCGCCCTGCCGGCGCAGCTCATCGACCAACGCCTCGGCGCCCTGCGGGTCCGCGCCCCAAGCCTGCTCGGCGTCGTGGGGGGACCAAGAGTGCACGAGCACCGCGGCGCCGTCGGCGGCGACCCGACGCGCGATCGCGGCGCCGATCGCACCTCGGCGGCTGGCGCCCGTCACCAGCACGACGCGCCCACTCAACGGCCCGGCATCCC
>JBBSNM010000081.1:0-12436 GCA_038232655.1 Propionibacteriales bacterium | reverse complement strand
CCAGCAGTCCCAGCAGCGAGGCGAGGGCGCACGTCGATGACCCGGGCACCGCACGGCCGCGGCGCAGCTACCGCCGACCGGCGCGTTCGTCGCATGCAGGTGCGCATCCGGGTGGTCTTCGTGCTGACGGCGTTCGTGCTGTCGCTGTTCGCGGCCCGGCTGGTCCAGCTGCAGGGCGTCGATGCGTCGGCCTATGCCTCGATGGCCACCGAGGAAGGCACCCGGGTCGTGGAGCTGCATGCAGAACGCGGTGTGATCCGCGACCGCGACGGCGAGGAGCTCGCGAGCAGCGTTGACGGGGTGGCGCTCACCGCCGACCCGACGATGACCGACGAGAATGCCCCGCAGATCGCCGCCGTGTTGCGGCGGGTGGTCGGCCTGGACTATTTCCGGACGGTCGAGCTGCTGCGGACCCCGGACACCCGGTTCGTCTGGTTGCAGCGCCAGGTGCCGATGTGGCAGGCCGAGCGTGCACTCGGGCTGCTGGCGCGCGAGGACATCACCGGGGTGTTCTCCCAGCGCGACCCCTTCCGCACCTATCCCGCCGGCAACGTCGCCGGCAACATCGTGGGCTTCCTCAACGTGGACGGCAGCGGAATCGCGGGCCTGGAGGCCGTCGCCGACGAGCGGCTGCGCGGCACTGACGGCTCCGAGACCTACATGGTTGCCGGCAGCGGCGCGCAGATCCCGCTGGCACCGAGCAGCGTCGACGAGCCCAAGCAGGGCACCGGCCTCGAGCTCACCCTCGACCGTGACCTGCAGTGGTACGCGCAGCGTCGGCTGCAGCAGGCCGTGCGCGAGACCCGGGCCGACAGCGGCACCGCGGTGCTCACGCACGTCCGCACCGGGCAGGTGCTGTCGCTGGCCGAGTGGCCGACCGTCGACCCGAACAAGCCCCAGGCCGTGGCCAAGAAGGACCGCGGCAGTCGGGCGGTGCAGAACGTCTACGAGCCGGGCAGCGTGCAGAAGCTGATGACCTTCGCCGCCCTGCTCGACCGCGAGCAGGTCACGCCGCGGACCCGGCTGCGAGTGCCTGGCGAGATGACCATCGACGGCTTCACCGTCGGCGACTGGTGGGAGCACGGAGCGATCCGGCTGACCGCGACCGGTGTCATCTCGCAGTCGTCCAACCTCGGCACGATCCGAGCCGCCAAGGGGCTGCGCGGCAGCGACCTCGAGTCGTACCTGCGCGACTTCGGGCTGGGTGAACCCACCGGCATCGGGCTCCCGGGCGAGTCTCGCGGCATCCTGGCGCCGGCCGACACCTGGTCCGACATCACCCGCGCCAACATCTTGTTCGGCCAGGGACTGTCGGTCACCGCGGTCCAGATGGCGGCGGCTGTGAACACCGTGGCCAACGATGGCGTCTACGTGGCCCCGACGCTGGTGGGGGGCCGGGTGGCCGCGGACGGCACCGTCACGCCCGCGGCCGAGCCCGAGCGCCGCCGGGTCGTGTCCCGGCGCGCCGCCAAGGCCCTGCAGCGGATGACCGAGGCCGTCACCGCCGAGGACGGCACGGCGCCCGCCGCGGCGATCCCGGGGTACCGGGTGTCGGGCAAGACCGGAACCGCACAGCGGGTCTCCGACAAGGGAGGGTACGACCCCAGCGCGACCGTGGTCTCCTTCGCCGGCTTCGCGCCGGCCGACGACCCGCGGTTCTCGATGTACATCGTGCTGGACAACCCCAAGTCAGGCGCCGGCGGCGGTTCGGGTGCCGGCCCGATCTTCCGCGACGTGATGGGCTATGCGCTGCAGCGTTACGCGGTGGCGCCGAGCGGCACCCGCGCACCGCGACAGGTCACCGAGTGGTGAGCCGGTAGCGTGCCGCGGGGCGTGCCACCCGGGTGGCACCCTCCGACTCCAGGCCACCACGCCGGCCCCGACCCCCGGAGCGCCCGTCTTGACCACCTCGCCCCCCGCCCTGGACCCGCGGCCGGCCACGGCCCGCACGGTGCGGCTGGGCGACCTCGAGGTGCTGTCCGGCGGGCCGCCCCTGTCGGCCGCCGCTGCCGACACCGCGGTCTCGGGGCTGACCCTAGCCTCCGGCGACGTCCGCGCCGGTGACCTGTACGCGGCGCTGCCCGGCCAGCGCACGCACGGCGTCCGCTACGCCGCGGCAGCCGTCGAGGCGGGTGCCGCGGCCGTCCTGAGCGACGCGGCCGGTGCCGCCGAGCTGGCCGGACGGGTGCCGCGACTGCCGGTGCCGGTCGTGGTAGTCGACGATCCGCGCGCGCTGTTGGGGGCGCTGGCCGCAGCGGTCTACGGTCGTCCCGCGGACAAGATGCTGACCCTCGGCGTCACCGGCACCCAGGGCAAGACCACCGTCACCTACCTGATCGAGTCCGCGCTGCGTGCGGCCGGCCGCACACCGGGCCTGGTCGGCACCACCGGGTCGCTGGCTGCCGGCCGACCGATCGCCTCGCGGCTCACCACCCCCGAGGCACCGGACCTGCACGCGATCTTGGCCGTGATGGTCGAGCAGGGTGTCGACACGTGCGCGATGGAGGTCTCCAGCCACGCCCTCGTCCAGGGCCGGGTCGACGGTGTGGCGTTCGACGTGGCGGCGTTCTTGAACCTGGGGCGCGACCACCTCGACTTCCACGGCGACGTGGACAGCTACTTCGCCGCCAAGGCCGAGCTGTTCACCCCAGGGCGTACGGTGCACGCCGTGATCGACGTCGGCGACGAGTGGGGCAGACGGCTCGCGACCCGGCTGGCCGCGCGCGGGCTGGCGCACACCACCTGCACCGCGACCGTCGACCCGCAGCCGGCGGCCGCGGGCTCCAGCCCGCCAGCCGCCGACTGGACGGTTGCGGACGTCTCGCTGCAGCCGCAGGCAAGCCAGTTCACCGTGATCGGCCCGGACGGGCGCAGCCAGTCGGTGCACCTGCCGTTGCCCGGCTCGTTCAACGTCCGCAACGCGCTGGCCGCCGTCGTGGTGCTCGCCGTCGCCGGGCTGCCGCTGGCCGCGGTTGCCGCCGGCCTCGGCCGCGCCACCGGCCTGCCGGGGCGGATGGAGCCCATCGACGAGGGACAGGACTTCACCGCGATCGTCGACTACGCCCACAAGCCCGACGCGGTCGAGGCGGTGCTGGGGGCAGTGCGACCGGCCACGGCGGGTCGCCTGCTGATCGTGCTCGGCGCCGGCGGCGACCGCGACCCCGGCTAGCGGCCGCTGATGGCTGCGCTCGCCGCGGCGCTCGCCGACGTCCTGGTCGTGACCGACGACAACCCTCGCTGCGAGGACGCCGCGACGATCCGTTCGCAGCTGCTCGCCGGTGTGGATACCGCTTCGCCGCACGCCGAGCTGATCGAGGAGCCGGACCGCGCGCTGGCCATCGAGCGTGCGGTCGCGATGGCCCGTACCGGGGACACGGTCGTGGTCGCCGGCAAGGGTCACGAGACCGGGCAGGAGATCGGCGGCACCGTGCACCCCTTCGACGACCGCGAAGTGTTGCGGCGGCTGCTGCGCGCGCGCGCGGCACGGGCACCGGCGTGATCGAGCTGCGGATGGCCGAGGTCGCCGAGGCCGCCGGTGGCCGGCTGGAGCGGGCCGACCCCGGCAGCCTCGTGCTTGGTCCGGTCGTCATCGACTCACGGCAGGTGTCGACCGGCGCCCTGTTCGTCGCCGTGCCCGGCGAGCGGGTCGACGGCCACGACTACGCGGCCGCCGCCACCGCGGCCGGCGCGGTCGCGGTGCTCGCCCAGCGACCCGTCGATGCGGCCGCGGTGCTGGTCGACGACACCACCCGGGCGCTGGGACGGCTCGCTGCGCACGTGCGCAGCCGGTTGCCGCAGCTGGCCGTGGTGGGGCTGACCGGGTCGCAGGGCAAGACCTCCACCAAGGACCTGCTGGCACACCTGCTCGCGCCTGCCGGACCGGTGGTGGCACCGGAGGGTTCGTTCAACAACGAGCTCGGTGCTCCGCTGACCGTGCTGCGGGCCGACGAGCAGACCGCCCACCTGGTGGTGGAGATGGGCGCCCGCGGGATCGGCCACATCCGCGACCTGTGCTCGCTCGCGCAACCCACGGTCGGCGTCGTGCTGAACGTCGGCACCGCCCACCTGGGTGAGTTCGGCAGCCAGCAGCAGATCGCCCGAGCCAAGGCAGAGCTGGTGGAGGCCCTCCCACCCGACGGCGTGGCCGTGCTCAACGCCGACGACCCGTTGGTGGCCGCGATGGCCGCGCGCACCCAGGGCCGGGTTGTCACCTTCGGCCAGGGTGTCGACGCCGACGTCCGCGTCGACGACCTCCGGCTCGGCGACGACGGCGGCCCGCGCTGCACCCTCGTCACTGCGGCCGGCCGGGTGGAGGTGTCCATGTCGCTGCTGGGAACGCACCAGGCGCTCAACGGTGCCGCCGCGGCCGCCGCGGCGCTGGCGCTGGGACAGCCGCTGGGCTCGGTGGCCGACGGCCTTGCAACGGCGACCCCGGTGTCGCGGTGGCGGATGGAGCGACGGGTGCGCGCTGACGGAGTTGTCGTCGTCAACGACGCCTACAACGCCAGCCCGGACGCGATGCGCGAGGCGCTGCGTACCCTCGCCGCGCTCGGTCGCGCCCCGGGCGCCGGTCGCACCTTCGCGGTGCTCGGGGCGATGCGCGAGCTGGGCGCGTCGTCCCGCAACGAGCACGACGGCGTCGGCCGGCTGGCCGCGCGGCTGGACATCTCCCAGCTGGTCGTGGTCGGCGAGGATGCCCGGGCGCTGCACCGGGGCGCCTGCCTGGCGGGCTCGTGGGACGGTGAGCCCGTGCTGGTGCCCGACGCCGATGCAGCTGTCCGGTACCTGCGCGCCGAGCTGGCTCCCGGCGACGTCGTGCTCGTGAAGGCCGCCCGCGCCGCCGGCCTCGAGCGGGTCGCCGAAGCGCTGCTCGCCGACGCTCCGTCCGGCGACGGCCCGCTGGCCGACGCGCCGCCCACCCCGACCGGGGACGCTCGGTGAGGGCGATCCTGCTCGGTGGCGGGCTCTCCCTGCTCGGCACCCTGCTGGGCACCCGGCTCGCGATCCAGCTGCTCGTCAGCCGCGGCTACGGCCAGCTGATCCGTGACGACGGGCCGACCACACACCACACCAAGCGTGGCACCCCCACCATGGGCGGGCTGGTCATCATCATCTCGGTGGTCACCGCCTACGCGCTGGCCAAGCTGATCACCCAGGACGGCCCGTCGGCATCGGCGCTGCTGCTGCTGTTCTTGTTCAGCGGGCTCGGGCTGGTCGGGTTCCTCGACGACTGGATCAAGATCTCCAAGCAGCGCAGCCTCGGTCTCCGCAGCAAGGCCAAGATGGCCGGCCAGACGCTGATCGCGGGTGTCTTCGCCCTGCTGGCGCTGCAGTTCGAGGACGAGAACGGCCGGATGCCCATCTCGGCCGGGGTGTCGTTCATCCGCGACTTCAGCTGGCAGCTGCCGGCGCTGGCCGTCTTGGTCTGGGTGCTGTTGATGGTCGCCGGCACCAGCAACGCGGTCAACCTCACCGACGGCCTGGACGGTCTGGCCGCCGGCGCCTCGGTGATGGTCTTCGGCGCGTACACGCTGGTGAACATCTGGCAGAACAACCAGAACTGCGCCACCCGCCCCGGCCCCCGGTGCTACGAGGTTCGGGACCCGCTCGATCTGGCGGTGGTGGCCGCGGCGATCACCGGTGCCTGCTTCGGCTTCTTGTGGTGGAACGCCGCACCGGCCAAGATCTTCATGGGCGACACCGGCTCGCTGTCGCTTGGCGGCGCCATGGCCGGCCTGGCGGTCATGACCCGCACCGAGCTGCTGCTGCTCGTCGTCGGTGGCCTGTTCGTCACCATCACGATGTCGGTGATCTTGCAGGTGGGCTGGTTCAAGCTCAGCAAGGGCAAACGACTGTTCCGGATGGCCCCGCTGCAGCACCACTTCGAGCTCAAGGGGTGGGCCGAGGTGACCATCGTGATCCGGTTCTGGATCATCTGCGGGCTGTGCGTCGCCGGCGGGCTGGGGGTTTTCTACGCCGAGTGGGTAGCGGGCGCATGAGCGCGCAGCCGCCACCGACGGCCGAGACGCCGTCGTGGCCGGGGTTGCGGGTCGTGGTCGGTGGGCTCGGTGTCACCGGGTTCACCGCCGCCGACTCGCTGCTGCAGCTCGGCGCCGCGGTGACGGTGCTCGCAGACCGCGACGACGCCGACGCGCGGGACCGCGGCTCGACCTTGCAGATCCTCGGGGCCGAGGTACGCCTCGGCGCCGGAGCGACGGCCGAGCTGCCGGCGAGCGCCCAGCTGCTCGTCGCCTCGCCCGGGCTGCCCCCGTCGTCCCCGTTGCTGGAGCAGGCGGTGCGCCGTGGGGTGCCGCTGTGGGGAGAGGTCGAGCTGGCCTGGCGGCTGCGGCCGGTGGCTTCCGACGGCCTGCCGGCACCGTGGCTGACCGTCACCGGCACGAACGGCAAGACCACGACGGTGCAGATGCTGGACGCGATGCTGCGAGCCGCCGGACTCCGAAGCGCGGCCGTCGGCAACGTGGGGACGCCGGTGCTGGAGGCGGTGCGGCACCCCGAGCCGTACGACGTCCTCGCCGTCGAGCTGTCCAGCTTCCAGCTGCACACCACGTCGTCGCTGTCGGCCGCCGCGTCGGTCGTGCTCAACGTGGCACCCGACCACCTGGACTGGCACGGCTCGTACGCGGCGTACCGCGCAGCCAAGGCCCGCATCTACGAGGGCACGCGCATCGCCTGCGTCTACCCGCTCGCCGACGACGAGATCGAGCAGCTGGTGCAGGCCGCGGACGTCGTCGAGGGCTGCCGGGTGGTGGGCTTCACCACCGGGGTGCCGCCGCCCGGCTCGGTCGGTGTCGTCGACGGTGTCATCGCCGACCGGGCCTTCGTGACCGGGCGGGACCGCCAGGCCGCCGAGCTGGGCTCGGTGGACGACATCACCCCGCTGGCGCCGCACACTCTCGTCGACGCGCTGGCCGCCGCTGCGCTGGCGCGTGCGCAGGGCGTGCCGCCCGCCGCGGTCCGCGACGGCCTGCGCAGCTTCCGGCCGGGCACGCACCGCATCACCACCGCCGGCCGGATCGACGGTGTCGGCTTCGTCGACGACTCGAAGGCGACCAACCCGCACGCTGCCCGGGCTTCGCTGTCGGGCTACGAGTCGGTGGTGTGGGTCGCCGGCGGGCTGGCCAAGGGGGCGCAGTTCGACGGGCTCGTCCGTGCCGTGCGGACCCGGTTGCGTGCGGCGGTGCTGCTGGGGCGCGACCGCGGGCTGATCGCCGAGGCGCTGCGACGACACGCACCGGATGTCCCCGTGATCGAGGTGCCGGACGGCGAGACTGGCACGCAGGTGATGCAGCGCGTGGTTGCCGCGGCGGTGTCGGTGGCGCAGCCCGGTGACACCGTGCTGCTCGCCCCGGCGTGCGCGTCGCAGGACCAGTTCCGCGACTACGGCGCTCGAGGCGACGCGTTCGCGGCCGCGGTCCGCGCCCGTGGGTGCGGCGCGTTGCCGCCGCAGTGACCGGCGACACGACGGACGGGAGGGGCAGGTGGCGATCACCTCACCGGGTCGCAACCGTCGGCCGGGTGGCTCCACCGCCGGACCCACCGCCGAGGACCGTTACCCGTGGATCGGTGCGCTCAGGGCCCTGCTCGACCGCCCGCTGACGTCGTACCAGCTGGTGCTCGGGGTGACCGCCCTGCTGCTCTCGCTCGGCCTGGTGATGGTCCTCAGCGCCAGCTCGGTCACCGCCCTGACCGCCGAGAACAACCCGTACGCCATCTTCACCAAGCAGGCCATGTGGGTGGCGATCGGGCTGCCGGCCGCGTGGGCGGTGTCGCGGTTGCCGGTGCGCATGATCCGCGGGTTCGCCTGGCCCGGCCTGCTGCTGTCGATCGTGTTGATCGCGCTCACCTACGTGCCCGGCCTCGGCATCAGCGTCAACGGCAACCAGAACTGGCTCGCCCTCGGCCCGGTGACCATCCAGCCCTCCGAGGTCGCCAAGCTCGCGATCGTGCTGTGGTCGGCCGACGTCTACGCCCGCAAGGACCGGCTGCTCGACGACTGGCGGCATCTGCTGGTGCCGGTCATGCCGGTCACGCTGCTGGTGGCACTGCTCGTGGTCGGCCAGCAGGACCTGGGGACGGCGCTGGTGCTGTTCGCCATCATCCTCGGCACCTTGTGGGTTGTCGGCGCGCCGCTGCGGCTGTTCGTCGGTGCTTTCCTGGCCGCCGTCGGCGTCGTCGCGTTCCTCGCCAGCACCGAGCGTGAGCGGGTCGAGCGGATCACCACCTTCCTCGACCCCTTCTCCGACCTGCAAGGTGGCGGTTGGCAGGCCGCGCACGGCTTCTTCGCGCTGGCATCGGGCCAGTTCTTCGGTGTCGGTATCGGTGCGAGCAGGCAGAAGTGGGGGACGCTGCCCGCCGCGCACACCGACTTCATCTTCGCCGTGATCGGCGAGGAACTCGGGCTGTTCGGCACGCTCGTGGTGCTGTCGCTGTTCGGTCTGCTGGCGTTCACCGGCTTCCGGATCGCGATGCGCACCACCGAGCCGTTCGTCCGCTACGCCGCCGCGGGCATCACCGTCTGGTTGCTCGCCCAGGCGCTGATCAACCTGGGCATGGTGCTCGGGTTCCTGCCGGTGATCGGCATCCCGCTGCCGCTGGTGTCGTACGGCGGGTCCGCGCTGCTGCCGACGCTGGTGTCGCTCGGCATGCTGCTCGCCTTCGCGACCACCGAGCCGGGCGCCCGCGCCGCGCTGCGCGCGCGCCGTCAGCACCGCGGCCGCCAGGTCGGCGCCCGGGTGGGTGCGGGGTTGGCAACGCTCACCCGGCGGCGCCGGTGAGCGTCCGCGTGCTGCTGGCCGGCGGTGGCACGGCGGGACACACCTCGCCGCTGCTCGCGACCGCCGCCGCCCTGCAGGATCTGGCCGACGCCGACATCACCGTGCTCGGCACCCCGCGTGGCGTCGAGACCCGACTGGTCCCGCAGGCCGGCTACCCGCTCGAGCTGGTGGCACCGGTGCCGCTGCCGCGTCGACCATCGGCCGACCTGCTACGGCTGCCGCTTCGACTGCGTGGCGCCCTCACCCAGACCGCGGCCGTGCTCGACCGGGTGCGGCCGGACGTGGTCGTGGGCTTCGGCGGCTACGTCAGCGTCCCGGCGTACCTTGTCGCGCGGCGGCGTCGGCTGCCGCTGGTGGTGCACGAGCAGAACGCGCTGCCGGGGCTGGCCAACCGGCTCGGTGCCCGCTGCACCCCGCACGTGGCCGTCAGCTTCCCCGACACCCCGCTGCCGCACGCCACCATGGTCGGGCTGCCGCTGCGCCGGCTGGTGTCGCGCCTGGACCGTGCCGCGGCCAGGGCCGAGGCGCGAGCGTCCTTCGGGCTGCGCCCTGACCTGCCGACCCTGCTGGTGTTCGGCGGGTCGCAGGGGGCCCGCCGGCTCAACCAGTCGGTGAGCGCGGCGGCCGACGACCTGCTTGCCGCCGGCTTGCAGGTGCTGCACGTGAGCGGACCCGACCAGCAGGTCGACGTGTCGACGAGCTCGCGCTACGCCGTCGTGCCCTACGCCGACCGCATGGACCTTGCCTACGCTGCCGCCGACCTGGCGATCTGCCGCGCGGGCGCCAGCACCGTCACCGAGGTGGCGGCGGTCGGCCTGCCGGCGGTGTTCGTGCCGCTGCCCATCGGCAACGGCGAGCAGGCCCGCAACGCCGCACCGGTCGTCAGCGCCGGCGGGGCGCTGCTCGTCGACGACGCCGCGCTGAACGCCGACTGGCTGCGCGACCAGGTGGTGGCGCTGGCCGGCGACCCGGCCAGGCTGGCCGCGATGTCCACCGCCGCGGCTGGTCTGATGCCGCGCGACGGGGACACCCGGCTGGCCGAGATGATCCTGGCGGCGGTGCGGCGATGAGGCTGCCAGTGCCTGACCCGGTCCCGCCGGCAGCCGAGCTGGGTCGCGTCCACCTGGTGGGCATCGGCGGTGCCGGGCTGTCCGGCATCGCCCGGCTGCTCCTCGCGCAGGGCGTTGTCGTCACCGGCTCCGACGCGACCGACAGCGCGACCCTGCGGGCGCTGGTGGCCGAGGGGGCCCGCTGCCACGTCGGGCACGCGGCGGCCCACGTCGGCGACGCGGACAGCGTCGTGGTGTCGACGGCGGTCCGCGACGACAACCCCGAGGTGGTCGAGGCCAGGCGGCGTGGTTTGCGGCTGCTGCCGCGCTCGGCGGCCCTCCAGTCGGTGATGTCGGATCGGCGGGTGATCGCCGTCGCCGGCACCCACGGCAAGACCACCACCACCTCGCTGCTGACGATGGCGCTGCTCTCGGCCGGTGTCGACCCGTCGTACGCCGTCGGCGGCGAGCTCGCCGACACTGGCACCAACGCGCACCGTGGCGCCGGCGAGCTGTTCGTGGCGGAGGCCGACGAGAGTGACGGCGCGTTCTTGGTGTACTCCCCGCACGCCGCGATCGTCACCAGCGTCGACGCCGACCACCTCGACGTCTGGGGCACCGAGCAGGCCTACCGGGCGGCGTTCGTGAGCTTCCTCGACCGGCTGGTCGAGGGCGCGTTCTTGGTGGTGACCGGGGACGACGCGGGGGCGGCCGCGCTCGGGGATCGCGCGCGCGCCCGCGGCATCGACGTGCTGACGGTGGGCTCGGACGCGGACGCCGAGCTGCGGCTTGGTGAGACCGTCCCGCGCGGGGACGGGTCGCTCACGGTGGTCGACCGGCCGGACGGGTCCATGCTCGAGCTCGCCTTGCGGGTGCCCGGGCGCCACTACGCGATCGACGCCGGGCTCGCGCTCGCCGTCGGTCTGCGGCTGGGGCTGGACGAGCGTCTGCTGCTGGCCGGGCTCGGGTCGTTCAGCGGAACCCGGCGGCGGATGGAGCGCAAGGGCGAGGCTGCGGGCGTCCGCGTGTACGACTCCTACGCGCACCATCCCGTCGAGATCGCCGGTGACCTGGCGGCGGCCCGGACGCGGGTCGGTGCGGGCCGCCTACTGGTGTGCTTCCAGCCGCACCTGGTGAGCCGGGTGCGGGCGTTCGGGACGGCGATGGGCGTGGCACTTGGCGCCGCCGACGAGGTGATCGTGCTCGACGTGTACCTGGCCCGCGAGGACCCCGAGCCGGGCGTCGACGCCGGGCTGGTGGCCCGGTCGGTGCCGCTGCCTCCCGCTCAGGTGCGGGTGGGCCCCGATCCCGAGGACGTTCCGGCGATGCTGGTGGACCGGGCTCGCCCCGGTGACCTCGTGCTCACGCTGGGCGCGGGGGACGTGACCGCGCTGGCGCCGCTGGTGCTGGCCGAGCTGGGCAGACGCGATGGCAGTCGGTGAGCGATTCCGTACCCGGGCACGGCCGCCGGCTGGCCCCGGCGAAGGGTCCACCCCCATCGCCTCGGCGGGCCCGCGTTTCACCCGGCGGCGCTGGCGGGGCCGGGTGGCTCGGTGGAAGGCCGTGCTGGTGTTGCTGGTGGCCGCCGGGCTCGCTGCGGCGGCGGGGTGGCTGCTGTGGTTCTCCGACTACGTCCTGGTCGAGGAGGTCAGGGTCGAGGGGCTGGTCGAGATGCCGGCGGACAAGGTGCTCGACGCGGCCGGTGTGCCGGTCGGCTCGCCGATGGTGCGCGTCGACCTCGACGCGCCGACCCAGCGGGTGCGGGGACTCGCCCCGGTGTCCGCGGTCGAGGTGACCCGCGACTGGCCACACTCGGTCACGATCACCGTGACCGAGCGGCAGCCCCTGGCGGTGCTCAGCGAGGGCAGCAGCTATCGCGCTCTGGACCGCGACGGAGTGCTCTTTCGTCGCTACACCGACCTGCCGGAGGGATTGCCCCGCGTGCAGGCCGACGACCTGGCCTCGGCGGCCCGGGGCGCGGGGGACGCTGGGGGTGCGGCCCGTGCGGATGCCTTGCGCGAGGTCGCGGCCGTGGTCGAGGCCCTCGACGACTCGATCGCCCGCCGGGTCGACTACGTCCAGGTGAGCAGCCTGGACGCGATCGAGCTCGTGCTGCGCGACGGGGTCCGGGTGCAGTGGGGCAGCGCGGCCGACTCTGACGTCAAGTCCGACGTGCTCACCGCGGTGATGCAGGTGCCGGCCGCCAGCTACGACGTCTCGGTGCCGACGATGCCCACCACCGCCGGCCAGGCCCCGTCGTCCTGAGCCCAGCCGTCCTGGAGCCCAGCGTCCTGAGCTGCACCCTGGGGAGTGGACGCCGCATCAGAAAAGTCCGCATCGCACCCGCGTGTCGCGCACGCAGCTCCGACGATGCTGCGTACGTTTCTGTCCCAGGTCGAGGTTGACATAACTATAACCCTCTACTTGAGAGTGATAGTTAGGTCAGCCCCGGCGACCGGAGTCGAACCGAGACGAGAGGTGCCGACATGGCAGCGCAGAACTACTTGGCCGTGATCAAGGTCGTCGGCATCGGCGGCGGCGGCGTGAACGCGGTCAATCGGATGATCGAGATCGGGTTGAAGGGCGTGGAGT
>JBBSNM010000080.1:0-12438 GCA_038232655.1 Propionibacteriales bacterium | reverse complement strand
TGAGCCGGGCAGGCTCAGCAGCAGGGCAGTGAACAGCTCCATCCGGTTGATGTCGTTGTCCAGCAGCGGCGCCAGCCGGCGACGGATGCCGATGTTGGCCTTCATCCGCGGGTCGGTGGCGTACTCCGACCACATGTAGTCGCGGTCCTCGTCGGTCACCATCTCGAGCGTCAGCTCGTCGTGGTTGCGCAAGAAGATGCCCCACTGCGCGTGCTTCGGGATCGCCGGCGTCTGCTGCAGGATCTCCGAGATCGGCCACCGCGACTCGCGGCGCACCGCCATGAACAGCCGCGGCATCACCGGGAAGTGGAAGCACATGTGGCACTCGTCGCCACCCTTGTCGAAGTCGCCGAAGTAGTCGACGACGTCGGCCGGCCACTGGTTGGCCTCGGCGAGCAGGACCCGCCCGGGATAGTTGTCGTCGACGTGCGCCCGCACCTTGCGCAAGAACGCGTGCGTCTCGGGCAGGTTCTCGCCGCTGGTGCCCTCACGCTCGTACAGGTACGGCACCGCGTCCAGCCGGAAGCCGTCGATGCCGAGGTCCAGCCAGAAGTCCAGCGCCTCGATGATCGCCTGATGCACCGCGGGGTTGTCGAAGTTGAGGTCCGGCTGGTGGCCGTAGAAGCGGTGCCAGAAGTACTGGCTGCGCACCGGGTCCCACGTCCAGTTCGACGTCTCGGTGTCGACGAAGATGATCCGCGCGTCCTGGTAGCGCTCGTCGGTGTCCGACCAGACGTAGAAGTCGCCGTACGGGCCGTCCGGGTCGGACCGCGATTGCTGGAACCAGGAGTGCTGGTCGGAGGTGTGGTTCATGACGAAGTCGATGATCACCCGGATGCCGCGCTCGTGCGCGGCGGTGAGGAAGGCCGAGAAGTCCTCGATCGTGCCGATGTCGCTCGCGACGTCGGTGAAGTGCGCGACGGGGTAGCCGCCGTGGCGCAGCGGGGAGGGGAAGAACGGCGGCAGCCACAGGCAGTCGACACCCAGCCAGGCCAAGTAGTCGAGCTTGGCGGTGAGTCCCCGCAGGTCGCCGACGCCGTCGCCCGAGTGGTCGTTGAACGAGCGGACCAGCACCTCGTAGAACACCGCCCGCTTGAACCAGTCCGGGTCGGCGCTGGTCGCAGTGCCGGCTGCCTGCACCGGGGACGGCTGGCTCATCGCTGCAGGTTTCGCAGCTGCAGGATGTGCACGGGCTCGTGCCAGGGGGCGAGCTGAACCCAGTTGTGCTCGCCCCAGTGCCAGGTCTGGTCGGTGATCTCGTCGTGCACCGCGACGGTGTCTTGCCAGTCCAGCCCCAGCGCCGGCATGTCCAGGTGCACCCAGGTGTCGTGCATGGCGTGCGGGTCGAGGTTGGCCACCACGATGACGACGTCGTCGTCGCCGTCGGGGCTGGTGGCGCGCTTGGAGAAGCACAGGATCTTGTCGTGGTCGGTGCGGTGGATGGTGAGGTGCCGCAGCTGCTGCAGCGCCGGGTGTGCCGCGCGGATGGCGTTCAGCGCGGTGAGGTACGGCGCCAGCGTGCGGTCGTCGGCCTCCGCGCCGGCCCAGTCGCGGACCCGCACCTGGTACTTCTCGGAGTCGAGGTACTCCTCGCTGCCCGGCCGCACCGCCACGTGCTCGTACAGTTCGAAGCCGGCGTAGACGCCCCACGACGGCGAGCCGGTGGCGGCGATCGCGGCACGCACCTTGAACGCCGCCGGTCCGCCGTCCTGCAGGTAGGCCGAAAGGATGTCGGGGGTGTTGACGAAGAAGTTGGGGCGCAGCACGTGCGCGGTCTCGTGCGCGAGCTCCCACAGGTAGCCCTCGAGCTCCCACTTCTCGTTGCGCCAGGTGAAGTAGGTGTAGCTCTGGTGGAAGCCGATGGTGCCGAGGGTGCGCATCATCGCCGGCTTGGTGAACGCCTCGGAGAAGAAGATGACGTCCGGGTCGGTGCCGCGAACCTCGGCGAACAGCTGCTGCCAGAAGAACACCGGCTTGGTGTGCGGGTTGTCGACGCGGAAGATCCGCACCCCGCGGTCCATCCAACCCCGCAGCACCCGCAGGACCTCGGCGTACAGGCCCTCGTAGTCGTTGTCGAAGTTGAGCGGGTAGATGTCCTGGTACTTCTTCGGGGGGTTCTCCGCATAGGCGATGCTGCCGTCGGCGCGGGTGGTGAACCACTCCGGGTGCGCCCCGACCCAGGGGTGGTCCGGGGCGCACTGCAGGGCGAAGTCCATGGCGACCTCGAGGCCGGCGTCGGCTGCGGCGGCGACGAACGCGTCGAAGTCCTCGAGCGTCCCCAGCTCGGTGGCGACGGCGTCGTGCCCGCCGTCGGCGGAGCCGATCGCCCAGGGCGATCCGACGTCCTCGGGGCCGGGGTCGAGGGTGTTGTTGCGGCCCTTGCGGTTGACGCGCCCGATCGGGTGGATCGGCGGCAGGTAGATGACGTCGAAGCCCATCGCGGCGACCGCCTTCAGCCGCTCGACGGCCGTGCGCAGCGTGCCCGCGACGACCGTCCCGTCCTCGCGGGTGGTGGCGCCCTCGGAGCGCGGGAAGAACTCGTACCAGGAGCCGGTCAGGGCGCGGCGGCGGTCCACCTGCAGCGGGTAGGCCGGGGTCGACTCGACCAGCTCGCGCAGTGGGTAGGCGGCGAGCACCTGCTCGACCTCCGGCGCCGCCCCGGCGGCCAGCCGCACCTCGACCGGCCGGCCGGTGTCACGCAACGCCGAGACGGCATCGAGCAGCACCGCCAGCTCGGCGTCGCAGCCGGCTGGCAACGCCTCGGCCGCTCGCTCCAGCACGAGCGCACCCTCGACGAGCATCAGCTCGACGTCCACCCCGGCGCCGATCTTGATCGTCGCGTCATGCTCCCAGGTCGCGTACGGGTGGCCCCACGACTCCACCTGGAAGGTCCAGTCACCGACCTCGTCGGCGACGACGGTGGCCGTGTAGCGGTCGGGCTCGCCGGCGTCGGCGACCGGATGCATCAGCACCGTCGACCGGTCGGTGCCGTCGGGCCCGGTGAGCACCACGTTCGCGCCCAGCGCATCGTGACCCTCGCGGAACACGGTGGCACCTACCTCGAAGGTCTCGCCGACGGCAGCCTTCACCGGGTAGGCGCCGCCCTCGACGACGGGTTGGACGTCGACGACGGGGATGCGAGTCATCAACCTGGAGGGGCTCATCGCCGTCAACGTATCGAAGGTCCGGCGCCCTTCGCCGAGTGCCCGCCGGCTGGGCTTCGTCGCGGCGGGGAGGCCGAGGTCGGACGCGGGAGTTGGCCGGACTTGGACGGCGACGGGCGCGGCGTGTCCACCGTGCCGTACCGTCCTCGGGTGCGTGCTATCCGACGGTTCACCGTCCGCCCCGTCCTGCCCGCGGCGCTCCGCCTGCTGGGCGACCTTGCCACCAACCTGCGCTGGTCCTGGCACCCACCCACCCAGGAGCTGTTCGCCTCCATCGACCCGCAGCAGTGGGAGCGCACCGGGCACGACCCGGGCCAGCTGCTCGGCTCGCTGTCCGGCGAGCGGCTGGACCGGCTGGCCGCCGACGCCTCCTTCCGACAGCGGCTGGCCACCGCCCATGAGGATCTGCAGGCCTACCTCATCGGCGAGCGGTGGTACCAGCGCGCGGAGGCCACCGGTGCCGATGGCCCGCGGGCCATCGCGTACTTCTCCGCCGAGTTCGGCATCACCTCGGTGCTGCCGCAGTACTCCGGTGGGCTTGGCATCCTCGCCGGTGACCACCTCAAGGCCGCCAGCGACATCGGCGTCCCCATCGTGGCCGTCGGGCTGTTCTACCGGCACGGGTACTTCCGCCAGGCGCTGTCGCCGGAGGGGTGGCAGGAGGAGCGCTACCCCGTCAACGACCCCGACGGGCTGCCGCTGACCCTGCTGCGCGAGGACGACGGCACCGTCTCGCAGGTGCAGATCGGCCTGCCCGGCGGCAAGCGGCTCACCGCGCGCATCTGGGTGGCACAGGTGGGACGGGTGCCGCTGTTGCTGCTCGACTCCGACGCCTCGCTCAACGACGGGCTCGGGGTGGACGCCACCGACCGGCTCTACGGCGGCGGCGTCGAGCACCGGCTGCTGCAGGAGATGCTGCTCGGCATCGGCGGGGTGCGGGCGCTGCGGGCGTACGCCCGGATCACCGGTACGCCGGAGCCGGAGGTCTACCACTGCAACGAGGGGCATGCGGGCTTCCTCGGTCTCGAGCGCATCCGCGAGCTCACCGAGGATGGCGGGCTCGGCTTCGACGCGGCGCTCGAGACCGCCCGGGCGGGCACCGTGTTCACCACCCATACGCCGGTGCCCGCAGGCATCGACCGCTTCCCGCGCGACCTCGTCGAGCAGCACTTCGGCGGTGAGAACGCCAGCCCCGGGTTGCCGGTCGAGCGGATCCTCGCGCTCGGTGCCGAGAACTACCCGGGCGGCCAGCCCGGCATGTTCAACATGGCGGTGATGGGGCTGCGGCTGGCCCAGCGCGCCAACGGCGTGAGCCTGCTGCACGGTGAGGTCAGCCGCGGCATGTTCGCCGGGCTGTGGCCGGGCTTCGACGCGGCGGACGTGCCGATCGGCTCGATCACCAACGGCGTGCACGCGCCGACCTGGGTGGCGCCGGAGGTGCTCGCGCTCGCCGAGGCCGACGGCAGGGACCCCCTCGACGCGGTCGACGACATCGCCGGCGAGACCATCTGGTCGACCAAGCGGGCTCTACGTGCCCGGCTCGTCGACGACGTACGCAAGCGCCAGCGGGCCTCGATGCTGCACCGCGGCCACACCCCCGCCGAGCTCGGCTGGGTCGACTCGCTGCTGGACCCCGACGTGCTCACGATCGGCTTCGCCCGCCGGGTACCGTCGTACAAACGGCTCACGTTGATGCTGCGAGACCCCGAGCGGTTGAAGGCGCTGCTGCTGCACCCGGATCGCCCGGTGCAGCTGGTCATCGCCGGCAAGTCGCACCCGGCCGACGAGGGCGGCAAGCGGCTGATCCAGGAGATCGTGCGCTTCGCCGACGACCCCGCCGTGCGGCACCGGATCGTCTTCCTGCCCGACTACGGCATCGCGATGGCCCAGCCGCTCTACCCGGGCTGCGACGTGTGGTTGAACAACCCGCTGCGCCCGTACGAGGCGTGTGGCACCTCGGGCATGAAGGCGGCCCTGAACGGTGGGCTCAACCTGTCGATCCTGGACGGCTGGTGGGACGAGTGGTTCGACGGCTCCAACGGCTGGGCGATCCCGTCCGCCGACGGGATCGACGACCCCGACCGGCGCGACGACATCGAGGCCACCGCGCTGTACGACCTGATCGAGCACCAGGTCGCGGCCCGCTTCTACGACGTCGACGGCGACGGCCTGCCGCTGCACTGGCTGGAGATGATGCGGCACACGCTCAAGTCGCTCGGGCCGAAGGTGCTCGCCACCCGGATGGTCCGCGACTACGTCGTCGACCTGTACGCCCCGGCCGCCCGCACCAGCCGGGTGCTGCACGCCGACCCCGATCGGGCAGCCGAGCTCTCGCAGTGGAAGGACCGGTTGCGCGCCGGCTGGACGCACGTCCGCATCGAGCACGTCGAGGCGTCCGGCATCGGCGACGCCCCGGAGGTCGGCTCGACCCTGTCGGTGTCGGTGTGGGCGGCGCTCGGCGAGCTGGCACCCGCCGACGTGCAGGTGGAGGTCGTGTACGGGGCGGTGCGCGGCGACGACGCGCTGGAGCGCAGCCAGTCGGCCGTGCTCGGCCATGCCGAGTCCTACGAGGGCGGCCGGCACCGCTTCTCCGGCGAGGTCAAGCTGGAGACGACCGGCTCGTTCGGCTACACCGTGCGGGTGCTGCCGAGCCACGAGCTGCTGACGTCGCCGGCCGAGCTGGGCCTGATCGCCGTGCCCGAGCGGCCGGAGGAGATGGGGGGGTCGACGGCCTGACCCCCATCCGCTCCGAGCGGGTCGAGTGGCGCAAGAGGGCGCCTGGATCCGGGGTATCGGGGGACGTCTTGCGCCACTGGAGGTGTCGGGGCTCGGGCTCCACGCTGCGCGAAGCCCCCGGGTGGGCTTTACTGCGCGCCATGAGCCAGGACCGCAACGCAGGTCGCCGCGTCGTCGTCGTCACCGGTGCGAGCGGAGGGATCGGCCGAGCCACGGCCCGTGCCTTCGCCCAGCGGGGAGCGGCGGTCGCGCTGCTTGCCCGGGGCGAGGCCGGCCTCGCGGGGGCCGAGCACGACGTCCGGGAAGCCGGCGGCACGCCACTGGTCATTCCCGTGGACGTGTCCGATGCCGCAGCGGTCGATGCCGCGGCGAGCCGGGTGGAGGAGGAGATGGGACAGATCGACGTGTGGGTCAACGTGGCCTTCACATCGGTCTTCGCGCCGGCGCACGAGATCAAGGCCGAGGAGTTCCGCCGGGTGAGCGAGGTGAGCTACCTCGGCTACGTCCACGGGACGCTGGCGGCCCTGCACCGGATGCGCCCGCGCGACCGTGGCACGATCGTGCACGTCGGGTCAGCGCTGGCCTACCGCGGTGTCCCGCTGCAGAGCGCGTACTGCGCCGCCAAGCACGCCATCCAGGGCTTCCACGAGTCGCTGCGCTGCGAGCTGCTGCACGAGGGCAGCAACGTGCACGTGACGATGGTGCAGATGCCGGCGGTGAACACGCCGCAGTTCTCGTGGGTGCTGTCCCGGCTGCCACGCCAGGCCCAACCGGTGCCGCCCATCTACCAGCCCGAGGTCGCGGCCGCCGCGGTCGTGCACGCCGCCGACCACCCACGCCGGCGCGAGTACTGGGTCGGCGGCTCAACGGTCGGGACGCTGGTCGCCAACGCGGTCGCGCCCGGGCTGCTGGACCGCTACCTCGCGCGCACCGGCTTCGACTCCCAGCAGACCGCTGACCTGAAGCCCGACGACCAGCCCGTGAACCTGTGGGAGCCCGCGGACGGTGACGACGGACAGGACTTCGGCGCGCACGGCATCTTCGACGACCAGGCCAAGGACGCCCGGATGCAGCTGTGGATGTCGCAGCACCACGGCGTGGTGGGGGCCGCGCTGGCGGCCACAGCCGCAGCGGTGACTGCCGGGTTCAGGCTCCGGCTTTGGCGGGGAGCTCGGCGGTGAGTCGGGTGGTGAGCTCGGCCGGGGGCCTTCCCGGTCTGGCCACCTTGCTTCGTGCAGGCCTGGGCATCGTCTTGCTGTTCCGGACGCGCGCGGTGCTCGGTCTCGTCGGTGGCACCGAGCCCGACGTGGGCGCGGTGGCCGCGGGGCGGGTGCTCGGGGCACGGCACCTGCTCGACGCCGTCTGTCTGGTCGCGGCACCGACCAGCCTCGGACCGGTGGTACGAGTCGTCGACGGGGTGCACGGGGCCAGCATGCTGGGCCTGGCCGCGGTGTCGCGGTCACATCGGCGCATCGCCTTGGCCAGCGCCGCCTTGGCGGCGGTCCTCGCCGGGCCGCGCCGCGGGCAACGCGCAGCCGCGGCTAGGACGCCGCCCTGGTGATCTTCCGACGAGGTGAGCGGCGGGAGTGGTCGTAACGTCGGAGGTTCGGTTCGGCGGCGGGCGGCGGGCGGCCCCCTGGTGATCTTCCGACGTGGTGAGCGGCGGGAGTGGTCGTAACGTCGGAGGTTCGGTTCGGCAGCCGCCGCGGAGCCGGCCGACCACCGGGGAACCACTCCTCACATCGAGCGCATCAGCAGCAGGCACCGTCCCGGCACCTGCAGCTTGTGGTCGCCAGCCACATGACTGCTGGAAGCCCCTCCGCTGGTGTCGACCACGACCTCCCAGTCGTCGGGCCACGGGTCGCCGGGCGTCACCAGCGTCACCGGCTCGTGCGAGGCATGCAGCCACAAGACGAACGATCGGTCGCCGTGCGGGTCGCCGTTGAGCAGCATGCCGATGGTGTGCAGGCCGGTGTCGAACCAGTCGTCCTGGGTCATCTCGTGGCCGGCGGGATGCAGCCACGCCAGGTCCTTGCGCCGCCCGTCGCCCACCGGGTGGCCGACGAAGTAGTGCCGGGCACGCAGCACGGGGTGCCGCCGGCGGAGTGCCAGCAGGTCCACCGTCAGCGTGGTCAGGTGTGACCAGCGCGGGTCCTCGGACCAGCCGACCCAGGTCAGCTCGGAGTCGTGGCAGTAGGCGTTGTTATTGCCCCGCTGGGTGCGGCCCCGCTCGTCGCCTGCGGTCAGCATGGGCACCCCGGTCGACAGCAGCAGCGTGGCCAGCAGGTTCGCCGACTGCCGCTGCCGAAGCGCCACCACGGCGACGTCGTCGGTCTCGCCCTCGACGCCGCAGTTCCACGACCGGTTGTCGCCGTGCCCGTCGCGGTTGCGCTCGCGGTTGGCCTCGTTGTGCTTGTGCTCGTAGGACACCAGGTCCCGCAGGGTGAAGCCGTCGTGGGCGGTGACGAAGTTGACCGAGCTGAACGGCAGCCGCCCGTCGTCGGCATAAAGGTCGCTGGAGCCCGACAGCCGGTACGCCAGGTCGCGCACCCCGCCCGAGCGGGCCCGCCAGAAGTCGCGCACGGTGTCGCGGAAGCGGTCGTTCCACTCGCACCACGGTGAGGGGAACCCGCCGACCAGGTAGCCCTCGGCGGTGGCGTCCCACGGCTCGGCGATCAGCTTGACGTCGCGGAGCACCGGATCCTGCGCGATCGCGGTCATCAGCGGTGCGTCCACGTCGATGCCCCGCTTGGTGCGCAGCAGCGCCGCGGCCAGGTCGAAGCGGAAGCCGTCGACGTGCATCTCGCTCACCCAGTAGCGCAGCGAGTCCATCACCAGCCGCAGCGCCATCGGGTGCGCGACGGCCAGCGTGTTCCCGCACCCGGTCGAGTCCTCGTACCTGCCGGCCTCGTCCTGGCGGTAGTACGCCCCGTCGGCCAGCCCGCGCAGCGACAGCGTCGGCCCGCCCGGCCCGCCTTCGGCGGTGTGGTTGTAGACGACGTCGAGCAGCACCTCGATGCCGGCCTCGTGCAACTCCTTGACCATCGCCTTGAACTCGGTGACCTGGCCACCCCCGTCACCGGCGGCCGAGTACGCACCGTGCGGGGCAAAGAACGCCAGCGTGTTGTAGCCCCAGTAGTTGCTCAGCCCGCGCTTGGCCACCGCCGGCTCGCTGGCGAACTGCTGGATCGGCAGCAGCTCCACCGCGGTCACCCCGAGACGCACCAGTTCGTCGATCGCCGCCGGGTGCGCCAACCCCGCATACGTGCCGCGCAGGTGGTCGGGCACGTGCGGATGGAGCATCGTCAGACCGCGCAGGTGCGCCTCGTAGATGACGGTGTCGTGCCACGGCGTGCGCGGGTGCGCGTCGTCGCCCCAGTCGAATCGGTCGTCGACCACGACCGAGCGGTGGTCGCGGCCGCTGCGGGCCACGGCTCGCGCGTACGGGTCGACCAGCAGGCGGCGCTGGTCGAACCGGCTACCCGCTGCCGGGTCGTGCGGTCCGGTTGCCCGCAGCCCGTACTGCTGGCCGGGGCCAACCCCCGGGATCTCGCCGTGCCACACCCCGTGGGTCTGTTCGGGCAGCGCCAGCCGGCCCTCGCGGCGGCCAGGGCCATCGAGCAGGCACACCTGCACCTGCGTGGCATCCGGCGCCCAGACGGCGAACGTCGTGGAGTCGCCGTGCACCGTAGCCCCGAGCTTCTCGTGCCGACCAGGCTCCACGATGGGTACAGCACGGGGGCGGGAGGCGGAAGACAAGGGCGGGCACACAACCGGCCATTGTTCACGACTACGCTCGCCGCCGCCGGACACAGTCGACGACGGGAGTCAGTGATGGGCGAGTTCGTACGGCTCGAGGTGGCCGACGCGGTGGCCACCCTGCGCCTTGACCGGCCGAAGATGAACGCCCTGGACAGCGCCATGCAGGAGGAGATCCGCGCGGCTGCCGGCGAGGCGGCCGAGCGGGACGACGTACGGGCGGTCGTGCTCTACGGGGGCGAGCGGGCGTTCGCCGCGGGCGCCGACATCAAGGAGATGAACGCCATGTCGTACACCGACATGGTAGCCCGCTCCGGCGCGCTGCAGTCGTCGTTCACGGCGGTGGCTCAGATCCCCAAACCGGTCGTCGCCGCCGTCACCGGGTATGCGCTGGGTGGCGGGCTCGAGCTCGCGCTGTGCGCCGACACCCGGGTGCTCGCCGACGACGCCAAGGTGGGTCAGCCGGAGATCCAGCTTGGCATCATCCCCGGCGCCGGCGGCACCCAGCGGTTGGCCCGGCTGGTCGGGCCGAGCCGGGCCAAGGACATCATCTTCACCGGCCGCTTCGTCGACGCCGACGAGGCGCTCGCCCTTGGCCTGGCCGACGCGGTGGTACCGGCCGCCGATGTCTACGACACCGCGCACGCCTGGGCGACGCAGTTCGCCGACGGCCCAGCGCTGGCTTTGCGGGCCGCCAAGGAGGCCATCGACCACGGGCTCGACGCCGACCTCGGCACCGGCCTGGAGATCGAGCGGTTGCAGTTCGCCGCCCTGTTCGGCACCGACGACCGCAGTGCGGGGATGGCGTCGTTCGTCGAGAACGGGCCGGGCAAGGCGCGCTTTCGCGGCCGGTGACCGGGCGTCGACGTACCGGTGGGTAATCTCCAGCCATGAGGATCGTCGCCTGCGTCAAGCACGTCCCCGACGCCACCGCCAACCGCTCGTTCGACACCGATCACACGGTGGACCGGGCCGGTGTCGACGGGTTGCTGTCCGAGCTGGACGAGTATGCGGTCGAGGAGGCGCTGACCATCGCGGCGGCGCACGACGGTGAGGTCGTGGTGCTGACGGTCGGCCCCGAGCAGGCGCTGGACGCTGCCCGCAAGTCGCTGCAGATGGGTGCGCATGCTGGCGTCCACGTCGTCGACGAGGCGCTGCACGGCTCCGACGCCTTCGCCACGTCGCTGGTGCTGGCCCGAGCCGTCGAGAAGATCGGCGCTGACACCCCGGTCGACATCGTGCTGTGCGGAATGGCCTCCACCGACGGCGCCATGGGTGTCGTCCCGGCGATGCTGGCCGAGCGGCTCGGCGTTCCGCAGGTCACGTTTGCCGCCGAGGTCACCGTCGAGGGCGCCACCGTCACCGCCCGCCGCGACGGCGACGTGGCCACCGAGACCGTCGAGGCGAGCATGCCGCTCGTGCTCAGCGTGACCGACCAGATCAACGAACCGCGCTATCCCTCGTTCAAGGGGATCATGGCGGCCAAGAAGAAGACCGTCGAGACCTGGTCGCTCGCCGACCTCGGGGTCGACCCGGCCGACGTCGGCCTGCCCGCCGCGTGGACCACCGTGCAGGCCGTCGACGCCCGCCCGCCGCGCAGTCAGGGCGAGGTGGTCACCGACGAGGGTGAGGGTGGCCGCCAGCTGGCCGACTACCTCGCCGGCCAGAAGTTCATCTGAGAGGGGACCCGGCAGCCATGAGCGAGATCCTCGTCCTCGTCGACCATGTCGACGGGTCCGTCCGCAAGACCACCACCGAGCTGCTGACGATTGCGCGCCGCCTCGGTGAGCCGTCGGCGGTGTTCGTGGGCGCGGGCATCGACGCCGCGCGAGAGACGCTGGCCGCGTACGGCGCGGAGAAGATCTACCTGCTCGACGCGCCCGAGCTGGCCGACTACCTGGTGGTGCCGCAGGCCGAGGCGCTGGCGCAGCTGGTGGCATCGGCGGCGCCGGCCGCGGTGCTGGTGCCTTCGACTCCCGAGGCACGCGAGGTCGCTGCCCGGCTCGCGGTCAAGACCGGGTCGGGGCTGATCACCGACGCCGTCGACGTCCAGCCCGGGCCCGAGGGGACGCCGCTGACCACGCAGTCGGTCTTCGCCGGCGCCTTCACGGTGCAGGCCTCGGTCGCCCGCGGCACCCCGGTCGTCGTCGTCAAGCCCAACTCGGCCACCCCCGAGCCGGCGTCCGGTGCGGGCGCCGAGGAGACGATCGCGGTGACGGTGTCCGAGGCGGCCAAGACGGCCCGGGTGGTCAAGCGCGAGCCGCGGACCAAGTCGGGCCGTCCCGAGCTGACCGAGGCCGCGATCGTGGTCTCGGGCGGACGGGGGACCGGTGGTGACTTCTCTGCCGTCGAGGCCCTCGCCGACGCCCTCGGCGCGGCTGTGGGCGCGTCCCGTGCCGCGGTGGACTCGGGCTGGTACCCGCACTCCTACCAGGTCGGCCAGACCGGCAAGACCGTCTCACCGCAGCTGTACGTCGCCAATGGCATCTCCGGCGCGATCCAGCACCGGGCCGGCATGCAGACCGCCAAGACCATCGTCGCGGTCAACAAGGACGCCGAGGCGCCGATCTTCGAGCTGGTCGACTTCGGGGTCGTCGGCGACCTCAAGCAGGTGCTGCCCCAGGCGACCGAGGAGATCGCCCGGCGCAAGGGCTGAGCGCCCTCACTCCGGCCGGTTCCCGGCCGGCCCGCCGACGACGAACGGCTCGGCGACGTCCTCGTACGCCAGGTGGGTGACCAGGCCCTCCACGGCGTGCGGCAGGTCGTGGCAGTGGAACAT
>JBBSNM010000079.1:0-12720 GCA_038232655.1 Propionibacteriales bacterium | reverse complement strand
GGGTGTGCTGGTCGAGAGCCGCAGGTCGCGGCCCCGGGTCGCTACCAGGCGCCACGCTCGAGACCAGCCCGAGAAAACAAAGCGCCCGCTGTCAGACTTCGCGGGCGTTTCAGACCACTAACGGAAGTACAACTGCAACCGGCCACAACGCTACGGTGGCGGGCGGCAGTCGGTCAAGCCGCGGTCGCCGTCAGGCGTCCCGCCGGACGAACAACAACGCAGCGACGGCCAGCAGCAACGCGGTGAAACAGCCGAACGTCGCCCCGCCGGCGACGGCCTCCAGCGGGCGGAACCCGAAGGCCTCGAGCACCTGATCGAGGTCGAGGAAGCTGAACATCTGCGCACCGGCATCGAACGGCAGGTACGCGGCCGCGCCCTGGATGTCGTCGAAGGCGTCCGGGATGATCAGCACCAGCCGGATGATCGACTCGCCGGCCAGCGGGAACAGCAGCACCACGACGATCGCCGCGATCTGGTTGCGGAAGATGGCTGCCAGCGCCAGCCCCACCAGCGCGAACAGCGCGGCGTAGAGGCTCACACCGGCGAGGATCTTGACCAGGTCGTCGCCGGCCATCGGGATGTCGGTGAAGAAGAGCTTGGCCGCCAGCAGGCCGAGCCCCGTGCAGGCCAGCGCGGTGAGTCCGGCCACCACCACGGTGAGCACCACCTTGGCGGCGAAGACCGCCATCCGGTTGGGCACCGCGGTGAGGGTGGCGCGGATCATGCCGTGGCGGTACTCGTGGCCGAAGGTCAAGATGCCGAAGATGCTCATCACGTAGGCGATCAGCAACGGGGCGAAGCCACCACCAGCGCCCTGCGTCGCGATCGCAGCCAGCACGAAGTCCGGGCCCTCGCGGAAGATCTCGACGCCCGAGAAACCCCAGGCGATCAGGCTGGACAGGGTCGCGGCGATCACCAACGAGACGCCGATCAGCCAGTACGTCGAGCGCAGCGTGAGCAGCCGTCGCCACTCGTAGCGCAGCGCGGCGGTCATCGGGGCTGTCCCGCCTGGCCGGCCGGCTGACCGCCCGCGCCGTCGCTGCCGGGCGGACCGCTCAGCCCACCGGGATGGCCCACGTACTCCTCGCTCATGCCGGTCGCCTCAAGGAAGGCCTCCTCCAGGGTCGTCTCACGGCTGCTCAGCTCGTGCAGGCGGGCGTTGTGCTGGTGCGCGAGGTCGCCGATCTGCTCGCGACCCATCCCGGTGACGACGAAGGACCCGCCGGCCTGACCCTGCACGTAGGCGCCGCTCTCGCCGAGGATCGGGCCAAGCCGCTCGATGTCGGGGCTGCGCAGCACGATGGCGTTGTTGCGCGACGACTTGATGAAGTCCTCGACCGGCCCGCTCGCGATCAGCCGGCCGCGACCGATCACGACCAGCCGGTCGGCCATCAGCGCCATCTCCGCCAGCAGGTGACTCGACACGAACACCGACCGGCCGTGCCCGGCGAGGTCCTTGAGCAGGCTGCGCAGCCACTGGATGCCCTGCGGGTCGAGCCCGTTGGCGGGCTCGTCGAGGATCAGCGTGTGCGGGTCGCCGAGCAGCGCCGCGGCGATACCCAGCCGCTGCCCCATGCCGAGGCTGAACTTCTTCGGCTTGCCCTTGGCGACCGCGGTGAGTCCGACCATCTCCAGCACCTCGTCGCAGCGCGCGTCGGCGATGCCGTTGGAGCCCGCGAGCAGCCGCAGGTGGTTGCGAGCACTGCGGGTGGGGTGGAACGGCTTGGCCTCCAGCAGCGCGCCGACGTGTCGCATCGGGTCACGCAGGCTACGGAACGGCTGACCGTCGAAGGTGGTGCTGCCCTCGCCGTTGTCCAGCCCGAGCATCAGCCGCATCGTCGTGGACTTGCCGGACCCGTTGGGGCCGAGAAAACCGGTGACGCTGCCCGGGTCGACCCGGAAGGACAGTTCCTCGACGGCCTGCTTGGAGCCGTACCGCTTCGACAGCCCGACGGCCTCGATCGTCGCCATCCCGCGTCCTCACCCGCCAGCCCGACCCGTCTTCTCCCACAGCCTGCCGTACGCGCGACGCGAGCCCAAGGCCGGGCGGCACCGACCCCCGTACCGTTGTCTCGATGCCCCTTCCGACGAGCACCGCGCCGGCCGCGGCGCGCACGCTGGCCGACGCGCTGCGCGGCTGGGACGACGACGCCCTGGTCGCGCTGATGCTGGCGCGGCCCGATGTCGCGCGCCCCGCACCCACCGACCTCGGTCAGCTGGCCGCCCGGGTGGCCGGTCGAGGATCGGTGGCGGTGGCTATCGACCAGCTCGACACCGCGCACGTGTCGGTGCTCGAGGCGCTGTGCCTGCTGCCCGATCCGGTGACCAGCGCCGCGGTCTCGCGGATCGTGCACGCGGCGCCGACCACCGTCACCGCCGTGCTCGACCGGCTGCGGTCGCTGGCGCTGGTCTGGGGCGACGACACCGACCTGCGTCTCGTGCGCGCCGCCCATGACGTCCTGGGGCCGACCCCCGCCGGGCTCGGCCCGAGCCTGGTCACGCTGCTCACCGCGAGCCGCCCGGCCAAGGTCGCAGCACTGGCCGCCGACCTCGACCTTGCCGCCGGGGGCGACCCGGTCGCGACCGCGGTGCGGGTCGCCGACTCCTACGCCGACCCGGCCTGGGCGCGGGCCCGCATCGACGAGGCCGCGGCAGCCGCGGGCGACGACGTGCACCAGCTGCTGGCCCGGCTGGCACCCGGCCCACCAACGGGCCGGCTCGGTCGGGTGCCGCCCGAGGCGCGGGTGGCCACCGCCACAACGACGTTGGAGCACCTTTTGGCCCGCGGCCTGCTGGTCGCCATCGACGACCAGACCGTGGCGCTGCCGCGCGAGGTCGGCCTGCACCTGCGCGCCGGCCGCACGACGGCAGCGCCAGTCGACGCCGTGCCCGCACCTACCACCCACCCCGCAGACCCGGCGGCGGTGGACCGCATCGGTGCGGGGGCCGCCTTCGATGCGGTCCGGCGGGTCGAGCTGGTGCTCGAGTCATGGGGCAGCCGCCCGCCGGCGGTGCTGCGCTCAGGCGGGGTCGGCGTGCGGGACATGCGGGCGGCAGCCGCAGAGCTGGACGTCGGTGTCGACGAGACCGGGCTCCTGCTCGAGGTGGCGCGCGCGGCGGGACTGGTCGCGGTCGGCGACGACGCCGAGGTCGACGAGGTCTGGCTGCCCACCGACGACTTCGACGAGTGGCGCGAACGGCCCGCCGCGCATCGTTGGGCGTTGCTGGCGGCGGCATGGTTGCACACCCCGCGAGCCACCGTGCTGGTCGGCGCGCGCGACGACCGCAACCGGCCAGTCAGCCCGCTGAGCCCCGACCTGGAGCGCGGCGCAGCCGCGACCGTGCGCCGGGTGGCCCTGGCGGTCCTCGCCGGCACCGAACCGGGCGCCGCGGTCGACGACCCGGAGCAGGTGGTCGCCGCCGTCACCTGGCAACGGCCCCGCCGGGCGGTGTTGCGCGACGCGCTCGTACGCCGCAGCCTGGTCGAGGCGGGCTGGCTGGGGATCACCGCCCGCGGCGCCCTGACGACGGCGGGTCGGGCGTTGGTGACGCCTCCCGGCGACACCGACGGGGCCGCCCGCCTGCTGGCGCCACTGCTGCCGCAGCCGGTCGACCACGTGCTGCTGCAGGCGGACCTCACCGCGGTCGCACCCGGTCCGCTCGCGCCGAGCGTCGCGCACGGCCTGGCCCTGCTCGCCGAGGTCGAGTCGCGCGGCGGTGCGACCGTCTACCGCTTCTCGGCCGACTCGGTACGGCGCGCCCTGGACGCCGGCTGGCCGGCCAGCGAGGTGCACGCCTTCTTGCAGACGCACTCCCGCACACCGGTGCCGCAGCCGCTCAGCTACCTGATCGACGACGCGGCCCGCCGGCACGGTCGGCTGCGGGTGGGGGGCGCCGCGGTCTACGTGCGCGCCGACGACCCCGGCGAGCTGGACACGCTGCTGGCGGACTCCTCACTGGCCTCGCTCGGCTTGCGCCGGCTGGCTCCCACGGTTGCGCTGAGCCACCTGGCTGCCGACGTCGTCTTGTCCCGGTTGCGCCAGGCGCACCGCGCACCGCTGCTCGAGGCGGCCGACGGGCGCACCGTCGACGTCGCGCAGGACAGCCGCCGAGCCCGATCGCCGCAGGTCCGGCGCGACGCCTCGGTGGTGATGACGAGGCTCGACGGCGACCAGGCCGGCGCGGTGGTGGCGGCCATGCGGGCCGGCGAACGCGCCCGCACTGCCCGCCCGAAGGGCGAGCGGGAGCCGAGCGCCGCCCGGCTGGTCGAGCAGCTGCGCGCCGCCGCCGATGCCGGCCGCCCGGTGTGGCTGGCCTACCTCGACGAGACCGGCACGGTGTCGGAGCGGGTGGTCGAGCCGCGGCGGGTCGACGGCGGACGGCTCACCGCCTACGACCAACGCAGCGCCACCACCCGCGCCTTCGCGTTGCACCGCATCAACCGGGTCACGGCCACCGGGTGACGGGCCGGTACCGCCCTCACCCCGATGGCCAGGCAGGATGCGCGGATGCGCACGATGGGAGCCGACCGCACGATCGGTGTCGAGGAGGAGCTGCTGCTCGTCGATCCCGTCAGCGGCGTACCCCGCCCGGCGGGCGACGACGTCGTCGACTCCGCCGTCGACGACCACGGCGGCCAGGGTGGTGTCGAGCACGAGCTCAAGCGCGAGCAGGTCGAGCTGGGCACCGGGGTGCACCGCGAGCTCGTCCACGTCGGCGACGACCTGCGCGGCCTGCGCGGCCGGCTGGCCGACGCGGCCGAGCGCAACGGCCTACGGCTGGCAGCGCTGGCCACCAGCCCGCTGCCGGTCGAGCCGACCCTGACCGCCGACGAGCGCTACGAGCGGATGACCCGGCTGTACGGCATGACCGCGCGCGAGCTGCTGTCCAACGGCTGCCACGTACACGTGTCGGTGGACGGCATCGACGAGGCCGTGGGGGTGCTCGATCGGGTGCGGCCCTGGCTAGCCGTGCTGACGGCGCTGTCGGCCAACTCGCCGTTCTGGCAGGGCGCCGACTCCGGGTACGCCAGCTATCGCCAGCGGGTATGGAGCCGGTGGCCGAGCGCCGGGCCCAGCGAGCTGTTCGGCGATGCGGCCGGCTACCGGCAGACGATCGAGCAGATGGTGTCCTGCGGTGCAGCGATCGACGAGGGCATGGCCTACCTGGACATCCGGGTGTCGCGGCAGTACCCGACGGTGGAGCTGCGCGTCCTCGACGTCTGCCTCCACGTCGAGGACGCCGTCTTGCTGGCCGGCCTGGCCCGTGCGCTGGTCGAGACCGCCGCGCAGGAGTGGCGTGACGGACTGCCGGCGCCCGCGGTGCGCCTCGCGGTGCTGCGTGGCGCAGCCTGGCGGGCGGGGCGGTTCGGGCTGTCCGCCGACCTCGTCGACCCGCTGAGCGCGACGACGGTGCCAGCGCATGAGCAGGTGCGGCGGCTGCTGGCCCATGTCACGCCGTCGCTGCGGGCGTACGGCGATCTGGATGCCGTCACCACCCGGCTCGACCACCTGCTGATGCACGGCACCGGTGCCGACCAGCAACGAGCGGCCTTCGAGCGGCGCCATCGCGTAGCCGACGTGGTGGCCGACGCCGTGGACCGCACCCTGCGCTGATCCTGTCCCCCGCCGCAGGGCGAGGTGTAAGGTGCTTCAGTGGACTTCGTCCGTTACGCCGAGCGCGCCGCGCGGCTCGTCAACACCCCGCTCGAACACCCGGACGACCTGCGCGTCTTCTTGGCCGACCGCGAGTGGCTGGTCTCGCGGGTGACCGGCCGCGACCGTGCGACGCTGCAGCGGTTCACCCGAGCCCTGCGCACGGTCTTCGAGGCCTCGTCGGACGGCGCCGAGGACCTAGTGGTCGACCGGCTCAACGCGCTGCTGGGCAAGCACCCGGTGACCCCCTACATCGCCGGGCACGACGCGCAGTCGTGGCACCTGCACGTCGGCAACCGGTCGTCATCGGTCGCCGAGCTGCTGATCGCCGAGGCGCTGATGGGGCTGGCCGTCGTGGTCTGCGACGTCGGGGCGCTGCGGCTCGGCGTCTGCCAGGCGGCCGGCTGCGTCGCGGTGTTCGTCGACACCTCGCCCAACCACTCCCGACGCTACTGCTCCGAGCGGTGCTCGTCTCGGGCCAACGTCGCCGCGTACCGTGCCAGGCAACGTGCGCACCAGCGCCAGCCAGCCGAGAAGGAGACCGTGTGAGCGACGGACCGCTGATCGTTCAGTCCGACAAGACCTTGCTGCTCGAGGTCGACCACGCCGACGCCACCGAGTGCCGGCACCTGATCGCGCCGTTCGCCGAGCTGGAACGCTCCCCGGAGCACGTGCACACCTACCGGCTGACCCCGCTCGGGCTGTGGAACGCTCGCGCCGCCGGCCACGACGCCGAGCAGGTCGTCGACGTGCTGCTGCGCTTCAGCCGCTACCCGGTGCCGCACGCGCTGCTCGTCGACGTCGCCGAGACGATGGCAAGGTACGGCCGGCTGCGGCTCGAGAAGCACCCCACCCACCAGCTGGTGCTGTGGAGCACCGACCGGCCGGTGCTCGAGGAGGTCCTGCGAGCCAAGCGGCTAGCCCCGATGCTCGGCGCCCGCATCGACAATCCCACCTACGAGGGCGGCGCGGTCGTCGTACACCCCTCACAGCGCGGGGCGCTGAAGCAGGCGCTGCTCAAGCTCGGCTGGCCGGCCGAGGACCTGGCCGGCTACGTCGACGGCGAGGCACACCCCATCGACCTGGACGAGTCGCAGTGGCAGCTGCGGCCCTACCAGCGAGAGGCGGCCGAGGCGTTCTGGCACGGCGGGTCGGGGGTGGTGGTGCTGCCCTGCGGTGCCGGCAAGACCCTCGTCGGCGCCGCGGCGATGGCGCAAGCCGGCGCCACCACGCTGATCCTCGTGACCAACACGGTGGCCGCGCGGCAGTGGCGCGACGAGCTGCTGCGGCGCACGAGGCTGACGGCCGACGAGATCGGCGAGTACACCGGCGCCCGCAAACAGATCCGGCCGGTGACGATCGCGACGTACCAGGTGCTGACGACCAGGCGCAAGGGCGTCTACACGCACCTGGAGCTGTTCGACGCCAGGGACTGGGGGCTGGTCCTCTACGACGAGGTGCACCTGCTGCCGGCGCCGGTCTTCCGCATGACCGCCGACCTGCAGGCCCGGCGGCGGCTCGGGCTGACCGCCACCCTGGTCCGCGAGGACGGCCGCGAGGGCGACGAGTTCAGCCTGATCGGACCCAAGCGCTACGACGCGCCGTGGAAGGACATCGAGTCACAGGGCTACATCGCCCCGGCTGAGTGCGTCGAGGTGCGGGTCAGCCTCGGCGACGACGAGCGGATGGCCTACGCGACCGCGGAGCCGGACGTTCGCTACCGGCTGGCCACGTCGGCTCGGGCCAAGGCGTTGGTCGTGGCGGAGCTGGTGTCACGGCACACCGGCGAGCCGACACTGGTGATCGGGCAGTACCTCGACCAGCTCGAGGAGCTCGGCGAACAGCTGGGTGCACCGGTGATCACCGGTGAGACCACCGTCGCCGAGCGGCAGCGGCTGTTCGCAGCCTTCCGCGCCGGCGAGGTGGGGTTGCTGGTGGTGAGCAAGGTCGCCAACTTCTCCGTCGACCTGCCCGAGGCGAGCGTGGCCATCCAGGTGTCCGGGTCGTTCGGCTCGCGGCAGGAGGAGGCGCAACGGCTCGGTCGGCTGATGCGGCCCAAGGCCGACGGCCGGGCGGCTCGCTTCTACGCCGTGGTTGCGCGCGACACCGCCGACGCCGACTTCGCCCAGCACCGGCAGCGATTCCTGGCCGAGCAGGGCTATGCGTACTCGATCGTCGACGCCGACGACCTGCTGGCGGGCCGCTAGCGCAGGTGGCTCAGCAGCGCCTCGGCGAGGCGCACGTGGTCGTCCTCGGTGGTGAACACCTGTGTGCCGGGGCGCAGCCATCCGCGCCCGCCCCACGCGATCACGCCGACCTCGACCGAGTCGGCGCTGAGCGCCTGGTAGACGCCCTCGGCGCCCGCCTGGTCGATCGCCACCCCGGCCGGCAGGGGCACCAGCCGCATTGCCGGCGCCGGCGTCGCCGGGGTGGGCTCCAGCGGGACACCGATCGTCTCGGCGACCAGCTGCTGACCCCAGCCGGCGAGCCGGGCGTTGCGCGCGGTCATCGCCCACCCGCCGAGCGAGTCCCACAGCTGCAGCGCGTCCGGCACCGCCATCCAGGCCGACAGGTCGGCGGTGCCGCGGGCGTCGAAGCACTCGGGGAAGCCGTCGGCCGCCGACCAGCCGAGCACCAGCGGCCGCACCCGGTCGCGCCACTGCGGCGCGACCCACAGCGCCGCCGTGCCGCGGGCGGCGAACGCCCACTTGTGCAGGTTGCCGACCCAGGCGTCGGCACCCAACGCCTCGACGTTGACGTCGACGTGCCCGGGGCCGTGCGCGGCGTCGACCAGCACCATCGCGTCGGTCTGGCGAGCGGCGGTCGTGACCGCCCGCACCGGCATCATCCGGGCGGTGGGAGAGGTGATCTGGTCGACGACCACAAGCCTGGTCCGCTCGCTGAGCTGCCCGGCGTACGCAGCGGCGACGGCCTCGTCGTCGGCGTCGAGCGCCACCGCCGCCTCTCGCAGCACCACGCCGGCGCGCGCGCACCAGGCGTCGACGGCCAGCCGTACGGCGCCGTAGCCGTGGTTGCTGAGCACGATCTCGTCGCCGGGCTGCAGGTCGAGCGCGGCGAGCAGGGTGGATGCCGCCTCGGTCACGTTGGTCACCAGGGCCAGGGCCTCGCGCGGAACGCCCAGCCAGTCGGCGGCGGCGTGCCGCCCCGCCATGACTGCCTGCGGTAGCTCGAAGCGGTGGAACCGGTGCGGGTCGGCCTCGGCCCGCTCCCGCCACGCCCGCTGAGCATCGAGCACCGGGCGGGGCACGGCGCCGTACGCACCGGGGCTCAGATGCGTGCGCGACGGGTCGAGCGCGAACAGGTCCCGCACATCGCAGACAGTGCGTAGCAGGGCGGTCACCGGGCCATGTTTCCATGACCGCCCGGTTCCTGCGCACCGACACCCCCGCCCGCGGACGCCTCGTCGGCGACACCCGGCTGGCTGCGGTCGCGCGACGGGCAGTGTGGTCACAGCTGCGGGCTCGAACCCGGCGACATCGTGGCGGGCGAGGCCGAGCGGGTCGTCGGCCTGCGCCGGCTGTACGTCTGTCTGACCCGGGTGGTCACCTCGCTGACGGTGGTGCACACCCGACCGCTGCCCGACCTGCTGACGAGCTGACGCAGGCGGCGGCGCTCGGGTCCAGTCGGCCGTCCATCCGTCAGGCCAGCGCCGGCTGCTCGAGCCGCAGGGTGCCCGCGTCCGCATCCAGCCTGGCCGCAACCCCCAGCGGCACGGGTCGGTTATCGGCGACGTGGCCGCACGGGGCGCCGGCGGCGATCGGCACGTCGAGGTCGCCCAGCCGGTCGAGGAGCACGGCGTCGAGCTGCGCAGCGTCGACGTCCCCGAAGGACCCGGCCACCACCCCGCGCGCGCCGTCGAACCAGCCGCTGCGGCGCAGCTGGGTGAGCATCGCGTCGATCCGGTACGGCTGCTCGGTGATGTCCTCGAGCACCACGATCCCGCCACGCGCAGACCTGGAGGTCCGGGTGCCGAGTGACGAGGCCAGCAACCGCAGGTTGCCGCCGACGAGCACTCCGCGGGCGTGGCCAGCCACCAGCGTCCGCAGATCGACCCCGGCAAACGGGTCCAGCATCCGGTCCGGTTCGAACAGCAGCCGCCGCACCCGCTCGGCAGCTGCCGGCGGCGCCTCGCCCAGGGAGCTCACCACCGGCGCGTGCAGGCTGACCAGCCCGAGCCGCCCGTTGACGAGCTCGTGCAGCCCGGTCACGTCGGAGAAGCCCACCAGCAGCCGCGGCCCCGCCGCAGCCATCGCGGTGTGGTCGAGCCGGTCGACCAGCCGGTGGCTGCCGTAGCCGCCGCGGGCGCACCACACCGCCGCCACCTCCTCGTCGGTCCAGGCCGCCTCCACGTCTTTGGCCCGGTCGGCGTCCGCGCCCGCCAGGTGATCGAGCCGGTCGTGCCGGGCCAGCACCCACGGCCCGACGCGCACCCGCAGCCCCCAGCCACGCAGCACCGCCAGGCCCCGGTCGAGCCGCTCGGCGAGCACCGGTCCTGCCGGCGACACGACCGCCACCACGCTGCCTGGCCCTAGCCGCGGCGGGCGCAACAACTCCTGACCGGGCTTGCGCCGGCCGGTGGTCTGCGGCCGCCGCACCCGCAGCCCGGCGGCCGCCAGCCGTCGGACCAGCTCGCGGCTGTCGACGGGCGCGGCACCCGCGGCGACGATCGCCGCGTACGCCTCGGCGGGCACGTCGTAGTGGTCGCGGTCGAAGGCCTGGCGGGGCACCCCGACCCGGGCCGCGAAGTCATGCAGCTCGGTGACCGAGGAGTCGCTCACCAGGTGCGACCACAGCCGGCCGTGCGCGGGCCAGGCCGGCGGGTCGACGAGGAGAGCCACGCGGCCCATCATGGTGCACTGCGGCAGGATCGACGCCGTGACACCGACCGACGAGCTGCGCCGCCGCTGGCGTTCCCTGCTGCCGGGCTCTGCCGGCAGCCGCTCGCTCGGCGAGAAGCTGCTCCAACGGTGGGCCGAGCCGCACCGCCACTATCACGACGAACGGCACCTGCTCGAGGTGCTCGAGGCCGTCGACCTGCTCGTCGACGAGGCCGACGACCCGCACGCCGTGCGGCTGGCGGCGTGGTTCCACGATGCGGTGTACGCCCGGCGCCCCGACGACGAGGAGCGCTCCGCGACCCTGGCGACCAGGACGCTCGGTGACCTCAGGATCGATGCCGGCCTCGTCGCTAGCGTCGCGGGTCTGGTCCGCATGACCCGACACCATGATCCCGCCGCCGACGACCGCGACGGCTGCGTGCTCAGTGACGCCGATCTCGCGGTGCTCGGCTCGCCGCCGCAGCGCTACCGCGCCTATGTCGCGGCCGTGCGTCAGGAGTACGCGCACGTGCCCGAGGGTGCCTTCCGGGCCGGCCGCGCCGACGTGTTGCGGGCGCTGCTGGACCAGCCGCGGCTGTTTCGCACCCGCGGCGGCAGCGCGCGTTGGGAGGAACCCGCCCGGCGCCGGTTGCGGGCCGAGCTGGACGCCCTGACAGCGGGTTGACGCCATCAACCGGGGCTCCACCGTTGCCGGGATCAGCCGCGGGTACGGCGGGCGGCCAGCTCGTCGTCGAGCAGCAACCGCCACGACCGCACCAGCCGGGCGTCGACATGCGACTTCGTCCACGACCCCCCGGGTCGTACGGCGCTCGCAACGTGCACTCCGGCGACGTGCGCGCGCAGCAGCCACGGCACATGCTCGGGTCGTACGCCGCCGGCGGCGATCAGACGGCGGGCGACCGCGGGGTCACGGGCCAGCTCGAGCAACTGCTGGTGACCGCGCTCCGCGTCCACGGACGATCCGGCCGACAGCACACCGTCGACACCCGGCAGTCCGAGCACGTGCCGCCAGGACCGCCGGTGCTCCAGGGTGCGGTCGATCGCCCGCGAGAACGTCCAGGGACAGGTCAGCTCGTCGCCCAGCGCGGTGGACAGCTCGACGTCGATCTCCAGCTGGTCGGTGCTGAAACCGGCGACCACCCCCTCGGCGCCCGCGGCTAGGTACTCCCCCGCCAGCCCCACCATCCGGACCAGACCCGCGCCGGTCGTGGTGTCACCGTGGTCGGCGTCGGCGCCCAGCCGCAGCAGCGCGCGTACGGGCAGGTCGCTCGCCCTGGCCACCTCCGACACCACGCCCGGGTCGGGGGCATGGGCCCGGTGCTCGCCCAGTGCGACGACCAGCAGCCGATCTGCCCCGCCCTCTGTTGCCGCCTCGGCGTCGGCGCGAGACAGCACGCGCACCTCTAGCAGGGGCTCACCCATGCAGAGATCATCGCCCACGCTGGCAAGATCGTGCGGGTGACACCACGAGAGGCGTTGTTGCAGGCGCGTGCGCAGGTGCTGCACGACCTGCAGGTCCGTGGCCTGGCCGACGCGGCCGCGGTCTCGATCCTGGAAGCCGCTGTGGCCCAGCGCGGCTGGTGGGTGGACCAGTGGGCCGACGGGACCGCCTATGTCGGTGGGCTGGTGGCCCAAGACGTGCAGGACGCGTTGTTCGATCAGGCTGTCCGGCCACTGTGCACCGAGTGCACGGTGACGTCAGAGCATGCGCTGCACGTCGCCCCCGAGCTGGGCACCGACCCGCACTGGGCGTGCGAGGAGTCCGGCAGCGTTGTGGCGCCCGTCGGGGCGCTGTGATGCTCGCCAACCCCGGGGGGTGCGCCCAGGCTACCGACGTACTCACGGCCCCTGTGACTCACCGCCGACTCGCCAACCACGGGGGGTGCGCGCAGGCTACCGACGTACTCACGGCCCCTGTGACCCACGACCAACGTGTGCGCACCGGGATACGCTGGGTCGACACCGCAGCTGCCGAGGCCTCCCACCTGACCGCGATGCCTCGGATCAACGTCGCAGCAGCCGGCGCGCGACCCACAGCACGGCGACGAGGCCGAGCGCGTACGGGCCGTAGCGCCTGGCCAGCACGGGCAGCAGGGTGGCGCCCAGGTCGAGGGCGACCTGCGTGTTGGACTCCTCCTCCCGCGGCGAGGCGCGTCCGGGCTGCGGGGGAGGTGGCTGGGCTGCTGCTGGCTGGGCTGCTGCTGGCT
>JBBSNM010000078.1:0-13214 GCA_038232655.1 Propionibacteriales bacterium | reverse complement strand
TCAGCGCGCCGTCGAGCGACGGGCAAAAGGGCTGCAACGCCGATGACGGCACCCCTGCCAAGGTCAACCTCGCGGTGCCGGCGGGGGTCACGGCCAGCGCCACGGAGCTGTTGTTCAGCGCCTGTGGCGTCTCGCAGGGCGTCACCTTCAGCGCGGCTGCCGCGGGCACCTACAACCTCACCGTCAGCTCCATCCAGGACACCGGGGCCGGCACGTACAACAACCAGGCCAACTGGACGCTCAAGGTCAACCCGCCAGCGAACACCAAGCCCTCCGTCGAGGTCGCCGGCGTCAGCAACGGCGCCAGCTACGAGATCGGCGGCGTCCCTTCGGCCAGCTGCACGGTCACCGACGCCGAGGACGGCAACAGCTCCCACCCGGCCACCGTGACCGGCTCCCTCTCACACGGGCTCGGCAGCCAGACCGCCACCTGCGACTACACCGACAAGGGGGGCCTCCAGGCCGTCACCGCGTCCGCGACGTACGAGGTCGTCGACACCGGCGACCCGAGCATCAGCCACTCGCTCAGCCCGGCGGGCGGCCCGAACGCCAACGGCTGGTACAAGCAGAACGTCGCCGTGACCTTCGACTGCGACGACGCCGGCTCGGGCATCAAGAGCTGCGAGGGCGACACCACCCTCGGCGAGGGCGAGGGCCAGTCCGTGACCGGCACCGCCACCGACTGGGCCGGCAACACCAAGACGGACACGGTGTCGGGGATCAACATCGACAAGACCGCGCCGACCGTCGGCCTCACGGGTGGCCCGAGCGGCGACGTCTACTTCGGGCAGAGCCCAGCAGCGCCCACCTGTGACGCCTCCGACGCCCTGTCCGGCGTGGATTCGTGCACCGTGAGCGGTGGGGGCAGCTCGGTGGGATCCCACTCGTACACCGCGAAGGCCACCGACAAGGCCGGCAACAGCGCCTCCAACACGCTGAACTACACCGTGCTCGGTTGGACCCTGAGGGGCTTCACCTCCCCGGTCGACATGGGCGGCGTGCTCAACACCGTCAAGGGCGGCAGCACCGTGCCGATGAAGTTCCGGGTGTTCGCCGGCGCCGACGAGCTGACCAGCACCTCCGCGATCTCGAGCTTCAAGACCCAGAAGGTCAGCTGCTCGACCCTCTCGGGCGCCGAGGACGCGATCGAGGTCTTGTCCACCGGCGGCACCAGCCTGCGCTACGACACCACCGGCGGCCAGTTCATCCAGAACTGGAAGACCCCGACCGGTGCCGGCAGCTGCTACTCCGCCACCGTCACGACCCAGGACGGCTCCACCATCTCGGCGCTGTTCAAGACCAAGTGACCTCCGCCTAGGGGCCCCGCGCTCCCACCAGACCAGAGGGCCCCAGGTTCCCCCCACCTGGGGCCCTCTGCGCATCCACGGCACACCGACGGGAAGGAGTGGTCCTGATGGGCCCGGCCCGGTCGACCGACCACGGCACCTGTCCGACGTGGTGCACCGCAACCCACGGCACGTTCGGCGGCGAGGAGGACGACCTGCACACCAGCGCTCCCGTCCGGCTCACCGACGAGCTCGTCGTCTACGTGTGCGCGTACGTCGACCCGTTCACTGGCCAGACCGACGGGCCGCACATCTTTGCCAACGCCGACCAGTGGTCACCTGAGCGGGCCCGCGCGATTGGCGCCGGCCTGGTGGCACTGGCCGACGTGGTCGACGAGCCGGCGCTCACTCCCCCCGCAACAGGTCGAACGCTCCCTGTCGATCCTTGACGCGCAGCTTGTGCAGCACCGACGAGACGTGCACCCGGACGGTGGTCGGTGAGACGAACAGCCTCCTCGCCACCTCGTCGGTCGACGCGCCCTGTGCGAGCAGTTCCATGACCTCCCACTCCCGGGCGCTGAGCTTGGCGGCGGCGGGGGACTTGCGCAGGAACCGTCTGCCTGGCGCGCGGAACTCGGCGAGGATGCGGCCGACCAGTGCTCGCGGGATGGCCGCCTCGCCGGCGAGCACCGCTCGCAGCGCGGCGGGCAGCCGGGCCGGATCGGTGTCCTTGAGCAAGTAGCCGGAGGCACCTGCACGCAGCGAGTCGAACAGGTCGTCGTCGTCGCGCGACGAGGTCAGCATCACGATCGAAACCTCCGGCAGTGCACCGCTGATCGAGGCGGCCGCCCTGATCCCGTTGCCGGGCATGTGAATGTCGAGCAGGACCACCACGTCCGGCCGTTCCTCGACCGCCAGCCGCACCACCGCAGTGGCGTCGGCCGCCTCCGCACAGATGTCGAACCCCCCGGCCTCAAGGGCTTCCCGGATGACGGTTCGCATCGGCAGGTGATCGTCGGCGATCACCACCCTGGTTGCGGCCACGGCTACCACGTCACCGTGATCTGCGTGCCCGCTCCTGGAGCTGAGTCGACCCGGAAGCTCCCGGGCAGGGCCTCGCTGCGCTGGCGCATGCTGGTGAGCCCGAAGCCGGTGCTCTCGGCCTTGACCCGGGCCGGGTCGAACCCCGCCCCGTCGTCGCAGATGACTAGCCGGCCAGAGTGGCCGTCACCGCTGAGCAGCACGCGGACCCGGTCGGCGCGGGCGTGCCGGGCCGCGTTGCCGACTGCCTCGCCAACGATGCGCACCAGCGCGTGCGTGGTGTCCCGGTCGGCGCTCACCGACGCGTCGCCCGCGAAGTCCAACGCCACGTGGTGACGCTCGGCTACCCGCTGCGCCGCAGTGCGCAAGGTGAGATCCAGCCGGTCGTCCCCCCCGTGTCCCAGCGTGTGCACCGCCTGCCGCGCCTCGTCGAGAGCACGGTCGCACGAGGCGAGGACCCGTTCCGGTCCGGACGGCGTCGAGGGCCCTGAAGCGGGTCGACTCCGCACGGATGTAGCCGAGCTCTTGCACGACACCGTCGTGCAGCTCGCGCGCGAGCCGACGACGGTCCGCGGTTACCGCGAGCTGCGTCTGGACCGCCCAGTAGCGGCGGATCTCCCGGGCAGCGCCCACGGTCAGCACGACGTACGAGCTGGCGCGCAGGAGGTCACCCACGTACAGCCAGTCGGAGTAGACCGACGGGTACAGGAAGTAGTTCAACCGGGCGACGCCGGCCAGCGCGCATGCCGGACCCAGCCACACCATGAAGTCGTCGTCGCGGCGCCGCGCCTGCATGGTGAAGAGGGTCGCGGCGAGGCCATAGCAGGCGAACGTCGCCAGCTGCGCGCCGAGCAGCACCGGGTGGCCAACCAATGCCGGTGCCGATGCCGATGGCGGGGCCAAGTCTTGGCCGAGCGCCACCGGCAGTCTGCCCTCCAGGGCAGCCAGCACCAGCAGTGCTGCCACGACCGCGACGACGGCTGCTGACGCTTCCCACCGCCTCGTCGAGGGCCGCGCGACCGCGTCCGCGAACAGGGCAGCAGCCGCGATGCAGACGATGCCAGCCGTCCGCAGAGCGAGCGGGAACCAGACGTCCAACGTACCGAGGCCGCCCCCGCTGACCCGCAAGGCAGTCATGAGCAGCCCAGCTGTTGCCACCAAGATGAGCCCCTGAAGCAGCAACAGATCCTGCCGCCGGTGGCTGCGCAGCCACCGGCCGTACAGCAGGTAGGCGGCCAGCATCGCGGCACAGGTGTCGGCCGTCTCCAGCACCGTGTGGGCCGCGGGGTTCTGGTAGCCGAACGACAGTGACGGTGTGACCGCGACCAGCACGGTCACACCCAGACCCACCCCGGCCGCTAGCAGTGTCACTGCCTCGGGGGGTGGTCGGCTGGGCGGGGGCCGCAGCGCACCGGATACCGGTAGGGGGCCGGCAAGGCTGCTCACAGTCCGGAGTGTATGGCGCCGCGGGGTTGCCGAACGGCCTTTGGGCAACCTGGATGGGCACCGCAGGAAGCGCGTCCGGCAGCAATCCCCTCAGGCTGCGACGACGACGTCGCCGTGGCGGGCGGACGTGCCGAGCGGCACCTGCTGCTCGATCGACTCCACCGCCAGCGCCAGCCGTCGCTCGTCGCCGGCGTGGTGCGCCAGCCGCATCTCCTCGATCACGAGCCGGTCGCTGACGTCGCGCAGCACAGCCGACAGCGGCACCTGCAAGGCGTTGCACAGCGCCGCCAGCATCTCGCTGGAGGCTTCCTTCTGGCCGCGCTCGATCTCGGAGATGTAACCCAGACTCACCCGCGCCGAGGCCGAGATCTGCCGCAGCGTCTGCCCCTGGCGCATCCGGCGTTGGCGGAGCACGGCACCGATGACGCTGCGCATCGCGAGCTGGTCGCGCATCGTGCACCTCCGTCGTTGGCCGTCACAATCGCTGCCCGGTCGGCTGCGGTGAGGTGTTCACCGTACCCTGAGGGCGGCTGGTCGCTCAGCCGACGTGTCTCGGCGCGTCGTCGGCTGCGGTCTCGTCCAGCAGCAACAACAGCGCCGCCCGTACCGTTCCCACCCGCACCGCCTCGCGGTCGCCGGGCAGGTCCAGCGTCTGGTCGACGACCCGGTGCGGTCCCGCGACGGCCACGTGCGCCCGCCCCGCCGGCTGTCCCTCGCTCGGGTCCGGGCCCGCGACGCCGGTGGTGGCCACCCCCCAGTCGACGGCCAGCACGAGCCTTGCCCGACCGGCCATCGCGCGGGCGGTGGCCGCCGCGACGGTGCCGTGCTCGGCCACCACGTCGGCTGGCACGCCGAGCACGCCGGTCTTGAGGTCGCCCGCGTACGCGACGATGCCACCGCGAACGGCGACGGAAGCACCGGGCACGTCGACGAGCGCGGAGCAGAGCCGACCCCCGGTCAGCGACTCGGCGGTGCCGACGGTCTGGTGAGCACCGCTCAGCGCCGCGATGACCCGGGGGGCGAGCGGCTCGGGAGCGGTCAACCGCGGCCGGCCGGGGCAGCCGGGGCGCCGGCACGTCGCAGCGCGAGCGCGCGCACGACGTAGTCCACGCCGGTCACGACGGTCGCGATGACCGCGGCCACCAGCACGGCCAGCAGCAGCGGGTCGAGCGCGTCCGGCAGCGGCACCAGGAAGGCGATGATGGCCGTCATCTGCAGGACCGTCTTGAGCTTGCCGCCCGGGCTGGCCGAGATGACGCCGTGCCGGATGACCCACAGCCGCAGCACGGTGACCCCCCACTCGCGCACCAAGATGACGATCGTGATCCACCACGGCAGCTCGCCGAGGATCGACAGGCCGAGCAGCGCCACCCCCGTCAGCGCCTTGTCGGCGATCGGGTCGGCGATCGCCCCGACGTCGGTGACCAACCCGTGCCGGCGGGCCAGATGCCCGTCATAGCGGTCGGTGATGGCAGCCAGGCAGAACACCGCCAGGGCGGCCCACCGCAGCAGCCCCTCCTCCCCGCCGTCAGCCAGCAGCAGCCAGCCGAAGATCGGCACCAGCAGCAGCCGCACGACGGTGAGCGCGTTGGCGACGTTCCAGTTGCTCGGACGGCTCATCGGCTGCCCACCCGGGCGACCAGGTCGGCGCCGTCGCAGCCCACCACCGTGGCCGACACCAGGTCACCGACCTGCGGGCGTGCACCGTCAGCGGGCAGCAGCGTTGTGCTGCCGTCGACGTCGGGGCCCTGGTGGGCCGCCCGGCCCTCGACCACGCCGTCTGCGGTGGACTCGACGAGGACGGCCACCACCTCGCCGACCCGCTCCTCGGCACGCTGCGCGACCAGCTCGTCCACCAGTCCGCTGACGTGCTGGGTGCGCGCGCGAACCTCCGCGGCATCCAGGTGCGCGTCGAGGCCCGCGGCCTCGGTGCCGTCCTCGTCGGAGTAACCGAACACGCCGGTCACGTCCAGCCGGGCCGCGGCCAAGAAGTTGCAGAGCACGTCAAGGTCGGCCTCGGTCTCGCCGGGGAAGCCCACGATCACGTTGCTGCGCACACCGGCGAGCGGTGCGCGCCGGCGGACATCGTCGAGCAGCCCGAGGAAGCGGTCACCGTCACCGAAGCGGCGCATGCGTCGCAGCACCGGGCCGCTGGCGTGCTGGAAGGACAGGTCGAAGTACGGGGCGACGCCGAGCGTCGAGGTCATCGCGTCGAGCAGGCCGGGGCGCGTCTCGGCGGGCTGCAGGTACGACACGCGTACCCGGTCGATGCCGTCCACCGCGGCCAGGTCGGGCAGCAGGCTCTCCAGCAACCTGAGGTCGCCGAGGTCCTTGCCGTAGGAGGTGCTGTTCTCGCTGACCAGGAACACCTCGCGGACGCCCTGGTCGGCGAGCCAGCAGACGTCGGTGAGCACCTCGGCCGGGGGTCGGGACACGAACGCTCCGCGGAATGCGGGGATCGCGCAGAACGAGCAGCGCCGGTCGCAACCGGAGGCCAGCTTGACCGGTGCCATCGGCCCGGATCCGAGGCGGCGACGCACCGCCCGCGGACCCGACGCCGGTGCTAGTCCGTCGGGCAGGTCGGGTGCCCCCGGGGCATGCCCCGGCACCACTGTCGTTGGGTGGTCGGCGCGATCCACGGGGGTGAGCGGCAGCAGCGTGCGCCGGTCCAGCGGCTGGTGGGCGGCCGGTCGCGTCCCGGCGAGGACGGAGCCGACGCTGGCGGCGATGTCGGGGTAGGCGTCGAAGCCCAGCACCGCGTCGGCCTCCGGCAGCGCCGCCGCCAGCTCGCTGCCGTACCGCTCGGCCAGGCAGCCGACCGCCACCACCTTGCGCGGCCGGTCGGAGGCCGTCGACGGCAGGTCGGCAGCGGCCAGCAGGGTGTCCACCGAGTCCTTCTTGGCGGTCTCGACGAAGCCGCAGGTGTTCACCACGACCGCGTCGGCGTCGCCGGGCTCCTCGACCAGCCGGTAGCCCCCACGCTCCAGCCGGGCGGCCAGCTCCTCGGAGTCGACGTCGTTGCGTGCGCACCCGAGGGTGACGAGGGCGACCGTGGCGGGTGGGCCGTCGTCGGCGTCGGTTTCGGGGGCGGTGGAGGCAGTCATCGGCCTGCCCAGGGTAAGGGGTCCGGGCTCAGCCGCCGACCGTGCGGCGTGCCGGCTCACCCGCCGGGCCCAGGCGCCCTACCCGGCGGCCGTCGACCTGCACGAGCACCAGCCCGCCGTCGCCGGCGACGATCGTCGTCTTGCCGGTGACCGGGATGCGCTCCACGTCGCCGGGGCCGATCGCACCCTGGAACAAGACGGTCCCGTCTCGCCCGGTGACCGTCACCGTTGTGCTGGTCGGCGCGTCCGGCGCCCCGGCCAGCCGAAGTCGGGCGGGGCTCGTCGTCTGGCCCATGCTGCTGAACCGCTCGGCCGCCTTCTCCGCCGGATCGGTTGCCCCGCCATTGCCCTCGCCGGAGCGCTGCGCGGCGGCCCCCGCATCGCGTGCAGCGTCGCCGGCGTCGACGTCGGCGGCTGGCACCAGCAGCTGGGCCGCTGCCCAGACCAGCGCGAGCACCAGGACCGCGCCGATCAGCACGGACCAGCGTGGACCGCTGGCGGTCGCGACCGGGCGCCCCGAGTTGGCCAGCTCGGCCTCGAGCACGCTGCGCGCGGTCACCGGCGCAGCCGCGTAGCGCTCGTCGTACGGCACCAACAGGGCGTCGGCGTCGATGCCCAGGACGCGCGCGAGCACCCGCAGGTGCCCGCGGGCATACACGTCGCCTCCGCAGGCGGAGAAGTCGTCCACCTCGATGGCCTCGATGACGTGCGGGCGGATCCGGGTGCGCTCGGCAAGCTCGTCGACGCTGAGGCGCAGGCTGCGGCGGGCCGCGACGACCTGGCGGCCGATGACGGGATCGGGCACCGGCTCCGGCGCCGGGTGCTCGTCGGGCTCCGGCATGGCTGCCGGGTGCGGCGCTGCGGCGTCGCCGGGGTCCTCGAGCTCGACCGGTGCGGGTGGGTGGCTCTGGTCGTCTACGGGTGGCAGCCGGCTCGAGACGGTGCCGGCCGACCCCCGCATTGTCACGTCGGCGCGGGCGACCCGGGGACGTGCGTCGCCTCGCGTCTCCGGCCGCAACAGCTGTGCCAGCTGTTCGTCGACCCCCGCCGCGTCACCGCTGCCCGTCGCCGCCGGCTCGGCGCCTCGCCCACCGCCCCACCACCGCCGGCGGGGGGTTGCGGCGGGCGCCGCGTGGCCCCCCCGTGGCGGTGTGACCAGCACCTGGGCCTGGTCGGGTGCGGTCCGATCGGCCCCGGAATGCAGTGGCTGGACCGCGGGGTGGTCCGGCGGCTGGGCCGCGCTGGGTGTCTCGGTGGGCGCGGCCTCCGCCTGGTCGGTCTCGGGGTTGTCCGTCCCAGCGCGGTCGGTGTGGTCGGACTCCGCGTGGTCGGACTCCGCGTGGTCGGACTCCGCGTCGTCCGTGCCGGTGACACCGACCTCGACCGTGGCGGGCGCCAGCCCCCGCAATGCCTCCGGAAGCGCTCGGACGTCGGTCGGGTCGACCATGGCCAGCGGGAGCACCCGACCCCTACCGGCCGCTCTCCCGACGTGCAGGCTGGCGTCGCGGCGGGGGAAGCGCGCCGGGGAGAGCCGCACCCCCTGCACCTCGTCCCAGCGCAGGCCGATCCACTGCCGGCCCTGCCGCAACCGCAGCCCGGTCCCGTCGGCCATCAGCAGCGGTATCCGGGCGTCCCACCAGGCGGCCAGGTGCACGAGCGCCACGGGCAGCAGGGCGGCTGCCACCGCGTAGGCAAGCACCCCGCCACCGGCCGCGAGGCCGCGCCACAGGTATGCGAGCGCCACGGCTGCCGCGGCGACGCCCACCAGCAGCAGGGCCCCCCGGCGGCGGTGCAGCAGCACCGGCTCGGTCGTCTCGGGCGTCGGCGCAAGCGGGTCGCTTGCTGGGCCGGCGCGAGACGTACGGTCCAGCGTCATGGTCATGCGTCCCCCTGCAACGTGGCGAGGACCTCGTCGAGGTCGTCGGGCTTGATGAGCACGTCTCTCGCCTTGGAGCCCTCGCTCGGGCCGACGACGCCGCGGCTCTCGAGGATATCCATCAGGCGGCCGGCCTTGGCGAAGCCGACCCGCAGCTTGCGCTGCAGCATCGACGTCGACCCGAACTGGGTGTTGACGACCAGCTCGACCGCCTGCAGCACGAGGTCGAGGTCGTCGCCGATGTCGTCGTCGAGGTCGCGGACGGACTGCTGGGTGGCGGTGACGTCCTCGCGGTAGGTCGGGGTGAGTTGCTGCTTGCAGTGGACGACGATGCCGCGGATCTCGGCCTCGGTCACCCAGGCGCCCTGCATCCGCACTGCCTTGCTGGCACCCATCGGCAGGAACAGGCCGTCGCCCTGGCCGACCAGCTTCTCGGCGCCGGGCTGGTCGAGGATCACCCGGCTGTCGGCCAGCGACGAGGCGGCGAACGCCAGCCGGCTGGGCACGTTGGCCTTGATCAGACCGGTGACGACGTCGACGCTGGGCCGCTGGGTGGCCAGCACCAGGTGGATGCCGGCCGCGCGTGCCAGCTGGGTGATGCGCACGACCGCGTCCTCGACGTCGCGGGGTGCCACCATCATCAGGTCGGCGAGCTCGTCGACGACGACCAGCAGGTAGGGGTAGGGCGCCAGCACCCGCTCGCTGCCGGCCGGCGCCTCGACCGCCCCGGCTCGGACGGCCTTGTTGAAGTCGTCGATGTGGCGGAAGCCGTACTCGGCCAGGTCGTCGTAGCGCAGGTCCATCTCGCGCACCACCCACGCCAACGCCTCCGCGGCCTTCTTCGGGCTGGTGATGATGGGGGTGATCAGGTGCGGCACCCCCTCGTACGCGGTGAGCTCGACCCGCTTGGGATCGACCAGCACCATCCGCACCTCGTCGGGTGTCGAGCGCATCAGGATCGACGAGATCGTCGCGTTGATGAAGCTGGACTTGCCGGAGCCGGTGGCGCCGGCGACCAGCAGATGCGGCATCTTGGCCATGTTGGCCACCACGGTGTTGCCCTCGACGTCCTTGCCCAGCCCCACCAGCATCGGGTGGTGATCGGCCCGCGCGCCCCGCGAGCGCAGGATGTCGCCGAGCGAGACCATCTCCTTGTCGGTGTTGGGGATCTCGATGCCGATCGCGGACTTGCCGGGGATCGGCGACAGGATCCGCACCTCGGCGCTGGCCACGGCGTAGGAGATGTTGCGCGACAGGGCGGTGACCTTCTCGACCTTGACCGCCGGGCCGAGCTCGACCTCGTAGCGGGTGACGGTGGGGCCGCGGGTGTAGCCGGTGACCTGGGCGTCGATGTCGAACTGGTCGAGCACCTCGGTGAGCCGGTCCACGACCGCGTCGGAGGCCGGTGACCTGGCCTTGTGCGGCGACCCCGACTTGAGCAGGTCGGATGCCGGCAGCGTGTAGACCACGTCGCCGGACAGCGACAGCTGCTCGGCGCGGCTGGGCAGCTGGGTGTGCGGCGGCGGCTCGGGCGGTGTGTCACCGTCCTCGCCCGCATCTTTGGTCGCGCCGGCCGCGGTGGCACCGCCGGGCGGGTCGCCGGAAGCCGCGCGGTTGCGCCCGCGCGGCTTGGTCGAAGACTCGTCGACCAGCGGGCTGTCGTACGGCTGATCGCCGGCATGCTCGTCGAGACCAGCGGCACCAGCGGCACCAGCGTTGGCATCGGTCTCGTCACCGGTTGACGGGCGCCGTCGGGCGAGGTCGCGCACGCGTCCCAGCCGGTCCGGGATGGTGTGCAGCGGCGTCGCCGTGATGACCAGCAGCCCGAACACGGCGAGCAGCACCAGCAGCGGGACCGCGATCAAGGTGGTGCGAAACAGGTCCACCAGCAGGGCGGACACCACGAACCCCACCGCGCCACCCGCGTCCTGCATGGCGGCGCCCGCAGCCGGGCGCGGCAGCCCGTTGGCGATGTGCACCAGCCCGAGCACTCCCAGCATCAGCGCCGTCCAGCCGATGACCTGGCGGCCGGCAGGGCCGTTGCGCTCGGGGTGGCGCAGCGTGCGCCAGGCGACGGCGAGCAGCACGACCGGCAGCCCCCAGCCGAGCAGGCCGACGGTGCCGGTGACGACGGCGCGCATCCCGTCACCGATGGCGCCGGGCAGCTGCCACCACACCGCAGCCGCCGAGACCACGGCCAGCGCGACGAGCGCCAGCCCGATGCCGTCGCGACGGTGCTCGGGAGCCAGGTCGCGAGTCGTGTGGCCGATGCTGCGGGCGATCGCGCCGAGCAGGTGCGCAAGGCTCACCCAGACCATCCGGATGAGGGTGCCGATGCCCCGGAGGACCCGGGCGACCGGGCTCGGGCCCTGCTTGGGGCGCGTCTGTGGGCGTGTCTGGGCACGCGTCGAGCCCTTGGACGTCGAGCGCGACGTTGACGACCGCGGCTTGCCGCTCGTCGTGGAAGCCTTGGACTTCGACGACGTGCGCGACCGCGGTGGGGAAGACGTACGAGTCGCCACGGTCGCAGACTACGTCGTTGTCTCAACAGTCACACGCGTCACACGCCGACGCGCCGTCCCGTCCCCACCACCGTCCCCCTTCCCGACAGAGTGGGTGGCTCAGGTCTCGAGCACGATCGGCACGATCATCGGCCGGCGACGGTGCTTGTTGGACACCCACCGTCCGGTCGTGCGCCGGACGAGCTGCTGCAGCTGCTGGGAGTCGTCGACACCGTCGCGGGCAGCACCGTCGAGCGCGTCGACCAGCAGCCGGGTGAGGTCGTCGAAGACCGCGTCGTCCTCGGCGAACCCGCGCGCCTGCACCTGCGGACCGTTGACCACCTTGCCGCTGACCGAGTCGACGACCACGATCACGGAGATGAACCCCTCCTCGCCGAGCACCAGGCGGTCCTTGAGCTCGGGCTCACCGATGTCGCCGACCGACGACCCGTCGACGAACACGTACCCGCAGTCGACCTTGCCGACAACCGTGGCCGCCTTGTCGACCAGGTCGACGACGACGCCGTCCTCGACACGCAGCACGCGCTCGGCGGGCACCCCGGTGCGCACCGCTAGGTCGGCGTTTGCCTTGAGGTGGCGCATCTCCCCGTGCACCGGCATGACGTTGCGCGGCCGCACGATGTTGTAGCAGTAGATCAGCTCGCCGGCGCTGGCATGGCCGGACACATGCACCAACGCGTTGCCGCTGTGCACCACGTCGGCACCCCAGCGGGTCAGCCCGTTGATGATGCGGAACACAGCGTTCTCGTTGCCGGGGATCAGCGACGAGGCCAACACCACGGTGTCGCCGGGCTGGATGTGCACCTTGTCGTGCGTACGGCCGGCGATGCGGGCCAGCGCCGACATGGGCTCACCCTGCGAGCCGGTAGAGATGAGCACGAGGTTCTCGGGGCGGTGGTCGGACAGGTCGCGCCCGTCGACGAGCACCCCCGGAGGCACGGTGAGATAGCCGAGGTCTCGAGCCACGCCCATGTTGCGGATCATCGAGCGCCCGACGTAGGCGACCTTGCGCCCGTGCTTGACCGCCGCGTTCATCACCTGCTGCACGCGATGGATGTGGGAGGCGAAGCAGGCAACGATGATCCGCTGCTGCGAGGTGGCGAAGACCCGGTCGAGCACCGGGGTGATGTCGCGCTCGGAGGTGGTGAAGCCGGGCACCTCGGCGTTGGTGGAGTCCACGAGGAACAGGTCGACGCCCTGTTCGCCCAGGCGGGCGAACGCCCGCAGATCGGTGATCCGCCCGTCCAGCGGGAGCTGGTCCATCTTGAAGTCGCCGGTGTGCAGCACGATGCCGGCCTCGGTGCCGATGGCGACCGCCAGCGCGTCGGGGATGGAGTGGTTGACGGCCACGAATTCGAGGTCGAACGGCTCCATGCTCAACACGTCCCCCTCGGCGACGACGTGCCGCGTCGTCTCCTTGAGCCGGTGCTCGCGCAGCTTGGCGTCGAGCAGCGCCAGGGTCAGCCTCGAACCGATCAGCGGGACGTCGCCGCGCTCGCGCAGCAGGTACGGCACGCCGCCGATGTGGTCCTCGTGCCCGTGGGTCAGCACCACCGCGACGACGTCGTCGAGCCGGTCCCGGATCGCGGAGAAGTCGGGCAGGATCAGGTCGACACCGGGGTGGTTCTCTTCGGGGAACAGCACCCCGCAGTCGACGATCAGCAGCTTGCCCCGGTGCTCGAAGACGGTCATGTTGCGACCGATCTCGCCGAGCCCGCCGAGCGGGGTGACCCGCAGGCCGCGCTTGGGCAGCTGCGGCGGGGCGCCGAGCTCGGGGTGCGGGTGGCTCATGGGTGCGGGGTCCTCACGTACGTCGGCGCGCGCGTCGGTCGACGCGGGCGGTTGCTTCAGCCAGCCAGCAGACCGGCGGCGACGAGGTCGGCCCGCAGCACGGCGCCCGAGTCGGCGGGGGCCGCGGGGCGCGGCGGGCGGACCGCGC
>JBBSNM010000077.1:0-13244 GCA_038232655.1 Propionibacteriales bacterium | reverse complement strand
GCCCTCGACCTGGCCATCTCGATGGTCGACCTCACCACGCTCGAGGGTGCCGACACCCCCGGCAAGGTCCGTGCGCTCGCCGCCAAGGCATTGCGACCCGACCCGACCGACCCCAGCTGCCCGGCCACGGCGGCGGTCTGCGTCTATCCCGACCTGGTCTCCGCCGCCCGCGCGGTGGTCGGTGACCGGCTGCATGTCGCCAGCGTCGCCACCGCGTTCCCGTCCGGCCGGTCGTCGCTCGAGGTCAAGCTGCACGAGGTCGCCTACGCGACCGCCGCCGGTGCCGACGAGATCGACATGGTCATCGACCGTGGCGCGTTCCTCACCGGCCGGGTGCAGCAGGTCTTCGACGATATCGTGGCGGTCAAGCAGGCCTGCGGGCCGGCGCACCTCAAGGTGATCCTCGAGACCGGCGAGCTGGCGACGTACGACAACGTGCGGCGGGCCTCGTGGCTGGCGATGCTGGCCGGCGCCGACTTCATCAAGACCTCCACCGGCAAGGTGCAGCCCGCGGCCACCCTGCCGGTGACGATGGTGATGCTCGAGGCGGTGCGCGACTTCCGTGCCGCCACCGGGCGGCAGGTCGGGGTCAAGCCCGCCGGCGGCATCCGCGGCGCCAAGGACGCCATCCGCCACCTGGTGGTGATCAACGAGGTCGCCGGGCCGGACTGGCTCGACCCCGACTGGTTCCGCATCGGTGCCTCCAGTCTGTTGAACGACCTGCTGCTGCAGCGACAGAAGATGACGACCGGCGCCTACTCGGGCCCCGACTACGTGAGCTTGGACTGAGGCGGGCGATGACCGGCAAGACCTTCGATTACGCACCGGCGCCGGAGTCGCGCGCGGTCGTCGACCTGGCCAGCTCGTACGGGCTCTTTATCAACGGTGAGTTCACGGCCGGCGCCGGCTCGGCCAGCTTCAAGACGATCAACCCGGCGACCGAGGAGGTGCTGGCCGAGGTCACCGAGGCCGGCGAGGCCGACGTCGACCGGGCGGTGTCGGCGGCCCGGCGGGCGTACGAGCGGGTGTGGGACCCGGTGCCGGGGCGGGAGCGCGCCAAGTACCTGTTCCGGATCGCGCGCATCGTGCAGGAGCGTTCCCGCGAGCTGGCGGTCACGGAGAGCCTCGACAACGGCAAGCCCATCCGCGAGAGCCGTGACGGCGACCTGCCGCTGGTCGCGGCCTGGTTCTTCTACTACGCCGGGTGGGCCGACAAGCTCGGGCACGCCGGGCTCGGCACCGAGCCGCGGCCGCTGGGGGTGGCCGGTCAGGTGATCCCGTGGAACTTCCCGTTGATGATGCTGGCGTGGAAGATCGCGCCCGCGCTGGCGACCGGCAACACCGTGGTGCTCAAGCCGGCCGAGACCACGCCGCTGACGGCGCTGCTGTTCGCCGAGATCTGCCAGCAGGCCGACCTGCCGGCAGGTGTCGTCAACATCCTCACCGGCGCCGGCCCCACTGGGCAGGCGCTGGTCACCCACGCGGGTGTCGACAAGGTCGCCTTCACCGGCTCGACCGCGGTCGGTCGCGGCATCGCCCGCAGCCTCGCCGGCACCGACAAGCGGCTGACGCTGGAGCTCGGCGGCAAGGCGGCCAACGTGGTGTTCGACGACGCGCCGCTCGACCAGGCGGTCGAGGGCATCGTCAACGGCATCTTCTTCAACCAGGGGCACGTGTGCTGCGCCGGGTCGCGGCTGCTGGTGCAGGAGTCTGTGGCCGAAGACGTGCTGGAGCGGCTCAAGGCCCGGATGGCGACGCTGCGGGTCGGCGACCCGCTGGACAAGAACACCGACGTCGGCGCGATCAACTCCGCCGCCCAGCTGGCCCGCATCCGCGAGCTCTCCGACACCGGTGACGCCGAGGGTGCCGAGCGGTGGTCGGCGCCGTGCACGCTGCCCGACCACGGCTTCTGGTTCGCCCCGACGATCTTCACCGGCGTCACCCAGGCGCACCGCATCGCGCGGGAGGAGATCTTCGGGCCGGTGCTGTCGGTGCTGACCTTCCGCACCCCGGCCGAGGCGGTCGCAAAGGCCAACAACACCCCGTACGGGCTGTCGGCGGGCGTCTGGACCGAGAAGGGATCACGCATCTTGTGGATGGCCGACCAGCTGCGGGCGGGGGTGGTGTGGGCGAACACGTTCAACAAGTTCGACCCGGCCAGCCCGTTCGGCGGCTACAAGGAGTCCGGCTACGGCCGGGAGGGCGGCCGGCACGGGCTGGCGGGGTACCTTCGATGAGCAGCTCCGACCGGGTCGATGTACGCAAGACCTACAAGCTGTACGTCGGCGGCGCGTTCCCGCGCAGCGAGTCGGGACGGTCGTACGTCATCAGCGACTCGCGCGGGCGCTTCCTCGCAAACGCGGCGCAGGCCAGCCGCAAGGACGGCCGCGACGCGGTCGTCGCGGCGCGCAAGGCGCAGCCGAGTTGGGCCCGCCGCACCCCGTACAACCGCGGGCAGGTGCTGTACCGGGCGGCCGAGGTGATGGAGGACCGTCGCGAGCAGTTCGTCGAGCAGCTGCGGGCGGCGGAGGGGGTCGGGCAGCGCAAGGCCGACGCGTACCTCGACGCCGCCGTCGACCGGTGGGTCTGGTACGCCGGGTGGGCCGACAAGGTCGCCCAGGTGCTGGGTGGCGCGAACCCGGTCGCGGGGCCGTACTTCAACCTGTCGGTGCCCGAGCCGACCGGTGTGGTGGCGGTGATGGCGCCGGCCGACCCGCTTCTCGGGCTGGTCAGTGTGGTGGCGCCGGCCATCGTCACCGGCAACACCGTCGTGGTGGTGGCCAGCAGGCCGCACCCGCTGCCGGCGGTCACGCTGGGCGAGGTGCTGGCGACCTCCGACCTGCCCGGTGGCGTGGTGAACGTCCTCACCGGCTCGGCCACCGAGATCGCGCCCTGGTTGGCGTCGCACCGCGACGTCGACGCGCTCGACCTGAGCGGTGTGGACGCCGACACCGACGGGCCAGACCTGGCCCACGACCTGGAGGCGGCCGCGGCTGAGACGCTGACCCGTGTACGCCGGCCCGAGCCCGGCGCCGACTGGTTGAGGACGCCGGGGCTTGACCGGCTGAGCTGGACGCTGGAGACGAAGACGGTGTGGCACCCGGTCGGGGTGTAGGCCCCGGCCGGGTGGCTGTTTCACCCGGCGACCAGGGACGGCTGCCGGACGTGCTCAGTTCTTGAGTCCGCGGACGCTTTCAGGCCGCCAGGATGACGTCGCGAAAGAAGCACTCCATGTGCGACTGGCCGGCTCGCGGTTGTGAGGGCGTCGGTGATGACCGTTCTCCGACCACGGGTGGGGTCGACTCACGTACTGGTGCCCGGTGGGCGTGGTGGTCTCGACGGCACCGCCCGCTGCGAGTCGGGCGCGCCAGCCGACGGCCTCCTTGGCGTAGTTGCACGCCTCGCACAAGCCTTGCTGTTCGCCGCGCTCGTCTGCCCGCCCCGTGCCATCGGTACCGGGTGGTCGACATGCCGGATCGGGGCGTCACACCACGGGGGGCGACAGGTGCGGTCCCGGATGATCACGAACCGGCGGAGGTTGCCGTCGAAACGCCGCTGCGTGGACTCCACCGCCCCCAGCCGCCCGGCAGGAGTGGTGTAGAGCCGACGCAACCACACCAGCGCCCGGTCTTCGAGTCGGTCGTCGCGCTCGTCGTGCCCGTTCGCCGACCGGTCGGTGGTGCTGTCATTGCGCAGCCACTGGCGCGCCAACGGGGCCGGGATCGGGCCGTACGCAGCGAGCTCGGCTGGATCCATGCCGCCGCCGAGCAGAGTGTGGTCGGTCATCACCAGACCGAGCGTGATCGGCACCGGCTCCGCCGCTGACAGACCGGTGAGGCGCTCAAAGTAGGTGTCGGACATGATCTGACCGCGGCCGCGTTCGTCACCAGCGGCCCGTTGCGCGTCGGCGTGCTTGGTCAGCGACGCGTACGCCGCCACGGCCTGCTGCACCGGCAACAGACCGGTCAGCAAGCCCATCGTTTCCGGCGCCGGCCGCAGCGTGACCCGCCGGTCGCCTATGGCCTTCGCGGCACGATTGGTGACCGCATGCGGGTCGAGCCGATAAGCAATCCGGCGGGCCTCCCGCACCGTCGCCCGGTCACCCAGCCCCGCCAGCGAGCCAGGCAGTGCCGCGAGCTCGGCATCGACCCTGCCCCGGTGCTCGCTGGTCAGACAAGCGGTCTCGCGCACGATCAGCGTCGCACGCCACTCACTGATCCCCCGCCTCGAGTGCGGCCAGGGTGTGCGGCATCTCGCGGCACAGTGCCTCGGCCAGCCCCAGGTGCCGGGACCCCTTCACCGGGCTGTCGCGACGAGCCAGGGCAACCTGCGTTGCGATCCCCTGACCGGCGTCTCGAGCCCGCACTCCAGCGGTCCGTTGCGCCGCGCGCTGGGCGGCGGCGAACCTCGTCGTCGCCCGCGCCTGCGCCGCGGAGGCCGCGGACTTCAGCTCCTCCAGGCACCGGATCTGGTCGATCAGGTCGGCGCACCCGTCTGCACCGCTGTCCCCGGGATCCACCTTTGGACGGCAGCCGCACCGAGGTGAGCGCCCAGACCGCGAAGCGCCGCCGAAAACCCGACGACGTCGTGGACCGTCAGGCCAGCCGCCTGGTCATCACCGGCACCGTCGATCATGTGTTCGACAGTAGACCCGAGCACCGACAGTTGACCTTGCTGCTGGGTTCGCGGGCTTGGCCCACCGACAGGGACACGATCCAGGCGCGCGGATCTGTTCGGTTACCGTGCGCGCGTGCGAACCTTCGAGAGCCCCGACGACGTGGCCGCTGCCGTGGGTGAGGACCTCGGCGTCAGCGACTGGGTCGAGATCACCCAGGAGCGGGTCGATGCGTTCGCGGCCGCGACCGGTGACCACCAGTGGATCCACGTCGACGTCGAGCGGGCGAAGGCCGGCCCGTTCGGCGGGACCATTGCACACGGCTACCTGACGCTTGCGCTGCTGCCGTGGCTGGGCTCGCAGGTGTTCGGCATCACGGGCGTCAGCGCCGCCCTCAACTACGGCAACAACAAGGTGCGGTTCCCCCAGCCCGTGCCGGTGGGGTCGCGGGTGCGTACGCACGTTGAGGTCGTGGACGCTTCGCGGGTTTCGGCCGGAACCCAGGCGGTCTTCCGGCACACCCTTGAGATCGAGGGGTACGACAAGCCCGGATGTGTGGCCGAGACCGTCGCGCTGATCCTCGCCTGAGAACCGCCACCCGGCCGAACACACCATGTGGATCCTGGGCCACGTTCACTCGAAAAGACGGCACACGCGGCGGTAGCAACGACCACTCGGTGCTTGCGGCACCACCGCGGCACAAGAAATGGTGCCGCACGCACCGAGTGCGGCACGCACCGAGTGCGGCACGCACCGAGTGCGGCACGCACCGAGTGCGGCGCGCCCCGATCGGTGGGGAGGCCATCGCGCGAAGTAGGCCCGCTCAGCTGCGACCGGTCCACCCTGCGGCGGTCAGCTGGTTGGGGGCGGGCGGCTCAGGCGAGCCGCTCGATCACCACGGGCCGCCGCGCGGCGGCGGACCCGGTTGGCTCGACCGACCAACCACCGTCGAGGGCGGCCAGGGCCCGCGCGAAGCGGTCCGGCTCGTCGGTGTGCATCGTGAGCAGCGGCTGGCCGGCGCGCACCGGGTCGCCGGGCTTGGCGTGCAGCTCGACGCCCGCGCCGGCCTGCACCGGGTCGGCCTGGCGGGCACGACCGGCGCCGAGGCGCCAAGCGGCCACTCCCACCGCCAGCGCGTCGAGGTGGGTCAGCACCCCGTCTCTGTCGGCGACCACCGACTGGGTCTCGCGGGCGACAGGCAGGGCGGCGTCGGGGTCACCGCCTTGGGCGGCGATCATCGCCCGCCACCCGTCCATCGCCCTTCCGTCGTCCAACCGGTCCGCGGGGTCGACGCCGTCGACACCCGCCGCGGCCAGCATCTCGCGGGCCAGCGCCAGGGTCAGCTCGACCACGTCGGGCGGGCCGCCACCGGCCAGCACCTCGACCGACTCACGCACCTCCAGCGCGTTGCCGGCCGTACGCCCCAGCGGGGTCGACATGTCGGTGAGCAGCGCGACGGTGCGGAGGCCCGCGTCGTGGCCGAGCGCGACCATCGTCTGGGCGAGCTCGCGTGCGGAGGCGGCCTCCTTCATGAATGCACCCGAGCCGACCTTGACGTCCAGTACGAGCGCACCGGTGCCCTCGGCGATCTTCTTGCTCATGATCGAGCTGGCGATCAGCGGGATCGACTCGACGGTGCCGGTGACGTCACGCAGGGCGTAGAGCTTCTTGTCCGCCGGCGCCAACCCGGCCCCGGCGGCGCAGATGACGGCACCGACGTCCTCAAGCTGGGCCATCAGCTCGGGCATGCTCAGCGACGCCCGCCAGCCGGGGATCGACTCGAGCTTGTCCAGCGTGCCGCCGGTGTGGCCGAGCCCGCGACCCGACAGCTGCGGCACCGCGACGCCGCAGGCGGCCACGAGCGGCGCCAGCGGCAGCGTGATCTTGTCGCCGACACCGCCGGTGGAGTGCTTGTCGGCCGTCGGCCGCGACAGCCGGGCGAAGCTCATCCGCTCACCGGACGCGATCATCGCCGCGGTCCAGCGGGCCAGCTCGGCCGGCTGCATCCCGTTCAGCAGGATCGCCATCGCCAGCGCCGCCATCTGCTCGTCGGCGACCACGCCGCGGGTGTAGGCGTCGACCACCCAGTCGATCTGTTCGTCGGCCAGCGCCCCGCCGTCGCGCTTGGTGCGGATGACGTCCACCGCATCGTGCGGCTCACTCATGGCGACGCCTGCAGCGAGACGTCGACACGGGCGTAGCCGCGCAGCACGAACGTCGGCCGCCGCGCCGGCTCATCGGCCAGCACCAGGGACGGCCACCGCGCCAGCAGCCGCGCCAGCGCGATCGCCAGCTCCAGCCGCGCGAGCGGGGCGCCGAGGCAGAAGTGCACCCCCATCCCGAAGCCCAGGTGCGGGTTGGGGTCGCGCCCCACGTCCAGCCGGTCGGCGTCGGCGAACACCGCTGCGTCCCGGTTGGCGGAGCCGAGCAGCACGGCGACCTTCGCGCCGGACCGCACCGGCACGCCGCCGACCTCGACGTCGTCGGTGGCGGTGCGCTCGAACAGCTGCAGCGGCGCGTCGTGGCGCAGCAGCTCCTCGACCGCGGTGGCCACGGGCACCGCACCGGAGGTCACCCGCGCCAGCTGCTCGGAGTGCCACAGCAGGTCGACCAGGCCGTTGCCGAATGCGTTGACCGACGCCTCGTGCCCGGCGTTCAGCAGCAGCACCACCGAGGCCACCAGCTCGTCGTCCGACAGCCGGCTGCCGTCCGCGCTGGCGCGCACCAGGTCGCTGAGCAGGTCGTCGCCGGGTCGCTGGCGTCGCTCGGCGACCAGCGCCCGCACGTACGCGGCGAACTCGGTGCTGGCGGCGATCGCGGCCGCCTCGACCCGCACGGTACGCCCCAGCTCGTACATCCGCACGATCGCCTGTGACCAGTCGCGCAGCCGCGGCCGGTCGGCGGCGGGGACGCCGAGCAGGTCGGCGATGACCGCGACCGGCAGCGGCTCGGCGTAGCCCGCGACCACGTCGACCGAACCGGGGCTGCTCGCGGCAGCATCGGCCAGCCCGTCGAGGAGACCGTCGGCGATCGCCTCGATCCGCGGCCGCATCCGCTCGACGTGCCCGCGGGCGAAGGCGCTGGCGACCAGCCGGCGCAGCCGGGTGTGCTCCGGCGGCTCGTGCTCCATCATCTGGTTGCGGTGCAGGGTGTTGAACGGCCCGTACGTCTGCTCCGGCTGCAGGTCGCGCCAGATCCGACCCAGGCCTCGGTGGCGCAGCGCTTGGGCGACGGCAGCGTGCCGGGTCACCAGCAGCAGCCCGGTGCGCTCGTGCCGCACCACCGGGCCGAGCGCCCGCAGGCTCGCCAGCTCAGGGTACGGGTCGGCCGTGAAGGCGGCGGCGGTCAGGTCGAGGTCGGTGCCCGGCACGGTGGTGGTGCTCACAACAGCACCGGTCAGCGGCTCTCGAGGTCGTCGGCGCCGAACGCGTCGGGCAGCACCTCGCTCATCGCCCTGGCCCCGGTCGCCGTGTCCAGCAGGCACCGGGGGCCGCCGCTCTCCCACAGCAGCTGCCGGCATCGGCCGCACGGCATCAGCGGCGCACCCTGCCGGTCCACGCAGGCGACCGCCACCAGCCGGCCGCCGCCGGCGGCATGCAGCGCCGACACCAGCCCGCACTCGGCGCACAGCCCGAGGCCGTACGAGGCGTTCTCGACGTTGCAGCCGACGACGACCCGGCCGTCGTCGACGAGGCCCGCGGCGCCGACCGGGAAGTCGGAGTACGGCGCGTAGGCCCGCCCCATCGCCTCGGTGGCCCGCGCTCGAAGTGCCACCCAGTCGACGTCTGGCCGGCTCACCCGGCCTCACCCCTGCGGTAGCGCTGCCCGTCGGCGGCGGGCATCCGCAGCCGCTGGCTGAACAGCGCCAGCACCAGCAAGGTCGCCACGAACGGCGTCATCTGGGTGAAGTCGCTGGGAATGGTCTCGGTGGACAGGAACCAGAACAGCACCACGCCACCGGCGACGGCGAACGCCACCGCATGGGCGACCCGGGCTCGGCGCAGCTGCCACAGCGCGAAGACGAGCAGCCCGGCGGCGACCACCAGCAGCAGCGCGTGCACCGACTCGCCGCCGCTGCGCAACCGGGCCGCGTCGGTGTAGCCGAACAGCAGCGACCCGGTCAGCAGCCCGCCCGGGCGCCAGTTGCCGAAGATCATCGCGGCCAGCCCGATGTAGCCGCGACCGTTGGTCTGCCCGTTGGCGTAGCCCGACGACGCGACCACCGCCAGGTAGCAGCCGGCGAAGCCGGCCAGCGCACCGGACGCTGTCACCGCGATCATCTTGTAGCGGTAGACGTTGACGCCGAGCGTCTCCGCCGAGGTCGGCGACTCCCCGCAGGAACGTAGCCGCAGCCCGAACGGGGTGTGCCACAGCACCCAGTACGTGCCGACGAACGCGGCGAGGGCGAGCAGGGTGAATACCGACATGCCGGTCGTGACCGCGGCCACGGCCGACGCGGCATCGGACAGCAGAAACCAGTCCCGGGCCGCGAGGTCGGCTGCCGCAGTCGACAGCCCGGGCACGTCGAAGCGCGGTGCGTTGGGCAGCGCCGGGGACTGGGTCGGCCCGCCGCCGGGCAGGCCGGAGAAGAAGACCTCGGCGAGGAACGCAGCCGCACCGGCGGCGATGATGTTGATGGCCACGCCGGACACGATGTGGTCGACGCCGAACACCACGGTGGCCGTTGCGTGCAGCAGGCCGCCGATCGCGCCGAACGCCATCGCGCCGAGCAGCCCGGCCCACACCCCGAAGTGAAAGGTGTAGTAGCCGGCGCCGAGGGTGCCGAGGATCATCATCCCCTCGAGCCCGATGTTGACCACGCCGGCCCGCTCGGACCACAGCCCACCGAGGCCGGCCAGCGCGATCGGGATCGCGAGTGTCAGCGCCGCGCGCAGGGTGCCGGGCGAGGCGATGTCGTCGGCGCCGGACAGCACCCGCGCGGAGGCCAGCGTCAGCAGTCCGAGCAGCAGCCACACCGACAGCTTCGAACGACGTATCGAGCGGTGCTCCGCGTCGCCTGCCGGCTGCGGAGCCCCCGCGGCACCGGGTGCGCTGGCGCCCGCGACGGTGCTCATTGGTGCACCTCGGACACGGCCGGCGCCCGCGCCAGCGCCCGGGCGACCTCGGTCTGCTCGATGCGCAGCTGGTAGCGGCGGACCACCTCGTAGGCGATAACCACCGACAGCACCACCACACCCTGGGTCACGGCCACGATCTCCGGCGAGATGCCGGCGGTGATCCCGAGGGCGTTGGACTGCACGGACAGGAACGCGAAGATCAGCGCACCCAGCGCGATGCCGGCTGGGTGGTTGCGCCCGACCAGGGCGACCGCGATGCCGGTGAAGCCGAGGCCGACCTGGATCGTCGAGCCGTACGCGTGGGAGTCGCCGAACAGGTCCGGCATCCCGATCAGCCCGGCAACCGCGCCCGACAGCAGCAGGGCGGCCAGCGTCATGCGCTTGACGTTCACCCCGCTGGCCACCGCGGCGGTCTCGGACTCGCCGGTGGCGCGCAGGTCGAAGCCGAAGCGGGTGCGGTTGAGCACGACGGCGTAGCCGATCCCGGCGAGCAGCGCCAGCAGCACCAGCCCGTAGACCAGGCTGCCCTCTCCGGGGATCAGCGGGATCCCCGGCACCCACGAGCTCTCGGGGATCGTCGTCGTCCGCCGGATCTGACCCTGCTGCTCACCCAGCTCGCGCAGCAGGAAGGCCACCAGCCCGCCGGCGATGGCGTTCAGCATGATCGTGGAGATGACCTCGCTGACGCCGCGGGTGACACGCAGGACGGCCGCGATGCCGGCCCAGCCGGCGCCCACCACCATCGCCACCGCGATCGCGACCACGGTGTTGAGCGGGCCCGGCAGCAACGCCAGCCCGGCGAAGTAGGCCCCGGCGAAGGTGGCGATGCGGTACTGCCCCTCCACCCCGATGTTGAACAGGTTCATCCGGAAGCCGATGGCCGCGGCCAGTCCGGACAGGTAGAGCACGCTCGCGTTGTTGACGATCGTCACCATCAGCCGCGAGCTCGGCACCGAGAGGACCACCGCCCAGAACTCACCCACCGACTCCCCCACGCCCAGTAGCACGAGGCTCGTCACCAGGGCGGCCGCGACGACCGCGATCAGCGGGGCGACCAGGGTCAGTCCCAGCCGGCGCGCACGGCTCATGACTGGGCCTGCTGCTGCGCGCCGGCGCCGGTCATCGCCGAGCCGAGCTCTTGCGGCGTGACGGTCTGCGGGTCGAACTCGTCGGTCAACCGCCCGCGCAGCACCACCCGGATGGTGTCGGACAGGCCGATCAGCTCGTCGAGGTCGGCTGAGACCAGCAGCACCGCGAGACCCTGCCGGCGGGCCGCCCGGATCTGGTCCCAGATGGCGGCCTGGGCGCCGACGTCGACGCCTCGGGTCGGGTGCGCCGCAACCAGCAGCACCGGGTCGCCGCTCATCTCACGGCCGACGATGAACTTCTGCTGGTTGCCACCGGACAGCGCCCCCGCGTTGGTGTCGACACCAGGGGTGCGCACGTCGTAGGTGTCGACGATGCGCTGCGCGTCGTCGACGGCTCCCGCCCGGTTGATCCACACCCCCCGGGCGCTCGGGGGCCGGGTCTGGTGGCCGAGGACGCGGTTCTCCCACAGCGGGGCGCCCAGCAGCAGGCCGTGCCGGTGCCGGTCCTCGGGAATGTAGCCGATGCCCGCGGCCCGACGGCGCCGGGTGTTCCAGCCGGTGACGTCGTCGCCACCCAGGGAGACCGACCCCGCGGCGGCTGACCGCATGCCGATCACCGCCTCGACCAGCTCGGTCTGTCCGTTGCCCTCGACACCGGCGATGCCGAGCACCTCACCGGCGTGAATGCGAAGGGACACCCCGTGCAGCAGGCTGCGGCCGGCGGCGTCGTCCACCCGCAGCCCGGCGACGTCCAGCACCACCTCGTCGGTGACGGTCGACTCCGCCGTGCTCGGGCTCGGCAGCTCGGCCCCGACCATCAGCTCGGCCAGGTCGTGCGCGGTGACCGAAGACGGCTCCACCGTGGCGACCGTGGTTCCCTGACGCAGCACGGTGATCTCGTCAGCGACCGCGAGCACCTCGTCGAGCTTGTGCGAGATGAAGACCAGGGTGTGCCCCTCGCGTTTGAGCTCGCGCAGGTTCGCGAACAGCGCGTCGACCTCCTGCGGCACCAGCACCGCGGTGGGCTCGTCCAAGATGATGACGCGCGCACCCCGGTACAGCACCTTGAGGATCTCGACCCGCTGGCGCTGGCCGACCCCGAGGGACTCGACCAGCTCGTCGGGGTCGAGGCCGAAGCCGTACGCCGACGACAGCCGCTCGATCTCCGCGCGCGCCTGCTGCTTGATGCCATGGCGCTTCTCGGCACCGAGCACGACGTTCTCGAGCACGGTGAGGTTGTCAGCCAGCTGGAAGTGCTGGAAGACCATGCCGATGCCGCGGGCGATCGCATCGGCCGGTGAGGCGAACGACACCCGTTCACCGCCGACCTCGACAGTGCCGTCGTCGGGCTTCTGCACGCCGTAGAGGATCTTCATCAGTGTCGACTTGCCGGCGCCGTTCTCGCCCACCAGGGCGTGCACGGTGCCGGGTGCGATCGTGACGTCGACGTCGTGGTTGGCGATGACCCCGGGGAAGCGCTTGGCGATTCCGCTCAGACGCACGGCCGCCGTCGCCGTGGTCGTGCTCATCGGACCTCCGCGCCTCGTCGACAACCGCCCCCAACCCTCAGCTGACGGTCAGCTGAACGGATCAGCTGAACGCGGACGGCACCTTGATGTCGCCGTCGATGATCTGCTTCTTGAGCTCCTCGAGCTGGTCGATGACGTCTTGGGACAAGAAGTCGCCGGAGGTCGCATACCCCACGCCGTCGCTGGCCAGGTCGTAGGTCACGAAGCCGTTCGGCGCCTCACCACCGTCTGCCGCCTCGGCGACACCGGTGACGTACTCGACGACGCCGACGTCCACCCGCTTCAGCATCGAGGTGAGGATGTGCGGCTGCTGCTCGGGGCTGGCGGTGAGGTACTGGTCGGAGTCGACCCCGATCGCCCAGTTGTCCTCGCCGGCAGCCACCGCGGCGTCGAAGACGCCGAGGCCGGACTTGCCGGCGGCGTGGAACACCACGTCGGCGTCCTGGTCGTACATGCCGGTGGCGGCCGTCTTGCCGCCGGAGGGGTTCTCGAAGCCGGCGGCGGCGTCGTCCTGGGAGAGGTACTGGCTCTGGATCTCGATGTCGGGGTTGATCTCCTTGACGCCGGCCTCGTAGCCCAGCTCGAAGTCCTGGATCAACGGGATGTCGAGGCCACCGACGAAGCCGACGTTGTCGGTCGCGGTGGTCAGCGCCGCGGCGGCGCCGACCAGGAACGAGCCCTGGTTGGCGGCGAAGCCGATGTTGGCCACGTTGGGCAGCAGGTCGACGCCCTCGGGCGGGGCGCCGTCGATGATGCCGAAGTTCACCTCCGGGTAGTCCGGCGCCACGGTGTAGACCGACGCACCGTAGATGAAGCCGACCGCGACGATGGTCTCGTGGCCGGCCTCGGCGAGCTGGCGCAGCCGCTCCTCGCGAGCCGCCTCGTCCTCGCCGTTCTGCGCCTCGGCCTCGGTACAGCTGCCGTCGAGGTCGGT
>JBBSNM010000076.1:0-13371 GCA_038232655.1 Propionibacteriales bacterium | reverse complement strand
GGCGCCCGTCGGTGGTGACGACCTGCGCGGAGAGCAGGTTGTCGCAGGACAGCCCGTACCCCCTTGCGAGGTAGCCGATGCCGCCGCCCAGCGTCAGGCCGCCCACCCCGGTCGTCGAGATGATCCCGCCGGTGGTGGCCAGGCCATACGGCTGGGTCGCCTCGTTGAAGTCGCCCCAGGTGGCGCCGCCGCCGGCCGTGGCGGTGCGCGCCTCGGGGTCCACCGACACCGACCGCATGCCGGACAGGTCGGCCACCACGGCGCCGTCGGCGGTGCCGAAGCCGGGGACGCTGTGCGCCCCACCGCGTACGGCCAGCTCGGCGCCCGTCTCGCGGGCGCAGGCCACCACCGCCGTCACATCTTCCGCGCTGGTGCAGCGCACGATCGCTTCCGGCCGCGCGTCGATCATGTGGTTGTAGACCCGGCGGGCCTGCTCGTAGTCGCCGTCGTCCCGGGTGATGACCGGCCCGCTCAGCCGGGTTTTCAAGGCATGCACTGTCTGCGTCGTGGTCACGATCTCTCCTCGGTTCGGTGCCGACCGTCCAGCCTGCTGCCGACGGTCAGGACCGACGCTAGGTGTTGGCCGCATGCCCGCGCATGACCAGAACTGAGCGACTTCGACCACCGGGACGGGTAGCGAGATCTGACCATGTACGTCCGGCAGGGCTGCCGATACCATGACCACGTGGCCGGCTGGGCACCTCCGCCGCTGCCCCCACACTGGTCGAGCCCAGGCCGGCCGGAGTTCGTGGGCCGGCGAGCAGAGTTGACGAAGCTGGCGGACGCGTGGTCGGCGGCCACCCGCTGCGCCCGCCAGCTGGTGTTCGTCGGCGGGGAGGCCGGGGCCGGCAAGTCACGGCTGCTTGCCGAGGTGGCGGCAGCGGCCCAGCAGCAGGGTGCCGCCGTGCTGGTGGGCACCTGCGTCGCGGACTTCGGCGCGCCGTACCAGCCGTTCCTGGAGCCCGTCGACGCCCTGCTGCCCGGGGTCGCGAACGGCCAGCTCACCAGTGCCAGTGCCGACCCCGTCGCCCCGGAGAGCGCCGGCGCCGACCGCAGCCGCTGGGCCGAGCGGCTGACGATCCTTGCCGACCGGCACGGGCTCGGAGTGAGCGCCGACTCCGAGCGCGAGCACCGCCGCGAACTCTACGACGCGGCGTGTGAAGCGTTGCAGGCTGCCGCCGAGCAGCGTCCGGTGCTCCTCGCGCTCGAGGACGTGCACTGGGCCAGCACGGCGGCGCTGCAGCTGCTGCGCCACATCGTCCAGCGGACGGCGCATACCCGCCTGCTCGTGGTCGCCACCCACCGCACCACCGCGCCTGAGCACTCACCGGCGCTGGTGCACGACATCGCCGAGCTGTACCGGCTCGACGGCGTGCAACGTCTCGACCTCGCGGGCCTGGACGTCGACGACATCGCCGACTACCTGGTCAAGGAGGCCGGTCTCCCGGTGCACCGTGCACCCCGGTACGCCCGGCGGCTCCACGACCAGACCGCCGGCAACCCGTTCTTCCTGCGCGAGCTGTGGCGGGACCTGGCCGGCCGGGGCGGCCTGGCAGCGCTGCGGCAGACGAACCTGCAAGTGCCGGCCTCGGTTCGTGACACGATCGAGGGCCGCCTGAACCGACTGGCCGCGCCGCACCGGCAGACCCTCGAGCTCGCCGCGGTCATGGGGGAGGACGTCGACATCGCGACGCTCGTGGACGCCGCGGCCTGGTCATCCGACACCACCCTCACCGCGCTGGACGAGGCGGTTGCCTGCGGACTGTTGGAGTGGCCGTCCGGCTCGGAGAGCACCGCGCGCTTCCCGCACGCGCTCGCCCGGCAGGCCGTCCTCGACCTGCTGCCACCGTCCAGGCGCGCGCAGGAGCACGCCCGACTGGCCCAGGTCCTGGAGCAACGGCTGCATGGCGGTGGCCGCCAGGTGCAGCGGGTCGCCCACCACTACGCGAACGCGATCGGGCTCGGCTTCCAGGACAAGGCGGTCCGCTACCTGACCGAGGCGGCGCGCTGGGCCGACCGCAGCCTCGCCCACGAGGACGCGGGAGCCTGGTACGAGCTGGCGGCTTCGCTCAGCGAGGCGCCGGACCGCAGGGACGAGCTGCAGCACGCGGCGGCGCGTAGCCACCTGCTCGGCGGCAACTTCGCCCGGGCTCGCCTGCTGGACGAGCAGGTGGCCACGTCGGTCGGCTCGCCCCACCGGCTGCAGGCGGCGATCGGGTACGAGGCCGCCTCGTGGCGACCGGGCCTGCCCGGGCACCGCGCCGTCGAGCTGCTGCGCGATGCGTTGGCCGGCGTGCAGCACAAACCGACAGACCTCGACTACGTCCGTGCGCTGGCCAGCTTGGGGCGGGCGCTCGCCTTCACCGGAGCCACTCACGAGGCTGGCCGCCTGGGTGCGCAGGCCATCGAACTCGCCCGGGCCCTGGACGATGACGACCTGCTGGCGCATGCGCTGCAGGCCAGCCTGTGGCACGGGTTGAGACCGCAAGACGCCCCGGCGAAGCTGGCCCGCGCAACCGAGCTTTCCCAGCTGGTCGAGCACACCGGAGACATGGGTCAGCTCGGGCCGGCCGCCTACTACCGCGCGATCATCTCCTACCTGCAGGGCGAGCCGGCCGGTCTGGACGCCGCGGGCGACGACTTGACCCGCAGCGCACGCGCGACCGGCCAGGGGTTCTACGACTACATGGCCGGCTGCGTGCGGTACGGGCGGCAGTTCATGGGGGGTGACTTCGCCGCCGCAGACCGGACCTGTCGGGAGCTGCTCCAGCTGGGTGAGTCGTTCGGCACCGACGACACCGAAGGCCCGTACGGGGTGCAGACCTACATGATCCGGCGAGAGACCGGTGCGCTGGAGCAGGTGCGTGGGCTTGTCACCGGCCAGGAGCGGCCGACCGAGCACTGGGCGCCCGGCCTGCTCGCCCTGTACACCGAGCTGGCGCTCGACGAGCCCGCCGCGCGGCTGATGTGGTGGCTGCTGGACGAGAGCCTGCCCCGGTTCCAGAACTCCGCGCAGTGGCCGGCGGTGCTGGCCTTCCTGGTGGAGGCGTCGTTGCACCTTGACGACCAGGCGGCGGCGCGTCGACTGCGACCGCTGCTCGCGGAGTACGCCGGGCTGAACCTGGTCGCGGGCCAGTTTGTCGCCCTGTTCGGGAGCGCCGACCGCTATCTGGGTGCCGCCGACTCGCTGCTGGGGTTCGGCGAGCCCGAGGAGTCCTTCGCGGCTGCGCTGGAGATGGACACCCGGATGGGTGCGCCCGTACACCGCGCCCAGACCCTCGCCGCGCAGGCCGTCCACCGGTCTCGCCGGGGGGATGCCAACGGCGATGTCGAGGAGCTGGCGCGGCGCGTTCGCTCGATCGGTGAGCCGCTGGGACTGGTCCGGGTGATGCGGCAGCTTCCCGGCCCGGGGCGTCCGCCGGCCACCGCGGTGCGGTCGAGCGACCTGACCGCACGCGAGGTCGACGTGCTACGCCTGCTCGGTGACGGGCTGATTAACCGCGAGATCGCCGAACGGCTGGTCATCAGCGAGAACACCGCAGCCAATCACGTGCGCAGCATCCTGACCAAGACCGGCTGCGCGAACCGCACGCAGGCGGCGATGTACGCGGTCACCAACGGGCTGCTCGACTAGCACCACGCGGGGGGGCACCCGGAGGGTCAGGTGGGGATCAGCGACCCGGACGCCAGCACCTTGTGGCTCACCTCGACGATCACGTCGGCGGGCAGTCCGGCCCGCTGCGCGGCCGCTCCGATCGCCTGCGCGGAGGGCGCCTCGTACAGGCAGTAGGTCTTGCGCTTGTCGGCGGACAGGAACGAGTACAGCCAGTGCACCCCCTCCTCGTCGTTGATCCGGTTGATGCCGTCGGCGACTTCTGCGGTCACCTCGAGCTCGTCGGCATACCGCCGCTCGATCATGAACACGGGCATCGGGGGCCCCTTCCCTCACGTCTGCGAACCTACCAGCGGCGGGTCGTGGTCGGCAGGGAGTTGCGGCGGGCCCGAGCGGGCGCAGCACTTGGTTCCGCCGGCACCATGCCAGCCGGCGGTCGGGTGCGTACGGCACCGAGTGGGCGCCCCCGCGAGGACGGCCGACCCCCGGGTGGCCCAGGCAGCCCCGGGTGGCCCACCGGGACGGGCGGCCCGGGCGGCGCCGGCGGCCTGGGCGGCCCCGGGTGGGGATGCAGCATTCGGTTCCGCCGGCACCATCCCGGCCGGCGGTCGGGTGCTTCTCTCCTTCTGACAGCCCGCAGGGGGCGCCTGGTTGATGTCACTGAGCCGGGACCGTCGGAATGCCGTCGTGCGCACGACGCCAACCTCCTCAGGTGACCAGCCCGGCGGGCCGTTGGTTACCCATGCTGGTGCGCAAATCGACGGCCCGTCCAGGGACGGAAGACGCCACCGAGGGGGACCTTCGGCCCGGTGCGTGACTTCGCCCGCCGGCCCGCTGCCACACAGGTCACCCCGCCCACCTCAGCCGGGATCCGGGCCGCGCTGCCCCGCGTTCGGTTGTCAGAGATCGTCCTGCCAGCTGGCGGGCTGCCGCTCTGAGCGGTCCACAACCCGGGTGATGATCGGACCGGCGAACGCGAGCAGCAAGACGTAGGCGACGGCGATGGGGCCGAGAGCGGGGTTGACCCCGGCGACGACGCCGATCTCAGCGATCACCACCGAGAATTCTCCTCGGGCGATAAGTACCGTACCCGCCCGCAGGGCTCCGCGGCGGCCGACACCGGCCCGGGTAGCGCTCCACCAGCCGCTTGCCACCTTGGTCGCGCCGGTGACGACGGCGAGCACGACCGCCACCCAGAGGACTGCTGGCAGCGCGGCCAGGTCCACCACCACGCCGAAGAAGAAGAAGAAGGTGGCGGCGAACAGGTCACGCAACGGGCCGATCAGCTGGGCGGCGCGGCTGGACACCGGGCCGGAGATCGCGACGCCGACCAGGAATGCGCCGACTGCTGCCGATACCTGCAACTGCTGGGCAAGGCCAGCCACCGCGAGCGTGATCCCGAGGACGCTGAGCAGCAGGACCTCGTCAGACGGGCTGCGAATCCACCGGCTGATGGTCCCACCGTGCCGCAGGGCGACGACCATGGCCAACGAGACCATGGTGAGTGCCACCGTCAGCCCGACCGCCGCGGCCGTCAGTCCCGGCCGCGCGACCAGCACCGCCATCAGCGGCAGGTACGCAGCCATCACCAGGTCCTCGATGACGAGGATCGTCAGCACCGTCGGGGTCTCCCGGTTTCCCACCCGACCGAGATCGGAGAGCACCTTCGCGACCACACCGGACGACGAGATGTAGGTGACCCCTCCGAGCAGCAGGGCAGCCGTGGGTTGCCAGCCGAGGAGCAGCCCCATCGCCAGCCCTGGAGTGAAGTTGGCCGCCAGGTCGACGCCGGCAGCCCCCCGGCCGGTGCGAAGGCCGGCCCGCAGCTCGGATGCGCTGTACTGCAGTCCGAGCGCCAGCAGGAGCAGCACCAGCCCCACCTCGGCGCCGAGCTCGACGAACTCGCGGCTGAGGCGCAGCCGCAGCGGACCCCCGTCGCTGGCGACGAGCCCGGCGACCAGGTACAGCGGGATGGGGCTGAGCCCGATCCGGTGCGCCATCCGGGCCAGGACCGCTAGCGACAGGACGAGCAGGCCGAGCTCGATGAGCAGCGCACTCGTCGTCGCAGCATCCGGGCCGCCCACGACCAGGGTCACGACCTGCGGTTCAACCCATGCAGCCGCTGCACTCCCGCGGGTGTGCCGACGGCGATGGCGACGTCTCCCGCCAGCAGGGAGAACTCCGCAGTGGGCGCGGCGTAGGCCTCGTCGCCACGGAGCACCGCCACGATCGATACCCCGGTTCGGGTGTGGACGGCGGACTTTCGCAACGTGTGGCCGGCGAGCGACGAGGCGCTGTCGATCGGCATCCAGTCGATCGCCAGACCTTCGATGCGCTGCTGGATGCTTTGCAGACGGTCGCTGATGTGCGGGACGCCGAGCAGGTCCGCCAGCGTCCTGGCGTCGTCGGGATCGAGCCGGGCGACGCGGCGGGAGGCGTCGACGTCGTCCCGGTCATAGGTGAGGAGGTCTCGATGCCCGAAGTGGTGGGCCAGCACGCCGATATGGTCGCCGCCGCTGGTGCTGAAGTCGTACCGTACCCCCACCCCCGGCAGATGTGTCTCGTTCACTTCGGACATCGCTCGCTTCCCCCTCGGGTGGGCACGGCCAGGTAGCGCCGATCGTAGGTGAGCGAGCGCACAGCGAGGCATCTGGACCCGTGGGTCCTTCGTTCCGAGCGGGGAGTCCTCGGCCCCTTCACCGGCTGCCACGTACGACGCAGGCTAGGGCTGGACCCAAGGAGGACGACATGGCCGGTGCGGACACGCAGCAACCGATCGTCGTGGGCATCGACGGCACCGAGGACGGCCTGCACGCGGTCGACTACGCGGCCGCAGAGTCGCGTCGAACTGCGGCGCCGTTGCACCTGCTGCACGTGGTGGCGTTACCGAGCGGCGTCTATGCACCGGCGAGCACCGCGGCGATGTTGCGCGAAGCCGGCGAGCGAGCCGTCCTGGCCGCGCGAGATCGAGCGGAGACCGCGGGCGTTGCGCCCGCCAACATCGACGTGCGGGTCGCTGACGGGCAGGCGGTCCCCGATCTGGTGGAGGCCGCCCGGGACGCTCGCCTAGTCGTACTCGGCCGCCGCGACATGAGCGGGTTCGAGCGCGTCTTCGGCGGTTCCACCAGCGTGGGCGTGGCTGCTCGTGCCGACTGCCCGGTGGTCGTGGTGCCGCACAAGTGGACCGGCGTTGACCTGGACCCCCCAGGGTCCGGTCCGGTCGTCGATGATCTTGCGGAGGTCCTCGTTGAGGTCCCCGCGGTGGGCGAGCAGGGTGTCCAGGTCGGCACGGCCGAGCACCGAGCGCAGCGTCGTCTGGGCGATCTGTGAGGTGACCACGCCCCGCTCGTACTCGCGGAGCACTCGCAGCGACAGCGTGCCCCACAAGGCGGCGGCCATGGCGACGACGACGCCGACGACAACCCAGATCATGGTGACCTCCTGTACGTGGGGTCGAAGTCGTTCCACCGGGTGGCGAAACGATCGCTGCGGGCGGCGCCGGCGGGGTCGGTGTGCTGGACCGGCTCGGTGGACTCGAGCTGGAGGTGCGCGGGGAAGCCGGCGGGGGGGTGACGCAGACGGGCGACCAGCGGCAGGCATGTTGTCGGAACGCACGGAGCCTGGCAGGGCAGGCGGGCGGCAGGTAGGGGCTTAGGTCCCGTCGAGCGGGCAGGAAGCCCCGGTGGGGCGGTCCAGCCCGGTGGCGCTGCCGGCAGCCGCCGCGTCGCTTGGCGACTCAGCCGGTCAGCCGGTCAGCCGGCGCGCCTCGGCCGCGATCTGCAGGTCCTCCCGGGCGGTGATGACCAGCGTCCGTACGGTGGCGTCGGCCGCGGAGATCTCAGCGTCGTCGAGCGCGTTCTCGTTCCGGTGCGGGTCGATCGCGACGCCCAGGAACCCCAGCCGCTGGGCGGCCCGCCGCCGCACCTCGGGCGCGTGCTCGCCGACCCCGCCGGTGAAGGCAAGGACGTCCAGGCCCTGCGCGGTGGCGGTCATGGCGGCGACGGCTGCCACCAGCCGGTGGACGTAGACGTCGAGGGCGAGCGTCGCGTCGACATCACCGCGACCGGCGGCTTCGACCACCGCACGCATGTCCGGCGTGCCCGCCAAGGCGGCCAGACCCGAGCGCTGCACGAGCGCAGCAGACACGTCGGCCGCGGACAGCTGCGCGTGCTCCTGCAACCACAGCACCATCCCGGGGTCGACGGTGCCCGACCGGGTGGCCATGACCAGCCCCTCGAGCGGGGTGAAGCCCATCGTGGTGTCGACGCTGCGGCCGTCGACGACCGCCGTCAGCGAGGCGCCCGCACCGAGATGGCAGCTCACGACCCGCAGCCCCTGCGGCGACCGGTCGAGCAGCGTCGCGGCGCGACGGGAGCAGTAGGCGTGGGACAGCCCGTGGAAGCCGTACCGGCGGATCCCGTAGCGCTCGCGCCACTCCGGCGGCACGGCGTACGTTGCGGCGGCCGCCGGGATCGTGGTGTGGAAGGCGGTGTCGAAGCACGCCACCGCTGGGATGTCGGACAGCTGCGCACCCACGGCGTCCAGCCCGGCCAGGGACTTCGGCTGGTGCAGCGGGGCCAGGTCGGTGAGCCGTTCGAGCTCGTCGCGGACCGGGCCGTCGACCAGCACGGGGCCGGTGAACGAGGTGCCGCCGTGAACGAAGCGGTGGCCCACCACGTCCGGCTCGCCCCAGCCGTGCAGGACGTCGGCCAACTGGCCGGTGTCGAAGCCGTCGGTGTTCGCCGGCAGCTCCGCGCTGCCGACGGTCGCGTTCTCACCGTCGAGCAGGCGCAGCTTGAGGCTGGACGACCCGGCGTTGACAACCAGTACGCGCACCGGGTCAGTCCGGCGCCGGCCAGGTCCAGCCGGCGATGGCCGGGTCGTTCTCCCCGTGGGCGCGGGTGTACGCGCGGGCGGCGAGGCGGGCGTCCACCATCTGCTGACGCAGGGTCGCCTGCCGGCTCCCGAGCGACTCGGCCCGGTCGATGACGTCGATGACCAGGTGGAACCTGTCCAGGTCGTTGAGCATCACCATGTCGAACGGGGTCGTGGTCGTCCCCTCCTCCTTGAAGCCGCGTACGTGAATGTTGTGGTGGTTGTTGCGGCGGTAGGTGAGCCGGTGGATGAGCGAAGGGTAGCCGTGGTAGGCGAAGACCACCGGCTTGTCCGCGGTGAACAGCGCGTCGAAGTGGCGGTCGGACATGCCGTGCGGGTGTGCGCTCTCGGTTGCAGTCGCATCAGGTCGACCACGTTGATGACCCGGACCCGCAGCTCGGGCAGGTGCCAGCTGGCCGCCAGCGGGCCGGTCTCCGCCTCGCCGTCGCCGACGACGCACACCACCAGCAGGTGCGGGTTGTCGAACGCCGCACCGAATGCGTGCACCGGGGCGTAGCCGAGCTCGCCGCCCTCGTGGATGGAGCCGGGGGTCTCCGCGGCGACGTGGCTGGGCACCCCGCCGGGGAAGGAGAACTGGCGAAACAGTGGCCGCATGCCGTCCAGGTTCTCGCCGATCGACGAGTAGACCTCCCCGTAGATGCCCTCCAGGTAGGCGTTGGCCACCAGCCCGGGGCCACCGTGACCGGGTCCGGTCACGTACAACGCCTGGAGGTCGCGCTGCTTGATGACCCGGTTCATGTGGGCGTACAGCAGGTTCAACCCCGGCGTCGTACCCCAGTGCCCGAGCAGGCGCGGCTTGACGTGCTCGGCGAGCAGCGGCTCGCGCAGCAGCGGTTGTCGAGCAGGTAGATCCGGCCGACGGACAGGTAGTTCGCCGCCCGCCAGTACGTGTCGATGAGCTCAAGCTCGGCGGGGTCGAGGGGTTGGGCCGGGTAGGCCGCCGCCGGTGCTGAGTCCACCGACATCCTGACCTCCGGTGTGCGTGGTTGCTGCGTCCAGCCTGTTGCTGTCGGCACCGAGGTGCCGCCATCGGTGCTCGACCCGGTTGTGAGGCTGGCATGTCAACCGGAGGAGCGACAGTGACGAATGGGCCGTGACGGCAGGACGAGTGTCCCTGCCGGACAACGGCGACAGTGAGAGTGAAGTCCACACCGTCCGGGGATGATCGTCAGCCGGCGGCGGCCGGGTTGACCACGGCCTGGACCACCACGAACGCAGCCACCACGAACACGAGGTAGGCGAACCAGCGGCGTAGCAGGTCCGCGTGCAGCCGGGTCGCCATCTTGGCCGCCGGGAGTGAGCCGGCGACCGCGGCCAGGGCGAAGGCGGCCGCGACCCGGTAGTCGAGGTCGGCCGAGCCCAGGTGCGCCGCAAAGCCCGCCACCGAGTTGATGACGATGATGACCAGCGACGTGCCCACGGCCACGGTCATGGGCAGCCCCAGGAACAGCAGCAGGGCCGGGATGATGAGGAACCCGCCGCCGACCCCGAACAGGCCCGTGAGGAAGCCGACCACCAGACCCGACCCGATGGCCTGGGGCAGGCAGCCGCGCCAGTGCACCCCGCCATCGGGGAGGGCGCAGTCCCCGCCGGCTTCCGGCCGCTCCCGAAGCATCTGCACACCGGCGGCAGCCATCAGCACCGCGAAGCCGACGAGCACGACCCTGGGGTCCAGCAGCCGGTTGACCGCGGCTCCCCCGAAGGCGGCGGCCGCGCCGGCCGCACCGAAGACACCCGCGATGCGCCACTGCACCTGCCCGTGTCGCAGCCGGGGGAGCAGTGCGGTGGCCGAGGAGATCGCGACGACCAGCAGTGACGTCGGGATCGCTGCCGCCAGCGGGACGCCCACCCCGTACACCAGGGCGGGAACCGCGAGGATCGACCCGCCGCCGCCCAGCAGCCCGACCAGGACGCCGATGACGAGGCCGAGAGCGACCGCCGCCGTCACCGGCGACCTGGCCTGATCGGGCGCGAGCGTGCCGGGTGCTCGTCGCTCACGCTGCCGGGTGCTGGGCCGGCAGCTGCTCGATCACCTGGGTCGCGGTGCGCTCTCGCGGCCCACGGTTGTACGGCAGCGCGGCCAGGACCCTGCCCATCGTGCACGTGTCGGTCAGTGCGGAGACGACCAGTCCGCCACCGACGGCGCCGGCGAGCAGGCTCGCCTTGGGTGTCCAGAGTGCCGCCGCGACGCCGGCCACCACCAGCGACCCGGCAACCAGACGAACCTGGCGCTCCAGTGACCAGCGGTAGCGACCATGCATCACCACGCCGCCGGCCGCCTCGTAGGCCGGTACCCCGCCTTCGAGGACGTGCAAGTTGGTCATCCCGACGCCCGCCAGCCGCTGCTGCGCCTGCGCGGAGCGGACACCGGACTGGCAGACCAGCAGCACCCGGCGGTCCAGCCGGGCAGCAAGCTGCTCGGCGTGCTCGCCGAGCAGGTCCAGCGGCACGTTGTACGAGCCGGCGATGTGCCTGGTCTCGAACTCCGCCGGGCTGCGGACGTCGATGACCGTCAGCGCGTCTGGATCGCGTGCCCAGCCCACCGCCGTCCCTGGGTCGACGCGGTCGGGCGTCGTTGTCGTGCTCATTCGCTGTCCTCCAGGCCGGCCGCCGAGGCGTTGTCGTAGGCGTCGTTGACCAGCACCAACTGGCGTTCGGGCCCCTCCAGCACCGACGCGGCGATGGCCGCGCGGTATCCCGATCCGCAGTAGACCCACACCTCGCCGGTCGGGACCTCGTCGATCCGGTCGGCGAGCGCATGCAGCGGGATGTGCTGGGAGCCGCGGACGCACCCCGCCTCGCGTTCGCCGTCGAGCCGGGCGTCGAGGACCTGCACGTCGCCCGCTTGCATCGCCTCGGCGAGCCCGGCGAAGTCGGTGACCGGGTAGGAGTGCAGTGGCTGGCCGTCTGCCAGGTCGGCGATGTCCCCGATGGCGGCGCCGGCGAGGTCGTCGATGCCGATGCGCACCAGCTCGCGGCGGGCCTCGGCGACCTGCTGCTCGCTCTCCCCGATCAGCGTGAGCGGGGAGCCGTAGCTGAACAGCCAGCCCACGTAGGTGACGAACGGGTCGGACAGCTCGAACGCGAGCGAGCCGGCGAGGTGCCCCGCGGCGAAGGCGGTGCGCTCACGCAGGTCGACGACCCACTCGCCGGCCTCGATCCGCCGCCTGAGTTCGCCGGCGTCGACGGGCTGGGGCAGGGACAGGTCCACCGGCGCCGGGCCGCGGCGGTTGGCCGGCCCCATGCGGGCGTAGTAGGAAGGGTACGCGTCCAGCCCGGCGATCAGGCTGTCGACGTAGTCCTGCTCGGCCAGCGTGAGCGCCGGGTTCACCTTGGCCTGCATGCCCACGGTGGAGGCATCGGTGTCACTGGGCGTCGCGGAGCAGAAACTCCCGAACCCGTGGGTAGGGAGCACCTCGGTCTCGCCCGGCAGCTCGCGAGCCAGTCGCTGCACCGAGTGGAACTGGGCGTGGGTGAGCTCGGTCGTGTGGTCGGGGCCGACCAGGTCAGTGCGTCCGGTCGTGCCGTACAGCATCGACCCGCCGGTGAAGACGCCGCGGACGTCGCCGTCCGCGCTCTCCAGGACGTAGCTGGCGTGGTGGTGGGTGTGGCCGGGGGTGTGCAGCGTCCGCAGTCGGAGCTCGCCCGTCTCGATCACGTCACCATCTGCCATCGCGACGTGCTCGAAGGCGACCCCGCTGTCGGCGGGGAGCACGTAGTCCGCGCCGGTGCGCCGGGCGAGGTCGAGCCCACCGGTGACGTAGTCGTTGTGGACGTGGGTCTCCACGACATGGGTCAGCCGCAGCCCCCGGGCGCTCAGCAGGTCCAGGACGCGGTCGATGTCTCGCTGCGGGTCGACGACCACGGCGACGTGGCCATCGGTGGCCAGATAGCTGCGGTCGCCGAGGCTGCTGGTCTCGATCGTCTCGATGTGGATCATGATTCCTTCCGTACCCGGTAGGGGTATTTGCTTGCGATGCGGCCGATGTAGGTCGTTCAGGCGACGCCGCCCGGCTCGTCGCTGCCGCTCTGCAAACTGTCGAGAACTGCCTGCAGCCGAGATGCCGCCTCGTCGGCGATGGGCTGAAGCTCCGACAGCTCGGTGACCGAGGCCATCAGCTGCGGGTCGAGGATCTGCACTCTCGACCCGCCGTCGCTGCTGCCGACCACCACGTTGCACGGCAGCAACACTCCGATGCTGCGGTCGATCTCCAGGGCCTGGTGCGCCAGGTCGGGGTTGCAGGCGCCGAGGATGACGTACGGCTCCATGTCGAGGCCACGCTTTTCCTTCAGCGTCGCCTGGACGTCGATCTCGGTGAGGATCCCGAAACCCTGCTCGGCCAGGGCGTCTCGTGTGCTGCTGACGGCCTCGTCGTAGGGCAGGTCGAGGGCGATCATGCGCTGGCAGTCCATGGTGGATTGCTCCTTCATGTGGTGTTGGTGCTCCTCACTTGGTGGGTCACGCGAGAGACAAGAACATGCGCTCCAGCTCGGCCTGGTCGAGGCGGCGATTGCCGTCGTCGTCCTCGACCATGCACTGACGCATGCCGGTGGCGATGATCTTGAAGCCGGCACGGTCCAGCGCCCGGGAGGCTGCGGCCAGCTGGGCCACCACCTCCGAGCAGTCGCGGCCCTCCTCGATCATGCGGACGATCCCGCCGATCTGGCCCTGCGCGCGCTTCAGCCGCCCGACCACGTCGCCGAGCTGCGTCATGTCCACGTCCATGTCCTGCATCCTTTCGGTATACCCAGGGGGGTATAGCAGACAGACTAACCGACGTCCTGGAGTGAGCCAACCTCACCGGGCGCGGCCGGCGTCGGCACCGGCATCGTCACCGGCATCGTCACCGGCATCGTCACCG
>JBBSNM010000075.1:0-13910 GCA_038232655.1 Propionibacteriales bacterium | reverse complement strand
GACGAGCCGGACGAGATGAGCCCGTTCGCCCCGCGCATCATCACCTTGAGGGTGCCGGTCGACAAGATCGGCGAGGTGATCGGGCCCAAGGGCAAGATCATCAACCAGATCCAGGACGACACCGGCGCCAAGATCTCGATCGAGGACGACGGCACCATCTACGTCGGCGCCGAGCAGGGCGACGCCGCTGAGGCCGCCCGGGCGATGATCAACGCGATCGCCAACCCGACGATGCCCGAGATCGGTGAGCGCTACCTCGGCACGGTCGTCAAGACCACCACCTTTGGTGCGTTCGTCTCGCTGGTGCCCGGCAAGGACGGGCTGGTGCACATCTCCAAGCTGCGGGCGCTGGCCGGTGGCCAGCGGGTCGACTCCGTCGACGACGTGGTCTCGGTCGGTCAGAAGCTGCAGGTCGAGATCGCCGAGATCGACGACCGCGGCAAGCTGTCGCTGCGGCCGGTCGTCGACGAGGACGCCGCGGAGAAGGCCGAGGCCCCGGTCGGGTGACCGGCCGGACGCTGGCGGAGCAGCCCACCGGCTCCACCCGTACGTTGCTGACGCCCGAGCAGGGCGGTCTGGTGCGCCGGACCGTGCTGCCTGGCGGTCTGCGGGTCGTCACCGAGCAGATGCCCGGCGTCCGCTCCGCCAGCATCGGGGTCTGGGTCGGCGTCGGGTCGCGAGACGAGGTCGACTCGCTGGTCGGCGCCTCGCACTTCCTCGAGCACCTGCTGTTCAAGGGCACCCGTACGCGGACCGCGCTGGACATCTCCGCCCGGCTGGAGGCGGTCGGCGGTGAGCTGAACGCCTTCACCAGCAAGGAATACACCTGCTACCACGCGCGGGTGCTCGACGACGACCTGCCGCTGGCACTCGACACGCTGGCCGACATGGTGACGTCGTCGCTGATCGCCGCCGCCGACGTCGAGGCCGAGCGCACCGTGATCCTCGAAGAGATCGCCATGAACGACGACGACCCCGACGACGTCGTGCACAACCTCATCGCCCAGCGGTTGTGGGCCGCTTCACCGCTGGCCCGGCCGATCGCGGGCTCGGCGGCGTCCATCAACGCGCTCACGCGGGAGCAGGTCGCCGGCTACTACCGGCGGCGCTACCGACCCGAGTCCGTCGTCGTCGCGGTCGCGGGCAACGTCGACCACCGCGACGTCGTACGCCGGGTGCGGTCGGCCTTCGGCGCAGGCGGCTGGCTCGACGACGACTCGGTGCGGCCGCGGCCGGCCCGCCAGGGCGTCGGCGCGGCCGTGACGTACGGGCGGGGCGCCGACCTGATAGCCCGACCGACCGAGCAGGCCAACCTGGTGCTCGGGCTGCCGGGCCTGCGGCGCTCCGACGACCGGCGCTTCACCGCCAGCGTGCTCACCGCTGCGCTGGGCGGGGGCATGAGCTCGCGGCTGTTCCAGGAGGTCCGCGAGAAGCGTGGGCTGGCCTACGCCGTCTACTCCTTCGCCACGCACTACGCCGACAGCGGGATGCTGGGCATCTACGCGGGGTGTGCACCGGGTCGGGTCGACGAGGTGCTGGGGCTGTGCCGCGAGCAGCTGGTCGAGGTCGCCGCCCGTGGCCTGAGTGATGACGAGGTGGCCCGCGGTCGTGGGCAGCTGCGCGGAAGCATCGTGCTCGGCCTGGAGGAGTCCGGCTCGCGGATGAGCCGGATCGCGAAGGCAGACCTGGTGCATGGAGAGCTGCTCAGCATCGACGAGGTGCTCGCCCGGGTCGCCGCCGTCACGCCGGCGCAGGTGCGCACGCTGGCCGCCGAGCTGCTCGTCGCGGCGCCCTCGCTCGCGGTGGTCGGCCCGTTCGACGATGCCGACCGGTTCGCCGCCGCCGTCGCCTGAGGACGCGCCCCATCAGTAGGGTCGTGGACGTGGACGACTCGGTGCAGTGCGGCTACCGGCCGCTCGAGGCGGGGGTCACGACCGATCTTGCGGGGCGGCAGACCTACGCGGGCTACCTGCAGCTGGAGGGCCTGCTGTCGGCCCAGCAGCCGCTCAGCGACCACCACGACGAGCTGCTGTTCATCGTCGCCCATCAGGTCACCGAGCTGTGGCTGAAGCTGCTGGCGCACGAGCTGCGGTCGGCGCTCACCCTGCTGGCCGCCGACGACCTCCAGCCGGCGCTCAAGCGGCTGGCCCGAGTCAAGCACATCCAGCGCCAGCTGTTCGAGCAGTGGGGCGTGCTCGAGACGCTGACCCCAGTGGAGTACGCCCAGTTCCGCGACGTGCTCGGTGACGCGTCCGGGTTCCAGTCCGCCGGGTACCGCACCGTCGAGTTCCTGCTGGGAAACAAGACGCCCGCCATGGTCGCCGTCTTCGCGCACGACCCGTCGACGCAGGACCGGCTGCGCGCCGACCTGCAGGCGCCGAGCCTCTACGACGAGTTCCTGCGGCTGCTGGCCCGCCGCGGGCTGCCGGTGCCGGCAGAGCGGGTCCAGCGCGACTGGTCCGAGCCGTACGTGGCCCATGATGGTGTCGTGGAGGCGCTGCGACAGGTCTATGCCGACACCGGCCGCTGGTGGGACGTCTACGAGACCGCCGAGGAGCTGGTCGACGTCGAGGAGTCCTTCCAGCTGTGGCGCTTCCGGCACCTCAAGACCGTCGAGCGCGTCATCGGCCGCAAGCCCGGCACCGGCGGCTCGTCGGGGGTGGGCTTCCTGGCACGCGCGCTCGACCTCACGTTCTTCCCCGAGCTGCTGGCCGTACGGACGGAGATCGGCACATGACGACGACCTACCTGGCGGCGCCCACCCGGGCCGACGCCGAGGCGCTGGACGCACGCGACCAGCTCGCGACCTACCGGGACCGGTTCGTCCACGAGACGTCGGCCGGTGGCCCGCTCGCCTATCTCGACGGCAACTCGCTGGGCCGGCTGCCGCGGGCGACCGTGCAGCGGCTGCAGCACGTCGTCGAGCACGAGTGGGGCGGCCGGCTGATCCGCAGCTGGGACGAGACCTGGATGCGGCTGCCGCGCCAGGTCGGCGACCTGATCGGCGCGGCCGCGCTCGGTGCGGCACCGGGGCAGGTCGTGGTTGCCGACTCGACGTCGGTGTGCCTGTTCAAGGCGCTGCACGCCGCGGCCGGTCTGCGGTCCGGGAGGAAGGTGTTGGTCGCCGCCGACACCGACTTCCCCACCGACCGGTACGTGGTGGAGGCGGTCGCCGACCAGCTGGGCATGCAGGTGCGGTGGCTGTCGCCGCCGGTCGACGGCGGGGTCGACGTCGACCTGCTCGGGCCCGCGCTGGGCCCGGACGTCGCGGTGGTGGCGCTGAGCCACGTCGACTACCGCAGTGCGTACCTGGCCGACCTGGCCGCGATCACCGCCCGGGTGCACGACGCCGGCGCGGTGGCGATGTGGGACCTGTCGCACTCGGCGGGCTCGGTGCCGGTCGGTCTCGACGACGCGGGAGTCGACCTGGCGGTCGGCTGCACCTACAAGTACCTCAACGGCGGCCCCGGCGCCCCCGCCTACATCTATGCCGCGGCCCGCCACCACGCCGACCTCGTCCAACCCGTGCCCGGCTGGTTCGGCGCCGCCGACGTCTTCGCGATGGCGCCGGCGTTCACTCCGGCCACGGGGATCGAGCGGCTACTGTCCGGGACGCCCGCGGTGCTCGGCGTGGTCGCGGTCGAGGAGGGCGTGCGGCTGGTCGCCGAAGCCGGCATGGGGGCCATCTCGGCCAAGGGGGCCGGGCTGACCGAGCTCGCCGTCGCGCTGGCCGACGCCTGGCTCGAGCCACTGGGTGCCACCCTCGCGTCGCCGCGCGACCCGGCCCTGCGCGGGGCGCACCTGGTGCTGCGGCACCCGGAGGCGCGGCGCTGGAGCGACCAGCTGAGCGCCGACGGGGTCGTCGGCGACTTCCGGCACCCTGACCTCTGGCGGGTCGGGCTGTCCCCGCTCACCACGTCCCACGTGGAGGTCTGGGCCGCCATGGACACCGCCCGCCGGGTGCTCGCCGAACTCGTCGGCGCGGTGCGATGAGCGCCGTGCGGGTCGCCGTCGTCGGTGCGTACGGGCGGATGGGCCAGGCCATCTGCGCGGCGGTCGACAGCTCCGACGACCTCGCCGTCGTGGCCCGGATCGGGTCCGGCGACGACCTCGGCGTGCTCGCGTCGGCCGACGTGACCGTCGACGTGACCCGCCCGGACGCGGTGCTGGCCACCATCGGCCGGGCGGTCGAGCTCGGCACCCATGTCGTCGTGGGCACGTCCGGCATGGACGGTGAGCGGCTCGACGTGGTGCGCGGCCTGCTCGGCGCCGCCCCGCGGGTCGGCGTACTGGTGGCGCCCAACTTCTCGGTCGGCGCGGTGCTGGCGATGCGCTTCGCGGCGCAGGCCGCGCGCCACTTCGAGTCCGTCGAGGTGGTCGAGATGCACCATCCCGACAAGGTCGACGCACCCTCTGGCACCGCCCGACGGACGGCGCAGCTGATCGCCGAGGCACGCGAGCAGGCCGGGCTCGGCGTCGTGCCGGACGCCACCGGCGCCGACGGTGCGCCCGCCCGCGGGGTCGACGTCGACGGTGTGCCGGTGCACGCGCTGCGCGTGCGCGGCCTGACTGCCAGCCAGGAGGTCCTGCTCGGCGGGGTGGGGGAGACGCTGTCGATCCGGCACGACTCGCACGACCGGGCGGCGTTCATGCCCGGTGTGCTGGCCGCCGTGCGGGCGGTGCCGTCGATGCCGGGGCTGACCGTCGGGCTCGACACCGTGCTCGGCCTCTGAGCCACCCACCGGTGCGTTCCTGAGTCACCCACCGGCGTACGCGCGCCACGTAAACGTGGCGGACCGACCCTTTACGAGGCGCGCACGCCACGTAAAGCGGTGGCCGGCCACGTTTACGTGGCGCGCGTGCTGCTTCGGCTGACCGGGCGGGGCCCGCCGGCCGACGATCAGTGCGACGACACCCGCGATCAGCACCGGCGCCGGCCTGGAGTGGTCACCGGCACGACGGCGAGGGCGAGCAGCGCGCGGCGAGCCCAGCAGCAGTGCCGAGAGCGCGCCCGCCACCGGCGCACCGCCCGCACCGAGCACCCCCACGAGCGCGAACTGCGAGGCGCCGGTGAAGACCAGCAGCGACAGCGCGCAGGTCTGCACCACGCTGAGGCCGGCGGTGACGCCGAGGGCGCCGAACGAGATGCCGTACGCCCCGGTGGCCAGTCCCACGCCGATGCCGTCGCGGACGAGCCTGCGCCGGGCCGCGCGAGGTGCCGGTGCGGTCATCGCGCGACGGGAGCGACCACGTGAGTGTCGATCCACTCCACCAGGCGGCGCAGCCTACGCCACTCGGTGCGCACCCGGTCGGCCGCCTCCGCGCGGTGCAGCCAGGCCGGGCTGTCGTAGAACTCACGGCTGGCGACCAGGCTGCGGTGCCGCAGCAGGTCGATCCGCGGGTGGTCGGCGTCGTAGCCGCGCGGACGGGTCTTTAGCCGGTCGCCGCCGATCGCGAACCCGTCGGTGCGCAGCCGGTTCACCAACCGCTGCAGGTCGGCGCCGGCTCGGTCGTCGTCGACAGCCTCGCGGTAGCGAGCCAACACCTGTCCGGCGGCGTCGTAGAAACCGGCGCTCACCCGTAGGCCGGCGGCGTTGAGTTCCACGTACCACCCGCTGGTCTGGCTGCGCGCGACGAACCCGCCCTGGTGGGTCTTGTACGGCGTCGGGTCGTTGCTGTAGCGCAGGTCGCGGTACGGCCGGAACACCTTGCCGGGGCCGAACTCGGGCTCCAGCTCGGCCAGCAGCGCTGTCATCGGCGCGCGGACGGCGTCCAGGTAGACCTGGCGGTGCGCCGTCCAGAACGACTTGGTGTTGTCGGCCTCTAGGTCGTCGTAGAAGTCGAGCCCCTCGACCGGGAAGCCGGTGAACGGGGCGGGCGACGGGGCGGGGTTCACGAGCCGTCGCCGAGGTCGGTGTGCAGGCGTACCTGCTTGACCAGGACGCTGGCGTCTCCGTGCAGGTCGAGCTCGCGATGTGCACCGTCGGGGCCCCAGCCGGCGCTGGTGAGGAACGCCCGCCCCTCGTCGTCGGTGCTGGTGACCCACGCACGGGCGTGGGTGAACCGGTCGGCGAGCAGGGTGTCCGCGCAGGCCTGCAACAACCGCGACCCGTGCCCTGCTCCGCGGCTGGCAGGGTCGACGACGAGCTCGACGACCTCGCCGTCGGCGACCGGGTCGGCGTCCGGGTCGGGGCTCGGGCCGGTCACCGCGAAGCCGCGCAGGCTCGCCCGCTCGAGCGCCACCAGCACCCGGTTGCGCGCATCGCCGGGCTTGGCCATCGAGCGGCGCCACCGCTCGGCGATCGCCTCGGCGTCGAGGTCGCCGAGCACCTCGGCGGGCAGCAGTCCCGCGTACGACTCGCGCCAGGCGCGCACCTGCACCCCGGCCAGCGCCTCCGCATCGGCCGGCCAGGCCGTGCGGACGCTGACGTCCGGGGTGGGGGAGTCCGGTGTGGTCACTCGCGGATTGTCGCAGTCGACGACGGGCCGGTGAGCCGTCACCACGCTCCGCAGCGGCGATGTAACACCATTGCCACTGGTCGGCAATGACCTGTAATATCGATCCATGTACGGCAACGACTTCGGCGGCCCCGAGCGGGGCGAGCCCGAGACGTCGGCTGACGATGCCCACGCGGCGTTCCTCGCGCTGATCGACGCCGACGGCCGGATCGAGCCCCGCGACGCCATGCCCGACGCATACCGCGCCTCGCTGGTGCGCCAGATCGCCCAGCATGCGCACTCCGAGATCATCGGCATGCAGCCCGAGGGCAACTGGATCACCCGCGCACCCAGCCTCAAGCGCAAGGCCATCCTGCTGGCCAAGGTGCAGGACGAGGCCGGCCACGGGTTGTACCTCTACGCCGCCGCCGAGACCCTCGGCGTCGACCGCGCCGAGCTGCTCGACAAGCTGCACGCCGGCCGGCACAAGTACTCCTCGATCTTCAACTACCCGACGCTGACCTGGGCCGACATGGGCGCGATCGGCTGGCTCGTCGACGGCGCGGCCATCGTCAACCAGGTGCCCATCACCCGCTGCTCGTACGGCCCGTACGCCCGCGCGATGGTGCGCATCTGCAAGGAGGAGTCGTTCCACCAGCGGCAGGGCTTCGAGATCCTGCACACGCTGAGCAACGGCACCCCGGCACAGCACGCGATGGCCCAGGACGCCGTCGACCGCTGGTGGTGGCCGAGCCTGATGATGTTCGGGCCGCCCGACGACGCCTCGCCGAACTCCGAGCGCTCGATGCGGTGGGGAATCAAGCGCTTCAGCAACGACGAGCTGCGCCAGCGGTTCGTGGACATGACCGTTCCGCAGGCCGCGGCGCTCGGACTGAGGCTGCCCGACCCCGACCTGAGCTTCGACGAAGCCGCCGGGCACTGGCGCACCGGTGCGATCGACTTCGACGAGCTGTTCGAGGTCATCAACGGCAACGGCCCCTGCAACGCCGCCCGGATGGCACACCGCCGCGGCGCGCACGAGCGTGGGCGGTGGGTGCGGGAGGCGGCCGCTGCCTTTGCCGCCAAGCAGTCCGGCCGTGCTCCGGACACGAATCGGGGGGCGGCGTGAGCGAGGCAGCGGCCAGCGCGGGGGACTGGCCGCTGTGGGAGGTCTTCGTGCGCGCGCGCCGCGGCCTGAGTCATGGCCATGTCGGCAGCCTGCACGCCCCCGATGCCGAGATGGCGCTGCGCAACGCCCGCGACCTCTACACCCGCCGCCAGGAGGGCGTGTCGATCTGGGTGGTGCCGGCCGAGGCGATCAGCGCCAGCAGCCCCGACGAGAAGGACGCCTTCTTCGACCCGGCCGCCGACAAGGTCTACCGGCATCCGACGTTCTACTCCGTGCCGGACGGGGTGGAGCACCTGTGAGCCAGCCAGCCGCCGCCCCCCCTCCCACCCGCGATCCGCGCATTTCGTACGAAGCCGGCATGTATGCGCTGCGCCTCGGCGACGACGCGCTGGTGCTGGCGCAGCGGATGGGGGAGTGGATCGCCTCTGCGCCGCAGCTGGAGGAGGACGTCGCGCTGGCCAACATCGCCCTCGACCAGCTCGGCCAGGCGCGCAACCTGTTGACGTACGCCGGCTCGCTGCTGCCCGGCGGCGACGGTGAGCCGCGCAGCGAGGACGACCTGACCTACCTGCGCGACGAGCGCGACTTCGTCAACGTGCAGCTGGTCGAGCTGGCCGACGGCGGCGACTTCGGTCGGTGCATGGCCCGGCTGCTGGTGTTCTCGTCGTGGCAGCGCGAGCTTTACGGCGCGCTCGTCGACTCGGCCGACCCGACGCTGTCGGCGGTGGCGGCCAAGGCGGTCAAGGAGGTCCACTACCACCGCGACCATGCCACCCAGTGGGTGCTCCGTCTCGGCGACGGCACGCCGAAGTCGCATCGGCGCATGCAGGGCGCCCTGGACGAGGTCTGGCCGTACGTCGAAGAGCTGTTCGAGCCCGACCCGGTGACCGAGAGCCTCGTCGCTGGAGGCGTGGCGGTCGACCCGGCCGCGCTGCGCCGCCCAGTGCTCGACTATGTCTCTGACGCGCTCCAGCGAGCCACGCTGGAGGTGCCGACGGCGACGGTGCGGCACGGCGGGGGGCGGCGTGGCATCCACACCGAGGCGATGGGACACCTGCTCGCCGAGCTGCAGCACGTCGCCCGCTCCCACCCGGGGGCGGTGTGGTGAGCGCCGCGCACCCGGCGGCGGTCACCGCCGCGACGGTGCGCGAGCTGGTCGCCGCCGTCCCCGACCCCGAGGTGCCGGTGCTGAGCATCGACGACCTCGGTGTGCTGCGCGACGTCGCGGTGGACTCCGCCGGGCACGTGACGGTGACCATCACCCCGACGTACTCCGGCTGCCCGGCGATGGACGCCATCACCGACGACATCCGTACGCGGCTCGGCGCGGCCGGCCACGGCGACGCCGAGGTGCGGCTGGTGCTCAGCCCCGCCTGGTCCACCGATCAGATGAGCGAGGAGGGTCGGCGCAAGCTGCTCGACTACGGCATCGCGCCGCCGAGCGGGCGGGCGGCGGTGCGCGGTGGTGGTGCCGGGCCGGTTCCGCTGACGCTGACGGTGCGCTGCCCGCAGTGCGGCTCGCCGGACACCCGCGAGCTGTCCCGGTTCGGCTCCACCGCGTGCAAGGCGCTGTGGCAGTGCCAGACCTGCCGCGAGCCGTTCGACCGCTTCAAGGAGCACTGACATCACCCCCCGCCTCCACCCGCTGCCGGTGTCGGCGATCGAGCGGCTCACCGACGACTCGGTCGCGATCTCGTTCGCTGTCCCGCCCGGGCTGGCCGACGTCTACGCGCACACCGCCGGCCAGCACGTCGCGGTGGTCGCCCCGCGCTTGGGTGACGGGGTGCGCCGCTCGTACTCCATCTGCACCCCGGCCGGCTCCGGCGTGCTGCGCATCGGGGTCAAGCTGCTGCCCGGCGGCGGCTTCTCGGCGTACGCAGCGAACAAGCTCGAGGTGGGCGACGAGCTCGAGGTGCTGACCCCGGCCGGTCGCTTCGGCCCGGGTGACCTCGACCCGGGACAGGCCCGGTCGTACGGGCTGGTGGCCGCGGGCAGCGGCATCACGCCGCTGCTGTCGATCGCGGCCACCGTGCTGGCCGAGCAGCCGCGCAGCCGGGTCACGCTGGTTTACGCCAACCGCACCGCGCGCAGCGTGATGTTCGCCGAGGAGGTCGCCGACCTCAAGGACCGCTTCGGCCCGCGACTGCAGGTGCTGCACGTCTTGAGCCGCGAGCCCGGCGGCGTCGACCTGCTGTCCGGACGGCTCGACCAAGACCGGATGGGCAGGCTGCTCGACACGCTGGTCCCGGTCGACGGGGTCGACGCGTGGTATCTGTGCGGGCCGCACGCGCTGGTGAGCGACCTGCGGGACGTGCTCGTCGGGCGGGGCGCCTCCGCCGGTGCCGTGCACACCGAGCTGTTCCACGCCGACGAGTCCCCACCAACCGCACCCCCCACCGCGCCCCCCACCGAGTTGTCACCGGCACAGCACGCTAGAACGCGCCCTGCCGGTGACACCTTGGCAGATCGGGCGGAGGTGGAGGTGCTGCTCGACGGCCGGCGCTCGACGCTGCGGGTGCCGGCCGACGGCGTGCCCGTGCTGGACGCCGCGCTGGCCGTACGAGACGACACCCCGTTCTCGTGCCGTGGCGGGGTCTGCGGCACCTGCCGCGCCAAGCTGGTCGAGGGCACCGTACGGATGGACCACAGCTATGCGCTCGAGCCCGACGAGATCGCCGACGGGTTCGTGCTCACCTGCCAGTCGCACCCCACCAGCGACCGCGTGGTGCTCGACTTCGACGTTTGAGCGGCGACCGATCGTTGTAGGCTCATCGTCACCCCCAACGGGGTGGCGAACCCGGACTGGAGCGGCGTGTGGACTGGTGGGGCTGGCTGATCGTCGTGGTGGTGGCACTTGCGGTGCTCTTCGGCGCTTTCGTCGCCTTGCAAGCGCACCGGCGGCGGGGTGGCGCGATCGTGTCTGGCAGGCGACGCCGGTGACCGTCCTGATGCGGGTCACCGAGGTGTCCGGACGCCCGGTGGTGACCCTGCACGGCGACGACGTCGCCCAGGTGCGTGATGTCGTCTACGGCGGCGGCAACGGTGAGGTCGCGGGCTTCACCCTCTCCGGCCGGGGACTGCTGGCGGGGCCGCTGAAGCAGGGACTGCCCTGGTCGGGAGTGCGCGCCCTGGGTCGCGACGCGGTGATCATCGACGACGAGTCGGTGTTCCGGCCGCGCGACGACGTGGTGGCGCGTGCCCAGGCGCGCGGCGGCGACGTCTTCGGCTCGCAGGTGCTCACCGACGCCGGTCTCGAGCTCGGGGAGGTGGTCGACGTGGTCATCGACGTCGACGCGTACGCCGACGTGGTCGGCTACGAGATCGACCCCACCGAGGCGGTCAGCAAGGACAACAAGCGGGTGCTGATCCCGCTGCCCGACACCCTCGCGGTCTCGGGCGAGCGGCTGATCGTGCCGGCCTCGGCGGTCGACTTCGTCACCGACGACCTGGCCGGCTTCGGCGCCGCGGTCGAGGAGTTCCGTGCCCGGCTCAGCCAGACGGGTCCCGAGGCATGAGGTTCTCCGAGGGCAAGGGGCATCCGGTCGTCGCCACCCACTCGGCCGACACCGTCGGCAAGGTGCAGCGCTTCGTGGTCGACGCGTCACAGTCGCGGGTCGTCGCGCTGGTGCTGAAGAAGACCGCCGGCAAGGCCGAGGTGCTGCGGTGGGACGACGTCATCACCTTCGGGCCGGACGCCGTCACCGTCGAGTCGGCCGGCCGGCTGGTCCAGCCCGACGGCCAGCTGGCCCGGCTGGCGGACAAGAAGCACGCCGTGCTCGGACGGCGGGTGCTCACCGACGCCGGCAACGAGGTCGGCGAGGTGGACGACGTCGAGTTCGACCCCGTGGACGGCTCGATCCGGCACCTGCTCACCACCGGTGGTGAGATCGCGGGGTCGCAGCTGCTGGGGCTCGGCTCGTACGCGCTGATGGTGCGTCAGACCTGAGCACGGTCGGCGCGGGCGTGTAGCGTCGCGGACGTGCGGGCGTACCTCGATCTGGTGCAGCGGGTCCTCGACGAGGGCACCCGCAAGACCGACCGCACCGGCACCGGCACGCTCAGCATCTTCGGCCACCAGCTGCGCCTGGACCTGCGGGCCGGCTTCCCGCTGGTGACCACCAAGCGGATCCACGTGCGCTCGGTGGTCGGCGAGCTGCTGTGGTTCCTGCGCGGCGACACCAACGTGGCCTGGCTGCAGGAGCGCGGCATCACGATCTGGGACGAGTGGGCCGACGAGGCCGGCGACCTCGGCCCGGTGTACGGGCGGCAGTGGCGGGCCTGGCCGACCCCCTCGGGCAGCTCCGTGGACCAACTCGGCGCGGTCGTCGAGCAGGTCCGCCGCGACCCCGACTCGCGCCGGCACGTGGTGTCGGCGTGGAACGTCGCCGACCTGCCGTCGATGGCGCTCGCGCCGTGCCACGCGCTGTTCCAGTTCTACGTGACCCCCTCGGAGTCCGGGCCCGGCCGGCTGTCGTGCCAGCTCTACCAGCGCTCGGCCGACGTGTTCCTCGGCGTGCCGTTCAACATCGCCTCGTACGCGCTGCTCACCCACCTGGTCGCGCAGGTGTGCGACCTGGGAGTCGGCGACTTCGTGCACACCTTCGGCGACGCCCACCTCTACCTCAACCACCTCGACCAGGCCCGGCTGCAGCTGGGTCGCGAGCCCCGGGCGCTGCCCGAGCTGTGGCTGGACCCGTCGGTGCGCGAGCTGTACGCCTTCGACCTCGACCACGTCAAGATCTCCGGCTACGACCCGCACCCGGGGATCAAGGCGCCGATCGCGGTCTGAGCGTGCCGGTCACCCTGGTCGCGGCGGTCGCCGCCAACGGCGTCATCGGGCGCGGCGGCGACCTGCCGTGGCCGCGTACCGGCGACCTCGCCCACTTCAAGGCGCTGACGGTCGGTCATGTGCTGGTGATGGGGCGCCGCACGTACGACTCGATCGGCCGGCCGCTGCCCTGGCGCACGAGCGTGGTGGTCACCCGCCAGGCTGACTGGGCGGCGCCGGGCGGGGTGGTGGTCTGCCACGACGTGGCGGTGGCGCTGGAGGTTGCCGCGGTGATCGACCCGGAGGTGTTCGTCATCGGTGGGGCCGAGGTTTTCCGCGTCGCGCTGCCGCTGGCCGATCGGCTGGTGCTGACCCACCTGCCGCTGGAGCCCGAAGGCGACACCTGGTTCCCGGCGCTCGACTGGTCGGCCTGGCGTGAGGTGGGCCGGGAGGTGTACGACGGCTTCGACATCGCCACCTACGAGCGCGCCTGATCGGCGCACCAAGGCTGACGGCTCCGGCTCCGGCTCCGGTGCCGGCACGCCACGTAAACGTGGCGCGCGTCCCCTTTACGAGGCGTGCTTGCCACGTAAAGGGTTGGTACGCCACGTTTACGTGGCGCGCGCGTCCATGAGGGAGCCGGGAGTGGTGGGGGGAGCTGAACGGCGGCGAGCGGTAGCGTGTGGGCCATGACGGCCACCGACCACGCCGAGGCAGTGAACGCCTTCGGCCGGATGCTGACGGCGATGGTCACCCCCTTCGACGGCGACGGCGACGGCGCCCTCGACCTCGACGCCGCGGTCCGCGTGGCGACGCACCTGGTGGACGGCGGCTGCGACGGGATCGTCCTCAGCGGCACGACCGGCGAGAGCCCGACAACCAGCGACGACGAGAAGCGACGGCTGATCGAGGCCGTCGTCGACGCGGTGGGTGACCGTGCTCGCGTCGTCGCCGGAGTGGGCACCAACGACACGGCGCACACCGTCGAGCTCGCCGGGCAGGCGGCCGGCGCCGGGGCGCACGGGCTGCTGGTCGTCACGCCGTACTACTCCAAGCCGCCGCCGGCCAGCCTGCTGGCGCACTTCCGCACCGTCGCCGACGCCACCGACCTGCCGGTGCTGCTCTACGACATCCCCGGCCGCACCGGCACCCGCATCGGTTCTGAGGCGCTGACTCAGCTGGCCGGGCACCGCCGGATACTCGGGGTCAAGGACGCCACTGGCGACCTGACCGCCGGCTCGTGGGTGATGCGCGAGAGCGGCCTGGCCTACTACTCCGGCGACGACGCGCTCAACCTCGCCTGGCTCGCGCACGGCGCGGTCGGGCTGGTGTCGGTCGTCGGCCACATCGCCGCCGGCCCGTACGCCGACATGGTCGCCGCCGCTGCCAAGGGCGACCTCGCCACGGCGCGGGAGATCCACGACCGGCTGCTGCCCGCCGTGCGCGGCGTGATGACCCGCACCCAGGGCGCCATCGCCGCCAAGGCTGCGCTGCAGCTCGCCGGGGTGGGGGCGCACCGCGCGGTACGCCCGCCGCTGCTCGCGGCCACCGACGACGAGGTCGCCGTGCTGCGGG
>JBBSNM010000074.1:0-13918 GCA_038232655.1 Propionibacteriales bacterium | reverse complement strand
TGCAGCACGTGCGGGTTGCGCATCAGCAGCGTGTTGCCGGTGCCGGTGGTGTCGTAGTAGTGCTGCGGCGCGTCGTCGACCAACCGGTAGTACGACTGGTTGTCGATGCCGCGGAAGGCCAGCGTCGGCCCCAGGTGGTTTCCCTCGGCGGTGTGGTTGTAGACCACGTCGAGGATCACCTCGATGTCGGCACGGTGCAGCTCGCGCACCATCGCCTTGAACTCGAGCACCTGCTCGCCGGTCTGCCCGGTCGAGCCGTAGGCGTTGTGCGGGGCGAAGAAGCCGATGGTGTTGTAGCCCCAGTAGTTGCTCAGCCCCTTGTCGACCAGGTGCGAGTCCTGCACGAACTGGTGCGCCGGCATCAACTCGACCGCGGTGATCCCCAGGCTGGTCAGATGCCCGATGATCACCGGGTGCGCGATGGCGGCGTAGGTGCCGCGGATCTCCTCGGGCACGCCCGGATGGGTCATCGTAAGGCCACGAACATGAGCCTCGTAGATGACGGTCCTGTGGTACGGGTGGCGCGGCGGCCGGTCGTCTTGCCAGTCGAAGTACGGGTTGGTCACCACCGACTTCATCGCGTGTGGAGCCGAGTCCTCGGTGTTGGGCTTGTCGTGGTCTTCGAAGTCGTAGGAGAACGACGCCGGCGACCAGTCCACGTTGCCCTCGATCGCCTTGGCGTAGGGGTCGAGCAGCAGCTTGGACGGGTCGCACCGGCTGCCCTGCTCGGGCTCGTACGGCCCGTAGACTCGGAAGCCGTAGCGCTGGCCGGGGTTGACCCTCGGCAGGAACGCGTGCCAGACGAACGCGTTGCGCTCGGTGAGCGCGATCCGCGTCTCGACGCCCTCGTCGTCGAACAGGCACAGCTCGACCGACTCGGCGACCTCGCTGAACAGCGCGAAGTTGGTGCCCGCCCCGTCATAGGTCGCGCCCAGTGGGTAGGCCGTGCCGGGCCAGACCTCCATTGCAGGTGACTCCTGTCGTCAGATGGTGCACTGCCCGCGATCGGGCCTTGTGGTGGTGCGTGCGGGTCAGACGCCGCTGACGCCCTCGCCGCCACCGCTCTGCTCGCCGAACGTCTCGTGCGCGAGCAGGTGCAGTGTGGGAACGCCGATGGCGCGCCGGGCCCGCGAGGTCCAGTCGAGGTGGAAGAACTCCTGCACGGCGTGCGGCGCGGTCAGTACGATCGCCTCGGCGGCCCGGTGCTTGCTGACCTCGGCGGCCAGCGCCCGCACCGGGTCGTCCGAGGTGATGCGGCCCTCGGCCGGTCGACCGGCCGCGCGCAGCAGCGCGAGACTGGCCGCGAGCTCGGCCTGCGCCCGCTCGACCAGGTCCTGGTTCAGGCGTTGCAGCGTCTCGGCATCCACCGCGTCCATCGGGGGCACCATCTCGTAGCGGGCGATCGAGCCGATCGCTGCCTGCACCCGGCCGGCGGCGTCCTCCACCGGCAACAGCACGTGGTACTTCACCGGCTCCTCGAGCCCCTGGTGCAGGGCGACGACCTGGCGGGCGTCGAGCTCGGTGAGCTCGCGCTCGACCAGCAGCACGACGTCATAGCTCTCGTCCACCCCCGAATGGTACGGCGCTCAGCCCCCGAGCAGTGACTGCAGGTCGTACGACACCGGCTCCTGCAGCTGGGCGTAGGTGCAGGACGCGGCGTCGCGGTCGGGTCGCCACCGTTTGAACTGGGTGGTGTGCCGGAACCGGTCACCCTGCAGGTGGTCGTAGCCCACCTCCACGACCCGCTCGGGACGCAACGGCACGAACGACAGGTCCTTGCCGGCGTTCCACCGTGAGGTGTTGCCGGGGCGTCGCCGGCCCTCGTCGGCGTCGGACTCCTCCGCGCCCCAGCCCCAGGGGTGGGCCGCTCGCTCCTCGTCAGTGGTGACCCGCCACGGCTCCAGCTCGGCGACCAGCTCGGAGCGCCGCTCGGCGGTGAAGGAGGCGCAGACCCCGACGTGCTGCAGGGTGCCGTTGTCGGTGTGCAGACCCAACAGCAGCGAGCCCAGGCGCGGCGAGTCAGGCGTCGAGGTCTTGTGCAGCCGGTAGCCCGCCACCACCACGTCGGCGGTGCGCTGGTGCTTGACCTTGAGCATGGTGCGAGCCCCCGGCACGTACGGTGCGGCCAGCCCCTTGACCACCACACCGTCGAGGCCGGCCCCCTCGAACGCGTCGAACCAGTCCCGCGCGGTGTCGGCGTCGGTGGTCAGCGGGGTGAGGTGCACCCGGGCCGCGGCCCGGCGCAGCGCCTCCTCCAGCAGTTGGCGCCGCTGGGCGAACGGGCGGCCGGTCAGGTCGTGCTCGTCGAAGGCCAGCAGGTCGAAGGCCACGTACGAAGCCGGCGTCTCGGCGGCCAGCCGGCGCACCCGCGAGTCGGCCGGGTGGATGCGGTCCAGCAGCCGCTCGAACTCCAGCCGGTGTCCGACGGCGACGACGATCTCGCCGTCGACGACGCACCGCGGGGGCAGCGCGCCCCGCGCCGCCTCGACCACCTCGGGGAAGTATCGGGTGAGCGGGCGTTCGTTGCGGCTGCCCAGCTCGACGTCGTCGCCGTCGCGGAACACGACGCAGCGAAAGCCGTCCCACTTCGGTTCGTAGGCGAGACCGCCGTCGACGGAGTCGGCGGCGGGCACCTGCCTGACCGACCTGGCCAGCATCGGGCTCAGCGGTGGCGGGACCGGCAGGTCGGCGACGCCCATGTCAGTGCGCCCCCACCCGCACGTAGCGCAGCAGCAGGTGGTCACCGTCGGCGATGGCGTGCGCGTGCCGCAGTCGCAGCGCCGGGTCGATCAGCGGGCCGGTGGCCATCCGCCCGGCGTCGCCGGCCAGAACCAGTGGGCTCAGCGTCAGGCAAAGCTCGTCGAGCGCGCCGACGGCGGCCATCGCCCCGGCCAGCGACGGGCCACCCTCGCTCAGGATCCGCCGCAGCCCGCGCGCCGCAAGCTGCTCGCGGGCCTCGCGGTGGTCGACCGCGTCGGCGCCGCACACGAGCACCTCCGCCCGCTCGCGGACCGCGGACAGGGCGGCCGCGGGGGCGGTGGCGCACGTGATGACCAGCGTGTCCGCACCCGGTTCGACCCCACCCAGCAGGTCGTCGGGGAGGTCCAGGCTGCGGGAGACGACGGCGAGCGGGGGCAGTGGCGCCAGGCCGAGCCGGTGCCGCAGCGCGGTGTCCACCTCGTGCGGCCGCACCGGGGCGTACCCCTCGGTGCGGGCGGTGCCGGCGCCGACCACGATCACGTCGGCGAGGCTGCGCAGCAGGGCGAACACCCGCTGGTCGCCGGGCGCGGACAACCCGTCGGACCGCCCGGTCTGGTCGGCGGTGGCCCCGTCCAGGGTGGCCACGAAGTTGAGTCGCGACCAGGTGCGCTCGGCGGGGTAGGCGTAGGCCGTCTCCAGGTCGTCGTCGGCCAGCTCACCGACCGGTTGCAACATCCGCACGGTCGCGATCCTGCCACCGCAAGCGACATGTGCGCGCTATCAGTAGGTTGGTCGCCCTGGCCCGAGAAGGGGAATGCACCCGATGAGCGACGACTTCGACCGACGACTCGGCGACCTGCTGCGGCTGGGGGACGAGCCGGTAGACCTGGCCGGCACCGAACCCGGCAGCACGCCCGGCTTCGACGGGGACAAGTCCGACGGCAAGGACGCGCTCGCCGGCATGGGCGATGAGCTCAACGACCTCAGCCGCCGGCTGTTCGCCGCCGGCAACCACGGTGCTGCCGACCGCATCCTCGTCGTGCTGCAGGGCATGGACACCTCGGGGAAGGGTGGCGTCGTACGGCACGTGGCACCACTGCTGGACCCCCAGACGTGGTCCCTGGCGACCTTCGGGCGGCCCACGGAGGAGGAGCGGGGGCACGACTTCCTGTGGCGGATCAAGCGCGGGCTGCCGTCGGTCGGCCAGATCGGCTTCTTCGACCGGTCGCACTACGAGGACGTGCTGGTGCCGGTGGTCGACGGCGAAATCGACGGCAAGGAGCACGATCGCCGGCTGAAGGCGATCAACAGGTTCGAGGAGTCGCTGGTCGACGACGGCGTGGTGGTCCTCAAGTGCTACCTGCACATCACCGCCGAGACCCAGAAGGAGCGGCTGATCGCGCGGCTGGACAAGCCGGAGAAGCACTGGAAGTACGACCCGCACGACCTGGAGGACCGCTCGGAGTGGGCCGACTACCAGGCGGCCTACCTGCGGCTGCTCACCGAATGCGCGTCGGCCGACGCCCCGTGGCACGTGGTGCCCGCCGACCGCAAGTGGTACCGCAACCTGGCGGTGGCGCGGTTGCTGCTCGAACACCTGCGCGACATCGACCCGCAGTGGCCGGTGGCCGACTTCGACGTCGACAAGCAGCGCGACCTGCTCACCACCTGACGGCCCACCACGACCCCGTACCGGCTGCGCGGGCATACGATCGAGCAGCCCCCGTCCAGCCCTGGGAGGTCCGAGCGATGACGGCGATCCCGACCACGATGCGCGCGAGCGTGCTCGTCGACAAGCAGACGATCGAGATGCAGGAGCGGCCGGTGCCCACCCCGGCGGCGGACGAGGTGCTCGTCCAGGTCCGCTCGGTCGGGGTGTGCGGCTCGGACGTGCACTACTACCGCGACGGTCGCATCGGGGACTTCGTCGTCCGCGAGCCGTTGGTGCTGGGGCACGAGGTGTCCGGTGTGGTGGTGGACGTGGGAGCGGACGTGGTAGCCGACCGGGTCGGTCAGCGGGTGGCGATCGAGCCGCAGCGGCCGTGCCGACGCTGCCGGCACTGCAAGACCGGGCGCTACAACATGTGCGAGCAACTTGAGTTCTACGCCACCCCGCCCGTCGACGGGGCGTTCTGCGACTACGTCGTCGCACCCGCCGACTTCGCTCACCCGGTGCCCGACGCCCTGTCCGACCATGCTGCGGCGCTGCTCGAACCGTTCTCGGTCGGCCTCTGGGCCTGCGCGAAGGCCGCCATCGAGCCAGGCTCGCGGGTGCTGGTGACCGGTGCCGGCCCGATCGGGGCGCTGGTCTGCCTCGCGGCGCGGGTGTACGGGGCGAGCGAGGTGGTCGTCACCGACCTGGTCGCCTCCCGCCGCGAACGCATCCTCGGCTTCGGGGCGACGACCGCGCTCGACCCGCGCGAGCCCGCCGTCGACCCCACGACGCTGCAGGTCGACGCGTTCATCGAGTGCTCGGGGGCGACGCCGGCACTGCTCTCGGGGCTGCAGGCGCTGCGCGGGCGTGGCACCGCAGTGCTCGTGGGCCTCGGGGAGGAGGAGGTCGCCATCCCGGTGCAACGGGTCGCGACCCGAGAGCTGGTCCTCACGGGCGTCTTCCGCTACGTCGACACGTGGCCCAAGGCGATCGCGGCCGCGCAGCAGCCGGGCACCGACCTCGACGGGTTGGTCACCGCCGAGTACGCCCTCGAGGACGCCGAGGCTGCGCTGACCAGCGACACCGACCCGGAGAGCATGAAGTCGGTCGTGGTGGTGTCGTCCGCGTGAGCACCGCCGGTGTCCTCTCGACGTTCTCGTTGCAGGGACGTACGGCGCTGGTCACCGGTGGCTACCGTGGCCTCGGCCTGGCCTTCGCGCGCGGGCTGGCAGAGGCCGGCGCCGACGTCGTGATCGGCGCCCGCGACCAGGACGCCTGTGTGCGCGTCGCCGCCGAGCTCGCCGAGGAGACGGGGCGTACGGTCGTCGGCGTCGGCCTCGACGTCGCCGACCCGGCGTCAGCGCAGGCGGCGGTCGCCGCCGCTGTCGAGCGGACCGGACGGCTCGACGTCCTCGTCAACAACGCGGGCATCTGCTTCCACCGCCCGGCCCTTGACGTGCCCGACGAGGAGTGGCGGCAGGTCTTCGAGGTGAACGTGCACGGCCTGTGGTCGATGACCACGGTGGTTGCTCGACATCTCGCCGAGCACGGGGGCGGCGCGGTCGTGAACATCGGGTCGATCTCCGCCGAGATCGTCAACAGACCGCAGTGGCAGCCGGCCTACAACGCCTCCAAGGCCGCCGTGCACCAGCTCACGAAGTCCCTGGCCGCGGAGTGGGCGCCGCTCGGCATCCGCGTCAACGCCGTCGCGCCCGGCTACGTCAAGACCGAGATGGCACCGGTCGACGAGCCCCGCTTCCGGCAGCGGTGGATCGACGACGCCCCGATGCAGCGCTACGCGCTGCCGGCGGAGATCGCGCCCACCGTCGTCTTTCTCGCCTCCGACGCCGCCAGTTTCATGACCGGGTCGGTAATCGTCGTCGACGGCGGCTACACCCTGTTCTGACCGGCGCTGCGACGCCTGGGCGGTCGCTCTCAGGCGGGGAGGGGGACCAGGTCGACCGCACCGACGGCGTAGCGCTCGAGCACGGTGCGCGCGATCTCGACGTCGGCACCCAACGGGTCCGAAACCGCCACGGCGCCGGCCTCCAGCGACAGCTCCCGTACCCGATCGGGCAGGAATCCGGGCGCGAGGAAGAACGAGCCGACCGCGATGTGCCGGCGACCCTCGGCGCGGAACGCGCGCACGGCCTCACCGGCCGAGGGCGGGGCCGCCGAGGCGAACGCGGTGAGCACCGGCAGCTTGTGCTGGGCGGCCCAGGCCCGCGCGACGCGTGCGATGCCGGCGTTGGCCACCGAGTCCGACGACCCGGCGGCCGCCAGCACGAGGGCGTCGAGCTCGCGGACGTGCGACGCCGTCAGGGCCGCGCGCAGCCGCCGGTCCAGCACGCCGAGGAACTGCCGCCGGGCACCGAGCACCGGGGTGGTCTCGACGCGCAGCTCGGGGTGCGCCACCACCGCGTCGGCGACGGCGGAGGGGACGTCGACGCGGGCGTGGTACGCCTCGCTGAGCAGCAGCGGGACCACCACGACCTCCTCGACACCGTCAGCGGCGAGCTTGGCGAAGATGTCGGTGTGATGGGGGCGGGACAGCTCGAGGAAGGCCGACTCGATCCGCAGGTCGGGTCGCATGGTGCGGACCACGTCCCGAAGCGCGCGGATCGTCCGCGCCGAGCGGGGGTCACGGCTGCCGTGGGCGAGGGTGAGCAGGGCCGGTGCGGTCATGGCAGCTGCTCCTTTCTGCTTGTCGGGTTGAGCTCGGTCGGGCGGACCACGTCGGCCGCCGGGTACGGGGCGCGCAGGTCGCGCGTCGTTGTCGATGCGAGCAGGCGGCGTCTCATGCGTGGATGCCGCACTCGGTCTTTGCGTGCCCGGCCCAGCGGCCGGCGCGGGTGTCCTCACCGGGGGCGACCCGGCGGGTGCAGGTGCGACAGCCGATCGAGAGGTAGCCGTCCTGCACGAGCGGATTGACGAGCACGCCGTGCCGCTCGACGTAGGATTCGACGTCGGCGCGTGTCCACCGCGCCAACGGCGACACCTTGACCTTGCCGAGCTTGGCGTCCCAGCCGACGACCGGCGCGATCACCCGGTCGCGGGTCTCGGCCCGCCGCAGCCCGGTCGCCCACGCGTCGTAGCCGGCCAGCGCCTCGGCCAGCGGGGCCACCTTGCGCAGCGCGCAGCACAGATCGGGATCGCGGGCGTACAGGTCCGCCCCGTACGTCGCGTCCTGCTCGGCGACGGTCTGCGCCGGCGCCACGGTGCGCACCGTGACCGGCAGCGTCGCCTCGACCGCGTCGCGGGTCCCGATCGTCTCGGCGAAGTGGTAGCCGGTGTCGAGGAACACCAGGTCGATGCCCGGCGCCAGCCGCGAGGCCAGGTGTGCGAGCACGGCGTCGGCCATCGACGACGTCAGGCAGAACCGGGAGCCGAAGGTGGTCACAGCCCACGACACGATCTCGGCGGCCGAGGCGAGCTCGAGCTCGGGTCCGGCGATCTGCGCCAGCTCGCGCAGCTGGGTGCGGCTGCGGTCGTACGCCGGTCGGCGCAGCGTCAGCGGCACGGCGGTCATGCCGACCCTCCCGCCCGGGGTGTCAGCAGGCCCAGGAACTTGACCGAGAACGCGCGCAGGCAGCTGCGGCACTCCCAGGTGCCGTGCTGCTCGGCGTGCGGGAACAGGCCCTCGTCGCCGCAGTACGGGCAGTGCTGCGGCACCGACATGCTCATCGCAGCGCCTCGTCGTCGGCGGTCAGCGCCCACTCGGCGAAGGTCTGCCCGTCGCTGCGGGTGTCCAGCCAACCGCGCACGACCCGCTCGACGTAGTCGGCGAGCCCGTCGGCGGTCACCTTGTGCCGGCGCAGCTTGCGCCCCACGCCGGGCTCGGCGCGCTGCTGCAGCGCCAGGCCGCCCCCAAGGTGTACCTGGAAGCCCTCGACCTGCCGCCCCGCGTCATCGGTGACGATCTGGCCCTTGAGCCCGATGTCGGCGACCTGGATGCGAGCACACGAGTTGGGGCAGCCGTTGACGTGCACGCTCAGCGGCTCGTCGAGGTCGGGGATGCGCCGTTCCATCTCGGCGACCAGCCGAGCCGCGAGCCCCTTGGTCTCCACGATGGCGAGCTTGCAGAACTCCAGCCCGGTGCAGGCCATGGTGCCGCGCCGCCAGGCCGACGGCCGGGCCTGCAGGCCGACCTCGTCCAGCGCCTCGACCAGCGACTCCACCCGGTCTGGTGCGACGTCGAGGACCACCAGCTTCTGGTACGCGGTGAGCCGCACCCGGTTGCTGCCGTGCGCGGCCACCGCGGCGGCCACCCGGGCGAGCTGCGAGCCCGACACCCGACCGACCGTCGGCGCCACCCCCACGTAGGACCTGCCGTCTGCCTGGGGGTGGACACCGATGTGGTCACCGGGCTCGCGCGGGACTGCCGGTGCCGGGCCGTCGAGGAGCCGGCGGCCGAGGTAGTCGTTCTCGAGGACCTGGCGGAACCGCTGCGCGCCCCAGTCGGCGATGAGGAACTTGATGCGGGCACGGGTACGCAACCGGCGGTAGCCGTGGTCGCGGAACAGCCGGGTGACGCCGTGCCACACCTCGGGCACGTCGGCCAGCGGCACCCAGGCGCCGAGTCGGCGGGCGAACATCGGGTTGGTTGAGAGGCCGCCGCCGACCCACAGGTCGAAGCCCGGGCCGTGCTCGGGGTGCTCGACGCCCACGAAGGCGATGTCGTTGGTCGCCGGCACGACATCTTGGCTGGGGTGGCCGGTGATGGCGGTCTTGAACTTGCGCGGCAGGTTCGCGAGCTCCGGGTCGCCGATGTAGCGGCGCTCGATCTCGCGGATGGCCGGCGTACCGTCGATGAGCTCGTCGGCGGCGATCCCGGCCAGCGGGCTGCCGAGGATGACCCGCGGGGTGTCGCCGCAGGCCTCCTGCGTGGTCAGGCCCACGGCCTCGAGCCGGTCCCAGATCACTGGCACGTCCTCGACCCGGATCCAGTGCAGCTGGATGTTCTGCCGGTCGGTGATGTCGGCGGTGTCGCGGGCGTACGCCTGCGAGATGTCGGCGATGGTGCGCAGCTGGGCGATGGTCAGCTGGCCGCTGTCTACCCGCACGCGGAGCATGAAGTACTCGTCGTCGAGCTCGTGCGGCTCCATCGTCGCGGTGCGTCCACCGTCCACGCCGGGCCGGCGCTGGGTGTAGAGCCCCCACCAGCGGAACCGGCCGCGCAGGTCGGCGGGGTCGATGGAGGCGAAGCCGTGGTGGGCGTAGATGGTCTCGATGCGCCGGCGCACCTCCAGCGGCGGGGCGTCCTTCTTCACCTGCTCGTTGGGGTTGAGCGGCTCGCGGTGGCCGCGCGCCCACTGGCCCTCGCCGCGTGCGCGGCGGATCGGGGGCCCATCAGGGACGGTGGTGGGGCGTGATGCGGGGGGTGCAGACGTGACAGTCATGCAGCAGCGACCTTCTGGCTGAGGCGCCGGACCGACCCGGACCTGTGTGTCCGGCGAGGGCCCGTCGTCCGGGTGGGCGGCGTGCGATGCGCCGCGGGGACGAGGTCAGGCGCGTCGACAGGCCATGCTGCGCAGGCGCATGAGGTCGACGTGACGTCGACCCACCAGGTGCGTGCTCAGCGCGCTGTCCATGGGCGAAAGTGTGGGTCGCCGAGCCACCGTGGGCAAACTCCCGTCCAGACTCCGAGACACCAGATCACCATGCGAGACATAAGGCCTTGGCCGGATGACGCATCAACCGGGTTATCGGGGCCGGTGTCGTTACCGTAGAGGCATGGCCGAGGCAACGTCCGGTGCGAGGCCTGCCTCGCCGGCGAAGACCAAGCGGGCGCACAAGGCGGTCCTGGGCGCGATCTGGCGGCTGATCGGCAGCACCGTCAGCTCGTGTCTGCGCTACCGGGTGACCGGCCTTGCTGCCGAGGCTGCCTTCTTCGCCATCTTGTCGCTGCCGCCGCTGCTGTTCGGGCTCGCCGGATCGATCGGTTTCCTCGCCGAGCGCTATGCGGTCACGGAGGTGGAGGCGCTCAGGCAGCAGATCCTCGATGCCGCTTCGCGTGCCCTGACCGACCAGACGGTTGCTGCCGTCGTGGCACCCACTCTGGACGACGTCTTGCGGCGCGGCCGCTTCGACGTGATCTCGCTCGGCTTCGTGCTGGCCCTCTGGTCGGGGTCGCGGGCGCTCAACGTCTTCATCGACACGATCACGATCATGTACGGCCTCGGTGGTCGCCGGGGCATCGTCCGCACGCGCGCCCTGTCGTTCTCGCTGTACGTGATCGGGCTGCTCATCGGTATCATCGTGGTGCCGCTGGTGCTGGCCGGCCCAGGCCTGGTCGCGCAGTTGCTCACGGCGGAGACGGCGTGGCTCGCCCAGTTGTACTGGCCGGTCGTGCTCGCCGGCACGATCGCCTTCATCACCACGCTCTACCACCTGTCGGTCCCCGTGCGCACGCACTGGCGCTACGACATCCCCGGCGCCGTTCTGACGTTGGCGATCTGGCTGGCCGGTAGCTGGGTGCTCCGCGAGGCGTTGCAGGGCGCCATCGGCGGGACGTCCATCTACGGGCCGCTGGCAGCGCCGATCGCGGTGTTGCTGTGGTTGTACGTGCTCTCGATCGCGGTGCTCATCGGCGCCGCGCTGAACGCCGCGTTCGACCGAGTCTTCCCCGACGACAGCACGGCCGGCGCGCGACTCGAGCTGGTACGCCGGTTGCGCGCTAAGGCGGTCGCGAACCGCATGCGCGAGGCCGGCCTGGACGGCCAGGTGCCGGCCTGGGAGGACCTCGCGGCGGTCAAGACGCCCGACCTGCAGACCGACCTCGCCGACAGCGAGGAGCGGGTGGACGCGGACCGCGAAGCCGTGAAGGAGGGCCGCGGCAAGGCCGCCCCGCCGCGCCGCTCCTAGCGCCCATACCGCTGCTGCCACCTGGGTGCAGATGGCATGCATGTCGCGTCGCGCAGTGGGTACCCCGAGGACACAAGTCCGTTCCCTAGGAGAGGAGACAGATCATGGCCACGGGGCAGACCGGGTTCGAGGACGTGTCGTACGACCTCATCTCCGTGCAGTACCACGCACTCAAGGCAGGACACGACTACGGGCAGTACGTCCGGGACGCCGAGAACGCGGGCATGGACGACGTCGCGTCCTTCTTCCGCGAAGTGATGCAGCAGGACTCCGAGCGGGCCCGCAAGTGTCACGAGTTCATCAAGCAGCTGACCCAGCAAGGCGCCGCTGGCCCTGCGCTCAACTGACCTCCGTCGGCTCTCGTCAACGGAGCACACGGCTCCTGGCCTGCAGTGCAGGCCAGGAGCCGTGGCCGTCAGTGGACCGTACTGGACTCGAACCAGTGACCTCGTCCGTGTCAAGGACGCGCGCTACCAGACTGCGCCAACGGTCCGCGTGTTCAGTTTGGGTGCCGTGCAGAGCGGTAACCGCCATGGACGAAACCGAGGTGGAGACGGGATTCGAACCCGTGTAGACGGCTTTGCAGGCCGTTGCCTCGCCTCTCGGCCACTCCACCAGGACAGGCCAGCGACCCGCTCCGAGCGGACGACGGGATTCGAACCCGCGACCCTCACCTTGGCAAGGTGATGCTCTACCACTGAGCCACGTCCGCATGACCTCGCGAGGATTCCCCCGGCGGTGCCCGAGTACTTTAGCCGATCAGTTCGAGCGGTCACCAACTCACCCTCGGCGTCGCTGCAGACTAGTGTGAGCGCATGCGTAGCTGGGTCAACGGACGCCTGCTGGATGCACCGGACGAGGCTGCGGTGTCGATTCTCGACCATGGCGTGACCGTCGGAGACGGCGCGTTCGAGACCGTCAAGGCGGTCGGCGGCGCGCCGTTCGCGCTGACCCGGCACCTGGCGCGGCTGGGACGGTCGCTGCGGGGGCTGGGCATGACACCGCCCGATGCCGGCCTGGTGCGCGCGGGTGTCGCCGCGGTGCTGGAGGGGCAACCCGGCGACCTGCGGGTGCGCATCACGATCACGGGCGGCGTGGCGCCGCTCGGGTCGGAGCGCGGCGACAGCGGGCTGACCGTCGCGGTCGCCAGCGCGCCGCTCGGCGACTGGCCGCCGACCACTGCCGTCGCCACGGTGCCCTGGACGCGAAACGAGCGTGGCGCCCTGGCCGGCTTGAAGACCACCTCGTACGCCGAGAACGTGGTGGCGCTCGCTCGCGCGCATGAGGCGGGTGCGAGCGAGGCGATCTTTGCCAACACGGTGGGGGAGCTGTGCGAGGGCACCGGGTCCAACGTGTTCTACGTGTTGGACGGTGAGGTGGTGACGCCGACGCTGGCCAGCGGCTGCCTGGCTGGCGTCACGCGCGCGCTGGTGCTGGAGTGGTCGGGCGGGGCCGAGCGAGACGCCCCCGCGACGGTGCTGGCCGAGGCCGACGAGATCTTCTTGGCGAGTACGACGCGTGATGTGCAGGGTGTGCACCGCTGCGACGGGCGAGAGTTGGAGGCGCCGGGGCCGGTCACCTCCGCGGTGATGAAGACCTGGTCGGAGCGTGCGGCAGCCGACATCGACCCCTGACCGGCTCGGCGCCGGTCAGGTGCGGTCTTCTTGCAAGAGTTGTCGCAGCGCGCTCTCGAACTCGACGTGCGTGCTTTCGGTGCCGAGCGGCACCAGCGACTCGGTGCGTCGCAAGAACGTCGCCAGGTGACTTGAGGGTGCCTGCATGGTCGCTGAGCCGTCGGGTGAGCACAGGTCCATGACCAGGACGGCCTTGCCCTGGTCGTCGAGCCACGGGCGCATCCGTACGTCACCCTCACCGGTCGGCTCGTACAACCCGGTGCGCAGCAGGGTCCGGGCAAACACCCAGCGAACGACTTGGCCCTCGAGGCAGAAGTCGCCGCGAATGGCATAGGGGTCGGCCGAGTCGTAGTGCAGCTCTGCGTGGACGGTGCTCAGCCGGCCCTGGTCATCGAAAAGATCGAAGTCCACCACGGCGTTGACGGTCGAGGAGCGGGCCAGCATGAGTGTGTTGCCTCCAGGAGCGCGTGGACATGGTGGTGGCGGTGGTGCCGTGGACTCCAACCTTTCCGATACCTGAATAGAGAAACGCATGAGCGGCCATGCTGTCACGGTTTTCAACAAGCGTGTTGTCACGGCTACTGAGCGTGGCGACTCTTGTCTGCTCACCGTAAAAGTCTCGTCACTTTGAGTGGGAAGTGCGGTGCACCAAGAGCGCGGTGCTTCTCGACCACGTGGCGTCAGTGACTGTCGATATTGGTGGTGCAGGGTGGTCTGGTTGTTGTCCACAGATGTGCGCTGCGGGGTTATGTGGCAGTTGTCCCTTGGCTAGCCTGCCTGCCCATCGGAGGTGGTCCTCGATGTGGTATCGACCGCTCAGGCTCCGCGCGCGCCGCAGCCTGGTTTGGGCACTGGCATGCACCCTGCTGGTCGCGGGCTGCTCCAGCGGCAGTAGTGCCTCAGACCGAGCAGACGACTTGCCGAGCACTCCTGCGAGCACCGGTGACGAGACCACCGCGACCAAGAGGCCCGACGACAAGCCGACCGGGTCGGCGCCGACGTTGCCGCCAGAGGCCGAGGGTGAGTCGGTGAAGGCTGCCGAGGCGTTCGTCGAGTACTACATCGA
>JBBSNM010000073.1:0-14792 GCA_038232655.1 Propionibacteriales bacterium | reverse complement strand
GAGCGCCGCGATCGCCGGGACGCTCACGTTCACCGCACCGGACGGCCGCGAGTATGCCCTCAACGACGAGGTCGCCACCCTGCTCGTACGGCCCCGCGGCTGGCACCTGGACGAGCGGCACCTGCTCGTCGACGGCGAGCCGATCACCGGGGCGCTGCTCGACTTCGGGCTGTTCGTCTTCCACAACGGCCAGGTGCTGGCCGAGCGCAGCACCGGGCCGTTCTTCTACCTGCCGAAAATGGAGAGCCACCGCGAGGCCCGGCTGTGGAACGACGTCTTCAACCTCGCCGAGCAGCGGCTGGACATCGACGCCGGCACCATGAAGGGCACCGTCCTGATCGAGACGCTGCCGGCGGCGTTCGAGATGGACGAGATCCTCTTCGAGCTGCGCACCCACTCCGCCGGCCTCAACGCCGGCCGGTGGGACTACCTGTTCAGCGCAATCAAGACCTTCCCCGACCGGCCGGAGTTCATCCTCCCCGACCGCAACAGCGTCACGATGGCGGCGCCGTTCATGACCGCCTACACCGACCTGCTGGTCAAGACCTGCCACCGGCGCGGCGCACACGCGATGGGCGGGATGGCCGCCTTCATCCCGAGCCGCCGCGACGCCGAGCTCAACGAGAAGGCGTTGACCAAGGTGCACGCCGACAAGCGCCGCGAAGCAACCGCCGGCTTCGACGGCACCTGGGTGGCCCACCCCGACCTCGTCCCGGTGGCAATGGAGGAGTTCGACGAGGTGCTGCAGGGGCGCGACAACCAGGTCGACCGGCAGCGCGACGACGTCGAGGTGGACGCCAAGGACCTGTTGGACGTCGCGTCGGCCGAAGGCGAGATCACCGAGGACGGGCTGCGCAACGACGTCAACGTCACCATCCAGTACGTGTCGTCGTGGCTGCGCGGCAACGGCGCGGCCGGCATCTACAACATGATGGAGGACGCCGCCACCGCCGAGATCGCGCGGTCGCAGATCTGGCAGTGGATCCACCACGGCGTCACGCTCACCAACGGCCAGCAGGTGACTCGCGACCTGGTCCGCACCATCGCCGACGACGAGCTCGCCAAGATCCGCGGCGAGGTCGGCGAAGAGTTCTACGCCAAGAGCCGGGCCGACGACGCAGTGGCCATCTTCGAGCAGGTGTGCCTCGGCGACGAGCTGCTCGAGTTCCTCACCCTGCCCGCCTACGAACTCATCGACTGAATGGTGGGAGGCTGAGCCTCGTGCGGGTAGCGCTGTTCGTGACGTGCCTGGCCGACACGATGTTCCCGTCGGTCGGGCGCGCCACCGTCGACGTGCTCGAGCGGCTGGGACACGAGGTGGCCTTCCCGCCCGAGCAGACCTGCTGCGGGCAGATGCACGTCAACACCGGCTACCAGCGCGAGGCGCTGCCGCTGGTGCGCCGCTACGTCGACCAGTTCGCGCCGTACGACGCCATCGTTGCCCCGTCCGGGTCGTGCGTCGGCTCGGTGCGCCACCAGCACGCGATGGTGGCCCGCCGGGCGGGCGACGAGCGGCTGGCCGTGCGGGCGGAGGCGGTGGCCGCCAAGACCTATGAGTTGTCACAGCTGCTGGTCGACGTACTCGGCGTCGACGACGTCGGCGCGCACTTCCCGCACCGGGTCACCTACCACCCGACCTGCCACTCGCTGCGGATGCTGCGGGTCGGCGACGCACCGCTGCGGTTGTTGCGGCAGGTCCGTGGCCTCGACCTCGTCGAGCTGCCCGACGGCGACCAGTGCTGTGGCTTCGGCGGCACCTTCGCGGTCAAGAACGCCGACACCTCCACCGCGATGCTCGCCGACAAGATGCGGCACGTGTTGTCGACCGGCGCCGAGGTCTGCACCGCCGGCGACGCGTCCTGCCTGATGCACATCGGCGGCGGGCTGACTCGGCTGCGCGCGGGCACCCGCACGCTGCACCTGGCCGAGATCCTGGCCTTCACCGAGGAGCAGCCGGCATGACCGGCACCTTCCTCGGGATGCCCGCGTCGGTCGCCACCGACATCGAGCACCTGCACGGAGAGCCGTTCCCCGTCGCCGCCCGCCGGGCGCTCGCCGACGGCCAGCTGCGGTCCAACCTCGGCCGCGCCACCCGCACGATCCGCGCCAAGCGCGAGGCGGTGGTCGCCGAGGTCGCCGACTGGGAGGAGCTGCGCGAGGCTGGCCGCGCTATCAAGGCCGCCACCATGGCCAGCCTCGACGAGCACCTCGAACGGCTGGAGGCCGCGGTGCAGACGCGCGGCGGGACGGTGCACTGGGCCCGCGACGCCGCCGAGGCCAACGCGGTTGTCGCCGATCTGGTGCGGGCCACCGGCTCCGACGAGGTCGTCAAGGTCAAGTCGATGGCCACCCAGGAGATCGGGCTGAACGAGGCGCTGGCTGCGGCTGGCATCGCCGCGCTCGAGACCGACCTGGCCGAGCTGATCGTCCAGCTCGGCGACGACCAGCCCAGTCACATCCTGGTGCCGGCCATCCACCGCAACCGGGCCGAGATCCGCGAGATCTTCGCCCGCGAGATGCCCGGCGTCGACCCCGGCCTCACCGACGACCCGCGCCAGCTCGCGATGGCGGCCCGCCGGTTCCTGCGCTCGAAGTTCCTCTCCGCGCGGGTGGCGGTGTCCGGCGCCAATTTCGGCGTCGCCGAGACCGGGACGCTGGCCGTGGTCGAGTCCGAGGGCAACGGCCGGATGTGCCTGACGCTGCCGCAGACACTGATCACCGTGATGGGCATCGAGAAGCTGGTGCCGACGTGGCAAGACCTCGAGGTCTTTCTGCAGCTGCTGCCGCGCTCGTCCACCGGCGAGCGGATGAACCCTTACACCTCGATGTGGACCGGGGTCACCCCCGGCGACGGACCGCAGGAGTTCCACCTGGTGCTGCTCGACAACGGCCGCACCGCGACCCTCGCCGACGAGGTCGGGCGCGAGGCGCTGCACTGCATCCGGTGCTCGGCCTGCCTCAACGTCTGCCCCGTCTACGAGCGGGTCGGCGGGCACGCGTACGGCTCGGTCTACCCCGGCCCGATCGGGGCGGTGCTGTCCCCGCAGCTGACCGGTGTCGAGCAGAACGCGACGCTGCCGTACGCCTCCAGCCTGTGCGGGGCCTGCTTCGACGCCTGCCCGGTCAAGATCGACATCCCGTCGCTGCTGGTGCACCTGCGTGCCGAGCACGTCGAGCAGCGCCGCGCGACGCACCGGCTGCCCAGCGGCGAGGCGGTGGCGATGGCCGCGGCCGGCTGGGTGATGAGCGACGAGCGGAGGTTCGCCGCCGCGCAGCGCGCCGGGGGTGCCGGGCGGCTGGCTGCTGGCAGGCGCGGGCGGATCAGCGCGTTGCCGCCGCCGCTGGCCGGGTGGACCTCCAGCCGTGACCTGCCCGCGCCGCCGGCGGAGTCGTTCCGCGCCTGGTGGCGCCGCACCCGTGGGGGCGACTCGTGACGGGTGGCGGGTCGGGCGCCCGGGCCGAGATGCTGGCACGGGTGCGCACGGCGCTCGGCGAACCGCGGGCAGCCGTTCCGCCGGTGCCGCGCAGCTACCGTGCCGCCGACGCCGCCGGTCCGGTCGACCTCGACCTGCTGGCCGACCGGCTGCGCGACTACGGGGCGCTGGTGCGCACGGCCACCGACGTCGCCGAGGTGCCGGGACTGCTCACCGACGCGGTGACCGAGCGCGGCGCCCGGAGCCTGGCGGTGCCCGGCGGCCTGCCGCAGGAGTGGGTGACCGCCGTGCGTGCGGCTCTGGGTGACGGGGCCGTGGTCGACGACGGGGGACTCACCAGCGCCGATCTCGATGGCGTCGACGGCGTCGTGACCGGGTGCGCCCTCGCCGTCGCCGAGACCGGCACGATCGTGCTCGACGGCTCGCCCGACCAGGGTCGCCGGCTGCTGAGCCTGGTGCCCGACTACCACCTGTGCGTCGTACGCCCCGCCGACGTCGTGGCGACCGTGCCGACGGCGGTGGCGGCGCTGGACCCGACCCGCCCGCTGACCTGGATCAGCGGGCCGTCGGCCACCAGCGACATCGAGCTCGAGCGGGTCGAGGGGGTGCATGGGCCGCGCACGCTCGAGGTGATCTTGGTGGCGGGCTGACACTGCCGAAGCGGCGATCATGCATTTGCGGGCTCCCCACCCCCGCGATGTCGGATCGGTCGTCCGAGCCCCGGCGTCTCCCGCTGGCGGACGGCCGGCAGCCAACGGCGAGCTGCCGCGAAGTGCGGATGTCAGCGCCCCAACATCTGCGTTTCGCGGCATCTCGGTGCCGGTACGGGTGCGACTGGCGCCGGGCATAGGGTGCGACCGTCCGTACGGTCGTCACACACCCCTGGAGACCCAACCATGGCGACCGCAGAGCTGCTCGCGTCGGGCTGGACGACGGCCGGCCCGGTGGTGCCGTTCAGCCAGCCGCTGGACAGCCCCATCGACGTGCGCCAGCGCATCCGGGTGGCCAGCGAGGCCGGGTTCGTCGGCTTCGGCCTCGCCCACGCCGACCTGCTCGCCGCCAGGGACACCATCGGCTACCGCACGCTCAAGCAGCTGCTCGACGACCACGGCATCGTGCACGTCGAGGTGGAGACGCTCGGCGACTGGTTCGCCGGCGACGAGCGGCGAGCGACCTCGGACCGGGTGCGGCGCGACCTGCTCGAGGCGGCCGAGGCGCTGTCCGCGCGCCACATCAAGGCCGAGGGCGACCAGGTCGACACCGGCTGGCCGGTCGAGCGGATGGTCGACGACTTCCACGAGCTGTGCGCCCAGGCGCATGACGTGGGCAGCCGGATAGCCTTCGAGCCGATGCCGTTCGGCAACGTACGGACACCGCGGGACGCGCTGGGGCTGGTCGAGGCGGCCGACCACCCGGCCGCGGGCATGTGCATCGACGCCTGGCACGTCGACCGCGGCAAGGTGTCGTCCGCCGAGCTGGCGGCGCTGCCGGCGGCCGCCATCACCACCGTCGAGCTCAACGACGGCGACGCGGAGCGGGTGGGTACGCCGCTCGAGGACACTCTGCACCGCCGCAAGCTGTGCGGCACCGGATCGTTCGACCTGACCGGCTTCGTCACCGCGATCCGCTCGACCGGTTACGACGGCCCGTGGGGCGTCGAGATCCTCTCCGACGAGCTGCGGGCGCGCGACATCGAGGAGTCGATCCCCGACGTATACGCGACCACAATGGCCACCCTCGCCCCCGCCTAACCCTAACCAAAGTTGTCACCGGCAGGTTGCGTTAGAACGCAACCTGCCGGTGACAACTTAGCCGCGGGCGGGGTCAGGTGGGGGACACGTCGACGCTGCACCCGGTACGGGCGCTCTCGACGCAGGCCTCCGCCACCGCCTGGACACGCAGCGCCTCGCGCGCGGTGGCGCCCGCGAACGCCGCACCGTTCCGCGCACCGGCCAGGAACGCCGCCGTCTCGACCTCGAACGCGCGCGCCCACCTGGACTGGAACGAGCCGAATCCGGCGCCGGCGAACACCGAGCCGTCCTCGACGGCACGCACCGGGGTGCGAGGCCCGAGACCGGCGCTGAGGCTGGTCCGCGACCCGACGACCTCGGTGCGTACGTCCTGCCCGAGCGGGCTGTGCCGGGTGGCGTGCACGGTCGCGACCAGCCCGTCCGACATCCACAGCAGCGCGGTGGCGACGTCGAAGTCGCCGGCGCTGGCGTAGTCGGGCCAGTGCCGGACCGTGCCGGTGGCATGCACGCGGACGACGTCGCAGCCAGTGGTCCAGATGGCCGACTCGATGTCGTGCACGAGCAGGTCGCGGAAGATGCCGCCGCTCTCGGCGATGAAGGCCGGCGTGCTCGGGGCGACGTCGAACGAGACCGTCCGCAGCTGGTACAGCGTCCCCAGCTCGCCGGCGGCGACGCGCTCGCGCAGCGCGGCGAAGGCGGGGTCGAAGCGGCGGTGGAAGGCCACGTGCAGGTTCACCCCAGCGCCCTCGGCCTGCTCGGCCATCGCCCGCGCCGACTCCACACTCAGGCTGAGCGGCTTCTCGCACAACGTGGGGACGCCGAGACGGACCGCCTCGGCGGTGTCGGCCGGGTGGTGCGCGGTCGAGCTGGTCACGATGGCCGCGTCCACGTCGACCGGGACACCGTCTCCCCCGGGCACGTACGCGACCGCACCGAACCGTTCGGCCATCGCCTGTCCGTACGCGGCGGAGCGGCTGCTGAAGACGAGCCGGATGTCGGGGTCGACCGCGCGCAGCGCGTCGGCCCGGATCGCGGCCATCCGGCCGGTGCCGAAGATCAGCACGGTGGTCGCCGAGTCAGCTGGCGGTGGCATCCCGCTCATCCTCGCCCGTCCGGTCCGGGCGCGTCGGCCGACCCCGGCGGCCCGACCAGAGTGGCCGACCCGGGCGGCCCGGCCGAGCTCGACCGGGCGGCCAGCTGCGGCTGCAGCACGACGTTGCGCGCTCTCCGGCCGGGCTGCTGGATGCGGCTCGACAACAGCTCGGCGGCGATCCGGCCCATCTGGGGCAGGGGCTGGGCGACGGTGGTGAGGTCGATGCGCCGCATGGCGCCCAGCGCCATGCCGTCGTAGCCGACGACCGAGATGTCACCGGGCACCCGCATGCCGGCCTGCTCCAGCCCGGCCATGGCACCCAGCGCACTGAAGTCGTTGGCCACGAACACCGCCGTCGGTGGCTGGCGACCACTGATCAGCGCGGCGGCCGCCTCGAACCCGGCCTCGTCGGTGAAGCCGGCATCGACGACGTGCGCGACGTCGGCGAGCCCGTGGGCGGCCATCGCGGCCTCGTAGCCACGCCGCCGGTCGCGCGCGACGGCCGAGCCGCCGCCACTCAGGTGCCAGATGCGTCGATGACCGAGCCCCACCAGGTGGTCGACGGCGAGCCGGGCACCGGCGGCGTCGTCGTTGCAGACGGTGTCCACGCCCGGGCGGCGGATGTCCCTCCTGGTCACGACCACCAGCGGCCGCTCGTCGGCCACCTTGTCGATCGTCGCCGGTGGCAGCCGATGGCCGACGAGCGCCACACCGTCGGCCTGCAGGTCGAGCAGCGACAGCAACAGCTCGTGTTCTCGGGCGGGGTCACCGCCGGCGCTGACCAGCAGCATCGTGACGTCCGGGTTCGCGGGGCCGCCGCTGAGGCCGTCCAGGATCTCGACGAACACCGGGTTGTGCAGGTCCAACACGAGCACGCCCACCACCCGGCTGTGCCGGCTGGCCAGGCTGCGCGCGACCGCGTTCGGCCGGTAACCGAGCTCGTCCACCGCCCGCCAGACCGCGGTGCGCCGCGCCGTACTGACGTGCGGCTGGTCGCGCAGCACCAGCGACACCAGCGACTTGGAGACACCAGCATGGGCCGCGACGTCGTGGATGGTCGCGCGGTCGCGGGTCGGGCGGGTCGACGGCACGGCGGCACCTCGGGACGGTGCGGGCTCGGTGCCCGCACGGACTTGACAACACGGCTGTTGGAGCGTTCCATAACACCCGCTTGGGACGATGCTGTCAAGCCCCGAAAGGTGGAGGCGAACATGAGCGCGACGCCGCCCTCCGAGCTCGATCTGGTGTGCGTGGGTCGACTGTCGGTCGACCTCTACGGCGAGCAGCAGGGCAGTGCGCTCGAGCATCTGAGCTCGCTGCGCACCTACCTCGGCGGCAGCGCTGCCAACGTTTGCGTGGGTACGGCCCGGCTGGGCCTGCGCACCGCCATGCTGTCGCGGGTTGGCGCGGACGGGTGGGGCACGTTCCTCCGCGACCGGCTCGTCGCCGAGGGCGTCGACGTGTCGATGCTGGCCAGCGACCCCGACCGGCTGACCGCGGCGGTGGCGCTGGCCGTCCGCGAGTCCGACGGCTTCCCCCGCATGTTCCTCTACCGAGACAGCGCGGACATGGCCACCGCCGCCGAGGACGTGGACGCCGACGTGGTCACCGGTGCGCGGGCGGTGCTGGTCACCGGGTCGTTCCTCGCCAACCCCACCGTGGCCGAGACCACCCACCGGGTCATCGCCCTGGCCAAGCGGGCCGACGCCCGGGTCGTCCTCGACATCGACTTCCGCCCGTCGCTGTGGGGGTTGGCGCCGCTGGGTGAGGGGCAGCTGATGGCGGCCGACGCGCCCGCGACCGGGCGGGCCCTGCAGCAGATCCTCCCCGACTGCGACCTGGTCGTCGGCACCGAGGAGGAGATCGCCGTCGCCGCCGGCGAGACCGACATCGAGACCGCGGTCGCGGCCATCCGGAGCCGAACGACCGCCGCGGTCGTCGTGAAGTCCGGTGCGCTGGGCGCCACCGTCTACCCCGGCTCGGGCGAGGAGTCCGACAAGCCGGTGCAGGTTCCCGGCTTCGCCGTCGAGGTGTTCAACACCGTCGGCGCGGGCGACGGGTTCCTCTCCGGCTTCCTGTCGGGCTGGCTGGACGACCTGCCGTGGCACGGGTGCACCGAACGCGCCAACGCGACCGGTGCGCTGGTGGTGTCGCGGCACGGGTGCAGCGTGGCCATGCCGTTCGCCGCCGAACTGCACGACTTCCTCGGCCGCGACGACGTCCCCTACCGCGTACGCGAGGACACTCGGCTGGCGTTGCTGCACCGCCACGGTGCCCGCCGGGCCACCCCGCAGCGGCTGCACGTGCTGGCGATCGACCACCGCTGGCAGCTGGAGGAGATCGCCGCCGAGGCCGGCGCCGACCAGGACCGCATCCGGCCGCTGAAGGAGCTGCTGCACCGCGCGTACCGCCGGGTTGTGGACGGCTCGGCGGCAGCCGACGAGTTCGGCCTGCTCGTCGACGACCGGTACGGGCCGGGCGTGCTCGAGGCGGAGGGGCCGGGTCCGCGGTGGGTCTTCCGCGCGCTGGACGAGCCGCGGTCCCGGCCGGTCGAGTTCGTGTGCGGCGCCGACGCCGGCGGGCACCTGCGAACCTGGCCGGCGCACCACACCGCCAAGCTGATGGTGTGGTCGCACCCCGACGACGACGAGGTGCTGCACGCCCGCCAGCTGGCACGCATGGCCCAGGCCACCGAGGCCTGCTGGACGGCCGAGCGCGAGCTGCTGCTCGAACTGCAGAGCCCGGCCGGACGCACCTACGAGGCGGGGGACCTGCCGCGGCTGATGACGGCGGCCTACGCTGCCGGCGCCCGGCCCGACTGGTGGAAGCTGCCCCCGCTGCAGGACCCGGCCGAGTGGAAGGCGATCGGGGCCGTCGTCGGCGAGCATGACGCCGACTGCCGCGGGGTGCTCGTGCTCGGTCACGACGCCGGCTGGGACGCGCTCGTACGCGCGTTCGACGCCTGCGCCGGCGCCGCGGTCGTGCGCGGCTTCGCGGTCGGGCGGACGATCTTCGCCGCCGCCGCGCGCGCGTGGCTGGCCGGCGCCCTCGGCAACGACGACCTCGTCGACACCGTCGCGGAGCGATTCGCCGGCGCGGTGGCGGCCTGGGACGCAGCCCGCCCGCCCGCTCCGACGCCCGCGGGGGCCACGGCGTGAGCCCCGTCCGCCACCTGAGCGGCCCGCACCAGGATCGGCGCATCACGGTCACCCCCGAGACCGCCGGCTGGCGGACGCTCGGGGTTGACGTGGTCGGCCTCGCCGCCGGGGAGACGGAGGTGCTGGACTCCGGTGACACCGAGGGGGCCATCGTGATCGTGGCCGGGCGACTGCGGGTCACGGTGCGGAGCGCCGAGGACGGCGCCGGCCCGGCGGTGCAGCACGAGCTGTCGCGCGCCGACGTCTTCACCGAGCTCGGCAGTCTGGTCTACGTCCCACCGGGCAGCCGTGCGCGGGTCGAGGCCGTCGACGGCCCGGCCACGTTCAGCGTCGGCTGGGCACCCGCCGAGCCCGGCTACCCGACCCGCGTGCTGCGCGCCGAGGACGGTGCGCTGGACGAGCGGGGCAAGGGGCCGGCCAGCCGTCGGGTGCGGCACCTGCTCAACCACCCGGCGCCCGCACACCGGCTGATCGTGTTCGAGGTGCACGTGCCGGCCGGCGGCTGGTCAGGCTGGCCGCCGCACCGCCACGACGGCGTCGACGGCTCGCCGTACCTGGAGGAGACCTACTACTTCCGCTTCGCCGGCCCCGAGGGCATCGGGATGCACTGCAACTACACCTCCGACCCCGAGCACGCGGACTCGTTCCTCGTGCACGACGGCGACCTGGTGCTGGTGCCCGGCGGGTTCCACTTCAGCACCGCGTCGCCGGGCAGCGATATGTACTTCCTGAACTTCCTCGCCGGCGACCTCGAGCATGCCGAGCGAGGGACGCCGCCGTGTTTCGACGACCGGCACACCTGGATCGAGGACGCCTGGCGGTCGGTCGCCGACGCCGGTTCCGCCCGCTGACGCGCCCCGGCCGGCCGGCCCTGATGGCCCCCGGGATGTTCCCCGTCACCTGCTGGCCCGATGAGAGGGCTGTCGGCGATCGGACGTGGCGACGGTCAGCAGGTCCAGCCCCGGCTCGTGCGCAGCGGTGACCAACATCACTCCGCGGCATGATCGAGGTCGAGATGCCCCGATCCGGGCGCTTGTGACGACGCCCGTCGTTGACACACAGTGACGGTCGTACGGCCATCGGTTGAAACGACTCATGTGATTGCCGCCAGCGCTTGTGCGGGGCCGTCGGCGTCCGTACGGTCAGGGACTGATCACCCGTGGCGGGCGCCGAATCCCACCCACCGCCGCGGCCCCTCCGACCAACAATCCGAATACGGGTGGGAGCGGAGAACCCAAGTAGTACGGCGGCGAGACACCGACTCACCGCCTCGGGGTGAAGTCGCGATCTGCGGCCGGGCACTCTCCAGCCCGAACCCGACAGCTGACTTCGCAGGCGCTCGGAGAGGGATATCTGCATGCGTTACACCCCCCGTCACCGCGCCCAGAGGTCGGCGCTCCGCGTACCTCGAGTCGCCGCTGCCACGGCAACGGTCGCCACCGCGGTGGCCGCCCCGATGATCGGCCTGGCGGCACCCGCCTCAGCCGCCGACGACAGCACCTGGAACGCCCTGGCACAGTGCGAGTCCGGCGGCAACTGGTCCATCAACACCGGCAACGGCTTCTACGGCGGCGTGCAGTTCTACCAGCCCACCTGGGAGGGCTACGGCGGCACACAGTACGCGCCGCGCGCCGACCTGGCCTCACGTGAGCAGCAGATCGCGATCGCCGAGAAGGTGCTCGCGGGGCAGGGCTGGGGCGCCTGGCCGGCCTGCTCGGCCTCGCTCGGGCTGACCAGCGCGGACGCCGGTGGCACGCCGAGTACGCCCAGCGCGCCGTCGACCCCGTCGACCACCGAGTCCAGCTCGTCGAGCAGCGAGCACACCCACAGCCACTCCTCGTCGAGCGGCTCGTCCAGCTCGTCCAGCGGCAGCTACACCGTCGTTGCCGGCGACACGCTGTCGAAGATCGCCGACCGGCTCGGCGTCTCGGGTGGGTACCAGGCGCTGTTCGCCGCCAACAGCGGCACGATCAGCGACCCCAACCTGATCTACGTGGGTCAGACGCTGCAGCTGCCTTGATCAGCCGCACCACCAGCTCGTCGACGTCCCCCTGCGGAGTCATCCGCCAGGGGGCACGTCGACGTCCGCGATGATCGCGCGCCACGTAAACGTGGCACGCCGACCCTTTACGGGGTGTGCGCACCTCGTAAAGGTTTGGCCGGCCACGTTTACGTGGCGCGGCGCGGGGGCCGGCTGATCAAGGGCTACGGCTCGGGCTGCCGCTCGAGTAGCCGGGCGGCAAGCGCGGCCGCCAACATCGGAGCCAGCGGCAGCCGGGGCAGCAGCGTCGCCTGCAGCGCGTGGTAGGTGTCCGGCTTGCCCTGCCAGACCGAGTCGCTGGGTCGCAGGTGGGCATCGAGCTCGTGGTGCCACGACCCGCCCCCCTCGTCGATGAACGACCCGACGATGTGCTCCCACACCAGGTCGTACCAGTCGGCGTACACCGCGTCGCCAGTCACCTGGTGCAGCGCGGCGGCGGCTGCGCTCGCCTCGGCGGCCACCCAGTGCATCCGCTCGCGCACGACCGGCCGGCCGTCCCAGTCGACGGTGTAGACGAACCCGTCCGCCCCGTCGACCGCCCAGCCGTCGACGATCCCCCGCTGGAAGAGCAGCTGCGCATCGGTGAGCATCCAGCCGGGCGCCTCGCTCTCGCCGAGCGCGGCCCGCAGGTGCAGCACCAGCCGGGACCACTCCAGCAGGTGCCCGATCGTGGCGCCGTACGGGCGGAAGGGGTGCGCCGGCGCGTCGATGTTGTAGTCCCAGATCGGCTCCCAGTCGCGGGTGTGGTGCTCGGGCAGCCGCCACCCGCTGGCGCGGGCGAGCTCGTGCACGACCCGGGCGGTGATCTCCTCGGCCCGCTGCAGCAGGTCGCGATCGCCGGTGACGTCGGCGGCGGTGAGCAGCGCCTCGACGGCGTGCATGTTGGCGTTCACCCCGCGGTAGCTGTCGCGCCGCTCGAAGGCCTCGTCCCACTGCTCGACCACCATGGCGTGCTCGTCGTCCCAGAAGTGGCCCAGCAGCACGTCCAGTGCCTCGTCGAGTAGCGCACGGGCACCGGGTCGCCCCGCGCAGGTGGCGCTGGCGGCGGCCAGCACGACGAACGCGTGCTGGTAGGCCGCCTTGTCCCGCACGGTCGGGCCGTCGGCTCCGACGCTCGTGAACCAGCCGCCGTTGGCCGGGTCGTGGAACCGGCCCGTTAGCGCGCTCACCCCGTGGTCCACCAACTCGCCGCAGCCGGGCCGGTCGAGCAGCTGCCCGAGCGCGAAGATGTGTGTCATCCGGCAGGTGACCCACAACTCGACCGGCCGCGCGAGGTCAGGCTCGCCGGCCGTGCCCAGCCAGGCGAACCCGCCGGCGGGGTGCCGGGACGCGCGGCTGAACCCGAGCAGCCGGTCGGTCTCCGACTCGAGCCAGCGGGCGTGCGCCGCAGAGGTCAGATAGGTCATCAGGGCACGAGTGTGCACCCGGGGGGTCGAGATGCGCCCGGCACCGGGCGGTCGGGGACTGCGAGCCCGTACGCTCCGCCAGCTGGGTCGCGGTCGCGGGCCCGCCGGTGCGAAGCTGCCCCAGCAGGCGCAGCCGCAGCGGGTGGGCTAGCACCTCGAGCGCGCGCTCGTCGGTGAGCCGGTAGGTCTGGCGTTCGGTGGTCATGCCGGCACCGTACCTATGCAAAGACCCTTTGCAGAGGGTGTTTGCAACTGCGGCAGGCGCGTAGGCGCGCGGTGCAGCCCGTCGCCACAGCTGGTCCGCCACGTAAACGTGGCGCGCCGACCCTTTACGGGGCGTGCGAGCCACGTGAAGCGCTGGTCCGCCACGTAAACGTGGCGCGCGGGAACGCGGCGCGCGCTGCGGGGCTCACCGGTGGTGGGCGGCCTCGTGCGCCTGGTGGCCGACCGGCTCGAGCTGGAAGGTGCAGTGTGCGACGTCGAAGTGCCCGCCGAGGCACTCCCCCAGCTGGTCCAGCACCTCACCGGAGCGCCCCTCGGCGACGCACGCCTCGTCGATCACGACGTGCGCGGACAGCACCGGTACGCCGCTGGTGATCGTCCAGGCATGCAGGTCGTGCACGTCGACGACCCCGCGTACGGCGGCGATGTGGTCGCGGACGTGGTCGAGGTCGACCCCACGCGGGGTTGCCTCCAGCAGCACGTCGAGCACGTCGCGCAGCAGCCGCCAGGCCCGGGGCAAGATCATCACGGCGATCAGCACCGAGGCGACCGCGTCGGCCCGGAGGTAGCCGGTGGTGACGATGACGACCCCGGCGGCGATCACCGCCACCGAGCCGAGCAGGTCGCCGAGCACCTCCAGGTAGGCGCCGCGCACGTTCAGGCTCTCGCCGGCGCCCCGGCGCAAGATGAGCAGCGACACCAGGTTTGCGGCGGCGCCCACGGCGGCGACCGTGAGCATCAGCCCGGTCCCGATGTCGGCCGGCTCGCTCCACCGCCGGGCGGCCTCCAGGAGCACCCACACCGCCACCCCGCCCAACAGCAGGGAGTTGAGCAGCGCGGCCAGGATCTCGGCGCGCTGCAGCCCGAATGTGCGGGCGCTGGTGGCCGGTCGGGCGGCCAGCGAGGCCGCCACCAGCGCGGCGGTGATGCCGGCGGCGTCGGTGGCCATGTGCCCGGCGTCGGCCAGCAGTGCCAACGACCCCGACAGCAGCCCGCCGACGACCTGGACCACCAGCACCACCGCGGTGATCGCGAGCACCAGCAGCAGCCGCCGCCGGTGTCCGCCGGTGGCGGTGGCTGCGAACTCACCGTGACCGTGCCCGTGTCCGCTCACCAACGCTCCCCTCGTGGTTGGTCGGCCACCAAGCCTACGATCACCGGCCCTACCCCAAAGTTGTCACGTGGCGAGGGAGCCGCTGACAGCCGCCCACAGCGCGCCGGCGGCCAGCCCGACGCCGAGGCTGCCCGCACCGGCGACCACCGCCGCCCGCATGGCCCACGAGGCGGGCATGAACGCCGCAGCCATCGCCCGCTCCGCGCCCTCGGCCGGGCGAAACGCCGGTGCGACCCAGCGCAGGTAGTAGAACAGGCTGGCCACCGAGTTGACGACGACGACGACCGCGAGCCAGGCGGCGCCGCCGTCCCAGGCGGCGGTCGCGGTGGTGAGCTTGCCGACGAAGACCGCGGTCGGCGGGGTGCCCACCAGCCCGAGCAGGCACACCGCCAGCGCGACCGCCAGCCACGGCCGGGCGCCGGCCAGGCCCCGGTACGACGCCAGCGTGCGGCGCTCCGGCAGCGCCGCCACCACGGCGAACGCGCCCACGTTGGTGACCGCGTAGCCGGCCAGGTAGACCAGCAGCGACGGCAGCGCGAGGTCGCTGGCGCCGACGACGGCCACCGGCACCAG
>JBBSNM010000072.1:0-15156 GCA_038232655.1 Propionibacteriales bacterium | reverse complement strand
GTCAGCCCGCAGGGGACGCTCGCGGCGGGCTGCTGGGTGAGGTTGAACGGGTAGGTGAACGGTGTCCACGACGTCCACCGGGGTGAGGGCCAGCCGTCGGGGACTTCGTGGCCTTTGGCGAACGCCGTCAGCGGGAGGGTCGGCGTGACCAGCACGTCGTACGTCTCGTGGAACCTGCCCATGTGTACGCCGAGCCGCATCCGGACGGCGGTGGCGTCGAGGTACTGCGAGGCGGTGACGGTCCGGCCTTCGGCGCAGATCTCCTGCAGGCCGGGGTCGAGGTCTTGCCACGACCGGGCCGGGAGCGCCTCCACCGACTTGGCGGCGCCGCTGTACCAGAGGACGTTGAACGCCTCGACGGGGTCCTCGAAGCCGGGATGGACCTCGGTGACGACCGCGCCGAGCCCGGCGAGGACGTCGACCGCCGAGCGCACCAGCGACGCTACCTCGGGATCGACGTCGACGTAGCCCAGCGTGGGGCTGAAGGCGATGCGCAGGCCGGCCACGCCGGCGTCCAGGCCAGCCCGGTGCGACTCCGAGGGTGTCGGCATCGCGGACCAGTCCCGGTGATCGAAGCCGGTGAGCACGTCCATCATCAGCGCGGCGTCTTCGACGGTGCGGGTCATCGGCCCGGCGTGTGCCAGTGTCCCGAACGGGCTGGCGGGGTAGAGCGGGATCCGGCCGTAGGTCGGCTTGAGGCCGAACACGCCGCAGAAGGCCGCCGGGATACGCACCGACCCGCCGCCGTCGGTGCCGACGGACAGCGCCGCCATGTCCAGCGCGACCGCGGCTGCGCTGCCCCCGCTGGAACCGCCCGAGGTCAGGCCCGGATCCCACGGGTTCCCCGTCGCGCCGGAGCGCGGGCTGTCCGTCACGCCCTTCCAACCGAGCTCGGGAGTCGTGGTCTTGCCGACCAGAACAGCGCCGGCGGCACGGAGCCGGGCGACGCTGGGGGCGTCCTCGGCCCACTCCTGTTCGGGGTCGATGGCCAGCGAACCCCGCAGCGTCGGCCAGCCGCGGGTCAGCAGAAGGTCCTTGATCGCCACGGTCACGCCGTCGAGGGGACCGCAGGGCTCTGCTCGCGCCCAGCGCTGCTCGGAGGCCCGAGCGGCGGCGAGAGCGGTGTCGGCGTCGACGAGGCAGAACGCGTTGACCTCGACGTCCAGCGACTCGATTCGCGCCAATGCAGCCTCGGTCGACTGAACCGGCGACAGGGTCCGGTTGCGGAACGCCGCCAGCATGCCGGTGGCCGACATCGGCGCCGTGGATGCTACCTGGCTGCTCATTTGTGCTCCTCCGCCGTCATCGGCTGGGTACGTAGCCGGCGGACTTGTCCACCTGGTTGTCCAGCGACTGGCCGGCCAGCCACCGGGTCAGGTTGTCGAGGAAGAGGTCGGCCAGCGCGTCGTGCCAGCCGACGACGTCACCAGACATGTGCGGGGAGACGATGACGTTCGCCATCCCCCAGAAAGGATGGTGTGGTGGCAGCGGTTCTTCGGCGAACACGTCCAGCGCGGCGCCGGCAAGCCGGCCGGCTCGCAGTGCCTGGATCAGGTCGGGCTCCACCACGATCGGACCGCGACCGATGTTCACCAACCAGGCGTCCGCCCGCATCGCGGCGAAGGCCGCCGAGTCGAACCATCCACGGGTCGACTCGGTCAGCGGTGCCGCGATCACGACGTAGTCGGCGGTCGGGAGCAGCTCGTGCAGGTCTCCGGCGGCGTGGATGGTCCCGAGGTCGGGGTCCGCGTCGCGCGCGGCGCGCCCCACGGCGCTGACCTCCATGCCGGTGGCGCGCAACAACCGACCGATCGCCCGCCCGATCGAGCCGGTGCCGACGACCAGCGCCCGCCGTCCCTCGATGAGCCGGGACTCGCGGTGCCGCCAGACCCTTTCATGCTGCAGCGCCAAGGTCGAGGGCAGGTCCTTGGCGACGGCGAGCACCAGCCCCAGGACGTACTCGGCGATCGGCCGGTCGAAGACCCCGCGCGAGTTGGTCACGACGACCGGGCTGTCCACCAGCTGCGGGAACAGCAGCCGGTCGACCCCGGCGCTCGCGATGTGGATCCAGCGCAGCCGGTCGGCGGCTGGCCAGGCCTCGCGCAGCGCCGCGGAGAAGAAGTCCCACACGAACAACGCATCTGCGCCCTGCAGCGCAGCCGCGAGATCGTTCCGGTCGGCGTAACGGACCTCGACCAGGGACTCGACCCTGCCCATCCCGGGTGGCTTGTGCTCGTCGCACAGCACGACCAGCACGTCCCGACGGGCCGCCATCGCGCGCGTCCACCTCCTGATGAGCCACGGGCGGGGCCAGCCGGGCCCCCGGACGAGCCGCGGGACGATAACTCTGCCGAAGCCGTTGACACTAGGAAGCATTCGTAGGATTGTCAACAATCTCGCCGACCCTGAGGAGTGCCATGTCGCGGCTGATGACCATCACCCTGGAGAAGCGCGGGGTGTCCTGCCTGGCCAGGCTGCTCGACGACGAGGCACCCCGCACCTGCGACGCCGTCTGGACGGCGCTGCCGCAGGGCGGTGACGCCCAGCATGCGAAGTACGCACGCAACGAGGTCTACACGATGGTGCCCCGCTTCGCTCCGCAAGAGCCGGGCATGGAGAATCCCACGGTGACGCCGATCCCCGGCGACGTCTGCTATTTCTCCTTCGCCGAGGGCATGCTCGACCGGGCCTTCAAGCAGGACCAGGGAGTTGCCGAGCTGCCCGGGGTCGTCGACCTGGCAATCTTCTACGGCCGCAACAACCTCCTGCTCAACGGGGACATCGGCTGGGTGGTGGGCAGTGTCTTCGCCACGATCGTCGACGGTCTGGAGGAGATGGCGGTCGCCTGCCACGACGTGTGGCGCGCGGGCAGCGTCGACGAACGGCTGACCTACGCCCGCCACGACGGATGACCCGGCCCGGCGCGACCGCACCGGAGGAGTTGGCCGGTCCGCCGGCGCAGGTGGCGGTGGGGGTGGTCGCCCCCTTCGACTTCGCCCTCGACCGCGAGATCTGGCGCTGGACGCCCCAGGGCGTGACGCTGTTGCTGACCCGCACTCCCTTCGTCGACGAGCCGGTGAACATCGCGCTGGCAGAGGCGGTCAGCGACGAGAGCGTCGTACGCCGGGCGACCCGCGACGTCCTGGTCCCCCAGCCGGCCGCCGTCGCCTATGCGTGCACGTCGGGCAGTTTCGTCGCCGGCCGCGCCGGGGAGCGCATTCTGGTCGAGGCGATGATCTCGGCCGGTGCGCGCCAGGCGGTGACGACGTCAGGTGCGCTGCTGGCGGCGCTCGAGCACCTGGGCATCGCAACGGTCGCAGTGGCCACGCCGTACGTCGAGGACGTCACCCTCCGGCTGCGCGACTTTCTCTGCGCGGCCGGGGTCGAGGTCGCGTCCAGCGCCGCGCTCGGCCTGGACTCGGGCATCTGGACGGTGCCCTACGGAAGGACAGCGCAGCTGGTTCGGGCCGCCGACTCGCCGGCGGCCGAGGCCGTCTTCGTCAGCTGCACCAACCTCCCGACGTACGACCTCATCGTCCCGCTCGAGCGCGAGCTCGGGAAGCCGGTTCTCACCGCCAACCAGGTCACGATGTGGGCCGTTGCGCGGATGGCGGGCTCGGCTGCGGTCGGCGAGGACCAGCGGCTTCTCGCGACCGGGTGATCCGGGCTCAGCGCTCCTCGAGCACGGCGCGCAGGAAGGCCTTGGTGCGCTCGTGCTCCGGGGCGCTGAACAGCTTGTCGGGCGGAGCCTGTTCGATGATCTGACCGTCGTTGAACATCAGCACCCGGTCGGAGATGTCGCGAGCGAACTTCATCTCGTGGGTGACGCAGAGCATGGTGATATCGGTGGTGGCCGCGATGTTGCGCAGCACATCGAGCACCTCCGCGACCAGCTCGGGGTCCAGCGCGGAGGTGACCTCGTCGAGCAGCAGGATCTTCGGCTGCATGGCGCACGCGCGTGCGATGGCGACGCGCTGCTGCTGGCCACCGGAGAGCTGTGACGGGTAGGCGTCGGTCTTGTCGGCGAGACCGACCAGATCCAGCAACCGCCGGGCATTGGTCTCAGCGTCGTCGCGGCTGAGACCGAGGACATGCATCGGCGCCTCGGCGACGTTGCGCAGGGCGCGCATGTTCGGGAACAGGTTGAACTGCTGGAAGACCATGCCGATCTTCTTGCGGACCTTACGGACGTGCTTGTCGTCGGCGAGGACCTCGGTGTCACCCCGCTGCATGTGGGTGAGCGACTCACCGTCGACGAAGATTCGGCCCTCGTCGACCGTCTCCAGCGTCATGAGCATGCGCAGGATCGTCGTCTTGCCCGAGCCGCTCGGACCGATCAGCGTGATGCGCTCGCCGGCTGCCGCGTGGAAGTCGAGCTTGTTGAGCACCACGTTGTCGCCGTACCGCTTGACGACCTTCTCGAAGCGGATCATCTCATCGGCGACGGTTTCATCGGCCCGGTCGACCGTTCCTGTATGCGCCTCAATGTCCATAACGACGCTCCAACCTTCGGACGGCGAACGCCGCCGGCAGACTGACCAGCAGGAACAGGACTCCCACGAGGGTGAACGCCTCGAGGCTGCGGAACGTCTGCGAGCTGATCGCCTTGGCCTCGGCGAGCATCTCGAAGACCGTGATGGCCGACAGCAGCGGGGTCTCCTTGAACATCGCGATCACGTAGTTGCCCAGCGCCGGCAGCACTCGCGGGATGGCCTGCGGAAGGATCACGCTGCGCCAGACGCGCGAGGTGGGCAGGTTGAGTGCGGTCGCTGCCTCCCACTGGCCGCGCGGGACCCCCTCGATGCCGGCCCGGTAGACCTCGGAGGTGTAGGTGGCATAGTGCACGCCGAGCCCGATCACACCGGCCTGGAAGCCGGACAGCGTCACGCCCAGCGTAGGGAGCACGAAGAACAGGAAGTACAGCTGCACGAGAAGCGGCGTGCTGCGGACGAACTCGATGAAGGCCTTGGTGGCCAGCCGGACAGGCAGCAGCGACGACCTGCGTAGTAGGGCAAGAACCAGCCCGAGGACAAGGGCCGCGACGGAGCCCACCAGGGTTGCCTGAATGGTCACGATGAGGCCCCGCAGCAGGTCCGGCAGGATGTCGCGCGCGAACTCCCAGTCCCAGGTCATACCGGCTCCGCCATGCGCACCTGGTCGCGTCGGACGACGACCTTGCTCTGGCCGATCGAGGCTGCCGCGCGACGCTCGAGCCACCTCATCCCGAGCGTGATGCAGTAGGCCATGACGAAGTAGATGGCCAGCACCACCAGGAAGATGGTGGCCGTCTCACCGGTCGTCTGGCGCAGGATCTGCGCCCGGAACGTCAGATCGGAGAGGGTGATCAGCGACACGAGCGACGTGCCCTTGAGCAGCTCGATCATCAGGTTGCCGAATGGAGGCAGCATGCCGACCAGCGCCTGCGGCAGGATGGCCGAGCGCATCCTGCGGTAGCCCGTCATGTTCAGGGCCACCGTCGCTTCGTACTGGCTGCGTGGCACGGCCTGGATCGCGCCTCTGACCACCTCCGAGCCGTAGGAGCCGATGTTGAGGCCGAGCGCCACGATGCCGGCGACCAGCGGCTCGAACCTGATCCCGACGAGGGGCAGGGCGAAGAACAGCCAGAACAGCTGCACGAGGGCCGAGGTCCCGCGGAAGAACTCGACGTAGACCCTGGAGGCCGCGCGAGCCGCCGTGTTGCCGGACACCCCGGCCAGCCCACCTGCGAAGGCGCAGACCAGGCCGAGCACTGCGGCGCCCGCCGTGATTTTGAGGGTGACCCAGGCGCCTTCCAACAGGGTGGGCAGGAAGTCGAGAATGTTCGACATGAGGGCCTCCCCCCGTGTACGTGGGCTAGGCCTCGCAGAGTTCGGCAGTGGTTGTCTTGGCCACCTCGGCTTCGGTGAAGCCGAACGGCTCGATGATGCTCACGAGCTTCCCGCTGTCCTTGAGCTTGGCCAGCTCCTCGTTGAAGGCGTCCCGGAGCTTCTCGTCATCCTTGTGGAAACCGTAGCCGCCGGCTCCGGTCTGTGGCTTGCCGTCGATGACCGGAGTGAACGGCTCGGTCACCTCGAAAGGCGTGCCTTCGCGGGTGCTGAGCAGGTTGCGCAACGAGATGCTGGTCAGGCTGACCGCATCGACCCGCTCGGCCTGCAGCCCCTCGAAGCTGCTCGGTGTGTCGTTGAACGTGATGACCTGCGAGGTGGGTACGCCGAGAGACTCCGCGTATCCACCCTCCACGGCGCCGGCGAGGACACCCAGCTTCGCGTCGGCGGAGGTGATGTCCTCGAACGTGGTGATTCCCTTCGGGTTGCCCTGCGGAACCAGGAACGCGGTCTTCGCCTCGTAGTCCGGCTCGGAGAAGAGGATCTCGGCGCACCGCTCCGGGTTGATGAACATACCGGCCGCGATCACGTCGAAGCGTCGGGCCTGCAGACCGGGGATCAGGGAGCCGAACTCGGTCAGCACCCCCTGCAGCTCGCCGACGCCCAAGGCCTTGAAAACCACTTTGGCCACCTCGGGTGCCTCGCCGGTCAGCTGGCCGGACGCGTCGGCGAAGCCGTAGGGCGCCTCGTTCGCGAACCCGACCCGGACGTAGCCCTGCTTCTTGAGCCTCGCCAGCAGGTCCTGGTCCGCGGCCCCGACCGAGGGCGTGTCCGAGTCGGCGCAGCCGGCGAGCAGCGCGGGGGATGCACCGGCGGCGATCGCCAGGAGTGTCGACCGGCTGAGGAATTCTCGGCGGCTCCACGTGTGCTGGGTCAACGAATGCTCCTTCGTCGGTCCACCCGCCCTCGCCCGCCGAGGACCTCACGGTGGAGAATGCCTGGACGCTAGACGGGGTGTATAGGATTGTCAACAATCCTCGAATCCTATCTCTCCTTGAAGGAGTGTTCCCATGGGCCACCGGGCCACGGTCGGCTTTCTCTACCCCGGCCACTCCGCCGAGGACGACTACCCGTTGCTCGCCTCGCGCCTGGGCCGCTCGGTCTCGTTCCCGCTCGTGCACACCTCCGTGGGCGAGGACGCCCATCGGGTGGACGCGCTGCTCGACCTCGGCGGCGCGGGCCGGCTGGTCGAGGGGCTGCCGGCGTTGCGTGCGTCCGGGGCGCAGTCGGTGGTTTGGGCCTGCACCAGCGGCAGCTTCGTGTTCGGCTGGGATGGTGCCGCCGAGCAGGTCGACGCGCTCGCCCGGGAGGCGGGGGTCCCGGCCACCAGCACCTCCTTCTCCTTCGTGCGCGCGGCCCGCGCTCTCGGTCTGCGCCGAGTGGCGGTGGCGGCGACCTACCCACAGGACGTCGCCGAGCTCTTCGTGTCCTTCCTCGCCGCGGGCGGCGTGGAGGTCGTCAGTCTGGCCAGCCGGGGCGTCGTCACCGCGGCCGAGGTCGGCACCCTCGGCAGGGAGGACGTGCTCGAGCTCGCCGCCGCCAACGACCACCCCGACGCCGAGGCGGTCCTGCTGCCCGACACCGCGTTGCACACCGTCAGATGGCTCGACGAGCTGGATGCGCTGCTCGGAAAGCCGGTCCTGACGGCCAACCAGGTGAGTGCCTGGGACGGACTCCGCCTGTCAGGGCACACCGATGCGCACCACGGCGCCGGGCGTCTGTTCCGAACATCGGGCTATGACGCGGCCGACGAGTTGCCGGCTGGCGCGTCACTCGCAGCGAAAGAGCTCGGGTCGTGACACGCGCAGTCGCCCGGACCGAGCGCGCCGTCGGCAACTTTCACAAGGTGTCACGCGAGTCGACTGCGAGCCTGATCGCCGGACAACTCCGCGAAGCGGTCATGCGCGGGACGCTGGCCCCCGGCAGCCAGCTCGGGGAGGCCGAGCTCGCCGCCCAGCTGGGCGTGAGCCGGGGCCCGCTGCGGGAGGCGATGCAGCGGCTCGTGCAGGAGGGGCTGCTGCGCAGTGAGCTCAACCGGGGGCTGTTCGTGGTCAGTCTGGAGCCTGCCGACGTGCGGGACGTCTACACCGCCCGGGCCGCCATCGAGCGCGCCGCCGTGTCCCTGATCCTGCGCGGTGACCACGAGAAAGCTGGGCGGGCGCTCGGTCGGGTGCATCGCGACATGGTCCGCGCGGCGACGCGCGGTGACCGTGAGGCGCTCAGCGACGCCGACCTGCGCTTTCACGAGGTTCTCGTCTCCTTGTCGGGCAGCGCCCGACTGGCCCGGATGCACGGCACGCTGCTCGTCGAGACCCGGATGTGCCTGACCGCTCTTCAGAACACGAGCAGCCCGGCCGCCGACGCCGTCGAGGAGCACGCCGAGCTGGCCGAGGGGATCCGGTGCGGGGACGAGGCGCTCACGATGCGGCTCATCGACGCGCACATGGACGACGCGCTGCTCAGGCTGACCGGCGCCGCGACCGACGCGGACACGTTCGGTGCCGGCGCGATCGCACCGAAGCCGTCCTAGCCCGTTCTCGCCGGTCCGGGCAACGCCCGGCAGACGGCGCCGGAGACCTGTGCGGTGCCGTCCTGCCCACCGAGGTCGGGCGTCATCGAGGAGCCGGCGGCGAGCACGGCGTCCACCGCGTCCCGGACGGCCGCAGCGGACGCCGCCTCACCGAGGTGGTCGAGCATCAGCGCTCCCGCGAGGACCTGCGCGACGGGGTTGGCGATGCCACGCCCGGCGATGTCGGGAGCCGACCCGTGCACCGACTCGAACATGGACGGGTACGCGCGGTCCGGGTTGATGTTGCCCGACGGGGCGACGCCAAGGCTGCCGGCGACAGCGGCCGCGAGGTCACTGAGGATGTCGCCGAAGAGGTTCGACGCGACCACGACGTCCAGCCGGTCCGGCGCCAGCACCATGCGGGCGGCGAGCGCGTCGACGTGCATCTGCTCGAAGGCGATGTCGGGATAGTCCGCGGCGACCTCCGCGACGACCTCATCCCAGAACGGCATGGTGTGCACGATGCCGTTGGACTTGGTCGCGGAGCAGACCCGGCCGGTGCGGTTGCGGGCGAGCTCGAAGGCGAACCGGGCCACCCGCCGGACGCCCCGGCGGGTGAAGACCGACTGCTGCAGCGCCATCTCGTGCTCACCTGTCCCGTGCCGGCCGCCGATGAGCGAGTACTCACCCTCGCAGTTCTCCCGCACCACGACCATGTCGACGTCGGCCGGGGTCCGGCCGGCGAGCGGAGACGTAACCCCCGGATGCAGCCGGACCGGCCGCAGGTTGACGTACTGCTCGAACGCCCGACGGATCGGGATCAGCAGTCCCCACAACGAGACGTGGTCAGGCACGCCGGGGTATCCGACGGCGCCCAGGAACACCGCGTCGTGTTCACGTAGGACGTCGATGCCGTCCACCGGCATCATCGAACCGGTCTCCTGATAGCTGCGACAACTCCAGTCGAGGTCGGTCCAGGTCAGCCCGAAGCCGTGCAAGGCAGCGGCACGGTCGAGCACGTCACGGGCGGCGGCAGTCACCTCGACACCGATGCCGTCGCCGGGGATGGCCGCGATGCGGTACGTCCTCGGCACGGTGTCTCTCACCCTGCTGCGATAGCGACATACTTGGTCTCGAGGAACTCCTCGATGCCCACGCGACCGCCCTCCCGCCCGAGCCCGGAGTGCTTCACTCCGCCGAAGGGTGCGGCCGGGTTGGACACCACGCCCTGGTTGAGCCCGATCATCCCGGTCTCCAGCCGCTCGCATACGCGGATCGCACGGTCGAGGTCGCGGGTGAACACATAGGCGACCAGGCCGAACTCCGTGTCGTTCGCCGCGGTGACCGCCTCGTCCTCGGTGGCGAAGGTGGCGACCGGAGCGACCGGGCCGAAGATCTCCTCGCCGCTCAGCCTCGCGTCGCGGGGCACGTCGGCGAGCACCGTCGGCGGGTAGAAGTGCCCGGCGCCCTCGATCGGGCTTCCGCCGACGAGCACCCGCGCGCCGCGGCCGACGGCGTCCTCCACCAGGGCCTGGACCTTCTCCCGCGCGGCCTGGTCGATCAGGGGGCCGACCTCGACGCCGTCGTCCAGGCCGGAGCCGATCTGCAGGGCTCCCATCCGCTCGGCCAGCCGGCGGGCGAACTCCTCGGCGACGCACTCCTGCACATAGAACCGGTTGGCGGCGGTGCAGGCCTCGCCGATGTTGCGCATCTTGGCCAGCAGCGCCCCTTCGACGGCGGCATCGAGGTCAGCGTCGTCGAAGACCAGGAACGGCGCGTTGCCGCCCAGCTCCATCGAGGTGCGCAGAACCTGATCGGCGGACTGCTCGAGCAGCACCCGACCGACCGGGGTCGACCCGGTGAAGGAGAGCTTGCGGGCCCGCCCGTCACGGATCAGTGGCTCCATCACCTCGCCCGACGACGAGGTGGTGATGACGTTGAGCACCCCCGGCGGCAGTCCCGCCTCCTCCATGATCGCGGCGAGCGCGAGCATCGACAGCGGCGTCTGCCCAGCCGGCTTGACGACCATGGTGCATCCGGCCGCGACGGCGGGGCCGATCTTGCGCGTGCCCATCGCCAGCGGGAAATTCCACGGGGTGATGAGCAGGCACGGCCCGACCGGCTGGCGCATCACCAGGAAGCGTCCCTTGCCATTAGGCGCCACGGCGTACCCGCCATCGATGCGCACGGCCTCCTCGGCGAACCAGCGGAAGAACTCCGCGGCGTAGGTGATCTCGGTGCGAGACTCGGCCAGCGGCTTGCCCATCTCCAACGTCATCAGGACCGCCAGGTCCTCCAACCGTCGCATCAGCAGCTCGAACGAGCGGTGCAGGATCTCTCCCCGCTCACGCGGCGGGTGCGCGGCCCAGGACGCGGCCGCCTCGACCGCTGCGTCCAGCGCTGCCCGCCCGTCGGCCGGCGTCGCGTCGGCCACCTCGCACAGGATCTCGCCGGTCGCCGGGTCCTCGACAGGGAAGGTGACCGAGCCGCCGCCGGCACGCCACTTCCCGCCGATGAACAAGTCCTTCGGCACGTCGTGCACGATGGCAGCCGGCCGATCGCGCTCACCCATGGTGCTGCCCCATTTGTCGATGGTCCGGTCGGGTCCGGTCCGGTCCGATCCAGTCGGGTCCGGTGCCTTGTTGCCCCGACCATGATCCATGTGGTAGTCAGATTGTCAACAATCCTACGAAGGAGCAGGCCATGTCGCAACTCACGCCGTTGCTCAAGCAGGCCACCCCTGTGGTTGCCGCCCGTGGCGAGGGTGCGCTGCTGTTCGACGAGGACGGCCGACGCTATCTCGACTTCACCGCGGGCATCGGCGTGACCAGCACCGGGCACTGTCACCCGCGCGTCGTCGAGGCTGCCCAGCGGCAGGTTGCCACCCTCATCCACGGGCAGTACACGACGGTCCGGCACCGCCCGCTGCTGGACCTGGCCGAGCGGCTCGGCGACGTGCTGCCGCCCGAGCTGGACTCGGTCTTCTTCCTCAGCTCGGGCAGCGAGGCAATCGAGGCGGCGGTGCGCCTGGCCCGGCACGCCACCGGGCGCGCCAACGTCATCGTGTTCCACGGCGGGTTCCACGGCCGCACGATCGGGGCCGCGTCGATGACGACATCGGGCACGAAGTACCGCTCCGGGTTCGCCCCGCTGATGGGCGGGGTGGTGGTCGCGCCCTTCCCGCACGCCTACCGCTACGGGTGGGACGAGGAGACGGCCACCGACTTCGCGCTGCGCGAGCTCGACTACATCCTGGCCACGGTCAGTGCACCCGCAGAGACGGCCGCCTTCTTCGTCGAGCCGGTGCTGGGCGAGGGCGGCTACGTCCCCGCGAACGCCAGGTTCCTCGCCGGGCTGCGGGAACGGGCCGACCGGCACGGCGCCCTGCTGGTGCTCGACGAGGTGCAGACCGGCTTCGGCCGCACCGGGCAGTTCTGGGGCCACCAGCACTTCGGCGTGCAGCCGGACGTTCTGGTCACCGCGAAGGGCCTCGCCTCCGGCTTCCCGCTGTCCGCGATCGCTGCGCCGAGCGCGCTGATGTCGCAGGCCTGGCCCGGGTCTCAAGGGGGGACGTACGGCGGGAACGCAGTGGCCTGTGCCGCATCGCTGGCCACCCTCGACGTGATCCGCGACGAGAACCTGGTCGAGAACGCCCGGGAGCGCGGCGCCCAGCTGCAGGACGGCTTGCGCAAGGTGGCCGCTGAGCATCCGGTGGTGGGGGACGTGCGCGGCCTCGGTCTCATGCTGGCCTCGGAGTTCACCGGTCCCGACGACCAGCCCGACGCGGCGACCGCCACCCGGGCGCAGCAGGAGGCAGCGGCACGTGGCCTGCTGCTGCTCATGTGCGGCGCGTGGGGCAACGTCGTACGCATGATCCCGCCGCTGGTCGTCGACGATGCACAGGTCGACGAGGCGCTGGGCCTGTGGGCCGACTCGGTCGCCGCGGCGGAGACGAGCTGAGGTGGCGCGGCTGACCATCTCGACCACCCAGGCGCCTGCTCCGGTCGCTGCCTACTCCCAGGCCGCGCAGATCGGCACCATGCTCGCCGTCGCCGGCCAGGTGGGGTTGGACGCGTCCGGCGAGCTCGTCGGAGCCGACGTGACGGCGCAGACGGAGCAGGCACTGCGCAACGTGCGGACCGTGCTCGCGGCCGCCGGGGCGTCGCTTGACGACGTGCTGCGGATCGACGCCTTCCTCACGACCGCGAACGACCTCGAGGGCTACAACGAGGTGTACGCCCGCTGGTTCACACTCAATCCACCGGCACGGACAACGGTGTTCGTCGGTCTCCCACCAGGTCTGCGGGTTGAGATCACCGCGCTTGCGGTGCGGGAGAACTGACCGGTGACTGATGGCTCGACCTTCGACCGGCAGGAGTACGCGACGCGGCTGGAGCGCACCAGGGAACTGATGCGGGAGCGGGACATCGCGATGCTGTGTCTCGTCGGCCCGGAGAACATCTACTACCTGACCGGGCTCGACCACCAAGGCTACTTCGCGTTCACCCTGCTCGCCGTACCGCTCGAGGCAGAACCGCGACTCGTGACGCGCGAGATGGAGGGTCCCACCGTCGCCACGCAGGTCCCCTGGGTCGTGCACGAGTCGTTCCGGGACGGCACCGACCCCGGTGTGACGGCGGCGCGAGTCGTACGCGACCTCGTGGAGGGCGGTGCCGAGGTGGCGGTCGAGCTGGCCTCGATGTACCTGCCGGTGACCGTGTGGGAGAGCATGCGGGCCGGGCTGGCCGGACTGCGCTGCCGCGACGGCTCGGGGCTGGTGGACTCGCTGCGGGAGGTGAAGTCCCCCGCCGAGGTGGCGGCCGTACGCCGGGCGGCCGAGGTGTCCGACGCTGCGATGCAGGCTGGGATCGCCGCGTCCCGGCCGGGCGTGAACGAGCGAGACGTGGCGGCAGCGATCTACGACGCGATGATCCGCGTCGGCGGCGACTACCCGGGCTTCGTTCCGCTGGTGCGGTCACGCGAGCGGCTGCCGCAGGAGCATGTGACGTGGCGCGACCATGTGGTGCTGGCCGGCGGCGCGCTGTTCGTGGAACTCTCCGGTGCGGTCGCGCGCTACCACGCGCCGCTGACCCGCATGGTCTACCTCGGCGCGCCGCCGGCCGGGACCGCCGAGGCCGCCGCCATCGCCCTCGACGGTCTGGAGGCTGTCCGTGACTCGTTGCGGCCCGGCGCGCTGGCGCGCGAGGTGTACGCCGCGTGGCAAGCCGTCGTCGACGACGGGCTCGGGCACGCCCGCTACCGCCGGCACCACTGCGGCTACCTGACCGGCATCGGCTTCCCGCCGAGCTGGGTGGGTGGCAGCAGCGTCGTGGGGCTGCGCCACGACAGCGACCTGGTGATCCGCGAGAACATGGTCTGCCACGTCCTGTCGTGGCTGCTCGGCCAGGAACCAGCCGACTACGTCGTCTCGGACACTGTCATCGTCACCGCCACCGGTGGCGAGCTGCTGACCCGCACGGACCGCGGTCCACTCGTCAAGCACTGATTCCTGATCAGACCAAGGAGAACCGTCATGCGCATCACCGGTCTGCGGGCAACGCCCGTGGCTGTCCCGTTCAGCGAGGACGAGCTCTGGGCCTTCGGCGGCCGCCGAGGCATGGTGAGCATCCTGCTCGAGGTCGACACCGACGGAGGCCTGGTCGGCATCGGCGAGGCCGCAGCCTATCCTTCGGCCGACATCGTGCTCGCCGTCCTCCGCTCGATCGAACCCCTCGTCGTGGGCGAGGACGCCTTTGCCATCGAGCGGATCATGAAACGGATCAACGTCATCGGGACCTGGCACCACGTCAAGGCCACCAGCCCCGGTATCGCAGCCGTGGAGATGGCGTGCTGGGACCTGGTCGGCAAGGCGTGCGGGCAGCCGCTGGTCAACCTGTTCGGCGGCCGCGTGCGGGACCGGGTCGAGTACTTCTATTACCTCAGCCGCAAGCCGGCGGCCGAGATCGGTGCCGACGCGCGCCGCGGCGTCGAGGCGGGCTTTCGAACCCTGTACCTCAAGGTGGGTTCCGACGACCCCCGCGACGACATCGAACGGGTCGAAGCCGTACGCGACGCCGCCGGTCCGGACGCGCTGATCCGGGTCGACGCCAACGAGGCGTGGTCCACCGGCGCGGCCATCCGCATCATCCGCCAGATGGAGCCCTTCGGCCTCGAGCTCGTCGAGCAGCCGGTGTCGGGCCGGAACCTGCCGGAGATGGCCTACCTGCGGGGGCAGATCTCGACGCCGCTGCTCGCCAACGAGGCCTCCTGGACCCGCTACGACCAGCTCGAGGTGATCAGGCACGGGGCTGCAGACGTGGTGTCGGTGGACAACCAGATGGATGGGGGGCTGCTCAACCTCAAGCGTTCGGCCGGACTGTGCGAGGCGGCGGGACTGCCCGTGCTCAAGCACAGCCTCGGCGAGCTCGGGGTGGCGATGTACGCCGCGTTGCACGTCCTGGCGTCGACACCGAACTTCACTTACGCCAACCAGGGCTACGCCTCGTTCCTCGGCGACGACATCATCCGCGACGCCAGCCCCCTCCCCTATGTCGACGGTTGCCTCGAGGTGCCGACCGGCCCCGGCATCGGCGTCGAACTCGACAAGGAACGCGTCGAGCGCTACGCCGACCTGTACCGCGCCAACGCGGCCGACTTCGCCTTCCACGACTCGGTGGCTCTGAGCGCGACGCCGGTGATCCCCAAGTTCTGATTCTTCTTCCGCCGGCGGGGCAATCACGAATACGCTGCGGGGCATTGGTG
>JBBSNM010000071.1:0-15279 GCA_038232655.1 Propionibacteriales bacterium | reverse complement strand
CTGCTGGGACTGCTGGTCCGGCTGGCGACGCTGACCGCGCTCTGTGGTGGGCGTGTCGGCGGCGTTTCGGCGCTCCGCCCGGCCATCCGTCCGGCGCTCGCTCTCGGCCTGCCTCGTCGGCGCCGGTCTCCGCGCCGGCTCGGACACCTCGGGCAGCGGGGGTACGCGCACCAGCTGCGGCCCGGTGCCGGCGAGCGCGGCGTCCGGCTCGCCGAGCACCTGCCCGTCGGCCAGCTGCACGAACCCTGGGGACGTCACGGGCACCATCCCGAGCCCCGACGCCTGACGGGCCAGACGGTCAGGCGAGCGCAGTCGCTCCACCTGCAGGTCCAACACCTGGCTGCGGACGTCCAAGGAGGCGGCCCGGGTGCGCAGCTCCTCCAGCTCGAACGCCGAGCGCTGCATCGCGGTGTTGAGCAGCAACAGCCCGACCAGACCGGTGGCGAGCACCAGCACGAGCATCGTCACGAACGACCCACGGCGTGGCGGCGACTGCGGTGCGGCCACCACCCGCAGGCGCGAGCGCGGCGTGGGACGCGACGGCGGTCGCAACCGCGGCGAGGGGCGCGCGCTCGCGGCCCGCGCGCGGGCCGGCCCCGACGAGCTGCCCGGTGAACTGCCCAGTGCGGTGCTCATGCTGCCTCCCGGATCCGCTCAGCCGCTCGCAGCCGCACCGACCGTGCCCGCGGGTTGGCGGCCACCTCGTCGTCGCTGGCCCGTTCCGCGCCACGGGTGAGCAGTCGCAGCGTCGGTGCACGCCCGGCGGGGACGACCGGGAAGTCGTCGGGCACGTCGGCGCGCGCTCCGTCTGCCAGCGCCCGCTTGACGATGCGGTCCTCCAGCGAGTGGTAGGCCAGCACCACCACCCGGCCGTGCAGCAAGGTCACGTCGAGCGCCGCCGGAAGTGCGCGGCTCAGCCCCGACAGCTCGTCGTTGACAGCGATGCGGAGCGCCTGGAAGGTGCGCTTGGCGGGGTTGCCACCGGTTCGGCGGGTGGCCGCCGGGATGGCGTCGCGCACCAGGTCGACCAGCCGGGCACTAGTGGTGAACGGCTGCTCGGTCCGGGCTCGCACGATTGTCGCTGCGATGCGCGAGGCGAACCGTTCCTCGCCGTACGTCCGCAGGATCCGGGCAAGCTCACGCTGGTCGGCGGTGTTGAGCAGGTCGGCGGCCGTGCGTCCGGTCGAGGCGTCCATGCGCATGTCGAGCGGGGCGTCCTGGGCGTAGGCGAAGCCGCGGTCGGCGCGGTCGAGCTGGAGCGAGGACACGCCCAGGTCGAAGAGCACGGCGTCGACACCACCGGGGACGATGTCGGCGATCGCGTCGTAGACGGCGTGCACCAGCCTGACCCGGTCACCGAAGCGGGCCAGCCGCTCGCGCGCCAGCTCGAGGGCCATCGGGTCACGGTCGAGGCCGACGACCCGCGCGTGCGGGCACCGCTCGAGGACCGCCGCCGCATGCCCGGCCAGGCCGAGGGTGGCGTCGACGAAGACCGCGTCCGGGTGGTCGAGAGCGGGGGCGAGCAGTGCCACCACTCGGTCGACCAGCACCGGCAGGTGTCCGGAGTCGGTTTGCTGATCCATCGGGCGAGCTCAGCCGGCCAGCCGGACGAACAGCAGCAGCGCCATCGCGGCGCCGGTGGAGGCCACGCACGAGAACGCCATCACCAGGGCGCCGTCGCGGACGTCCTCGCGGATGCGCCGCACCGGCGGTGCTGGCTCACTGCGCGGTGCGCTCATGTCTCGACCCCTTCTGCGTCGCGGCTGGCAAGGAACGTGTCGGCGGCTGTTTGCTGGGCCACTCGTGGGGCCAGGTCTTCGCCCGCCACCTCGCAGTTGCCGGCTGGCACCGGGGAAGGTGCGCCAGCTGGCACAGAGGGTGGGCGAAGGCCTCGCCGCACGAGCGCCGAGGGCTCTGCTCGCTCAGATCACACCGGGGACCACCTCGTCCTCGAGCTCGGAGAAGGCCTGCTCCTGTGCGGACATGAACTGCTGCCACGCCGCGGTGTCCCAGACCTCGATCCGCGCGTTGGCGCCGATGACGGTGCAGTCGCGCTCGAGGCTGGCGTAGACCCGCAGCGCCGGCGGAATCGTCACCCGCCCCTGCTTGTCCGGCACCTCGTCGGTGGCGCCGGAGTAGAACACCCGCAGGAAGTCGCGGGTGCGCTTGTCCGTCACGGGGGCCGCGGCCAGCCGCTCGGTGGTGCGGGCGAAGTCGGCGCGCGGGAAGACGTACAGGCACCGGTCCTGTCCCTTGGTCATCACCAACCCCTCCCCCAATGCCTCTCGGAATCTGGCCGGCAACGTCAGCCGGCCCTTGTCGTCCAGTCGTGGGGTGTGGGTGCCGAAGAACATGCCGCCACCTGTCCCCCTCTTAGATCTCCACTTTCCCCCACTGTACTCCACACTTCCCCACCGTCAACCGAATCGCCGCTGCAGCGGGGGGCTTCTGGTAGCCCGTACGCTTGCAACACCCCGGGCAGGGGCACGAGGCGGCGGTTGGCTGGACCGGCGGCACGGCTTGGTGATGCGTTCTGCTGGTGCTGTTCGCCGCACATGCGAAACTGCATGGGGGGAGCAGTGCACAGTCAGGCGACGATGCGGCGGTACGCCCGCCGGCTGAGGAGGTCCGGTGACGGACGCGGACGCGCGTGCACGACAGCCGGTCGCGGGCGGTGACTTCGCCGCGCTGACCGCCACCGCGGCCCGGCTGCAGGGCGCGATCGAGTCGGTGATCGAGGGCAAGGCCGAGGTCATCCGATCCGCGCTCACGGTGCTCTTCGCGGGGGGGCACCTGCTGATCGAGGACGTCCCGGGCGTCGGCAAGACGATGCTGAGCAAGACCCTGGCGCGAGCCATCGACGGCAGCGTGCGGCGAATCCAGTTCACCCCCGACCTGCTGCCGAGCGACGTGACCGGGGTGTCCATCTTCAACCAGAACACCCGTGAGTTCGAGTTCCGCCCGGGCGGCGTCTTCGCCAACGTGGTGGTGGGAGACGAGATCAACCGGGCGTCGCCCAAGACCCAGGCGGCCCTGCTGGAGTGCATGGAGGAGCGGCAGGTCACCGTCGACAACTCCACCTACCAGCTGGACGAGCCGTTCATGGTGATCGCGACGCAGAACCCGATCGAGATGGAGGGGACGTACCCGCTGCCCGAGGCGCAGCGCGACCGGTTCATGGCACGCCTGTCGATGGGCTACCCGGTACCGAGCGCCGAGCTGGCCATGCTGGAGGGGCACACCGGCGTCAGCCCGCTGGACGAGGTCGAGGCGGTCACGAGCGCCGCCGAGGTGGCCAAGCTCATCGACGTGGTCCGGGGGGTGTTCGTCGCGCCGGCGGTGCAGCGTTACGCGGTCGACATCGCCGCGGCCACCCGCCACTCCCCCGAGCTGCGGCTGGGTGCCTCCCCGCGCGCGACCCTGCATCTGCTTCGCGCGGCCAAGGCCTGGGCGGCCCTGGAGCAACGCGACTACGTGGTCCCTGACGACGTCCAGCGACTGACGTCGCCGGTCCTGGCCCACCGGCTGCTGCTCGCCCCCGAGGCGGCCATGGGCGGGCGCACCCCCGAGCAGGTGCTCGGCAGCGCGCTTCGTGCGGTTCCCGCTCCGTCCGGGCGGTCCGCCGGTTCGGGTGGCTGAGCGCGGTGCGTGAGGCGCTGGCCGGGCTCACGACCCGCGGGCGGGCCTTTCTCGCCGCCGGTGGCGCCACCGTGATCTGCTCGATCCTGCTCGGCTACGACGCGCTGCTGCGGGTCGGGATCCTCGCGACCGCGGTGCCGTTGCTCACCGCGGCCCTGGCCAGCCGGACTCGCTACCGGCTGCGCGCCGACCGACTGATCGGCCCGGGCCGGGTGAGCGTCGGGCAGGTCGCGACGGTCACGCTGCGGCTGGCCAACGAGGGCCGCATGCCGACCGGCCTGCTACTGCTCGAGGACCGGGTGCCGTACGCGCTGGGCACCCGCCCGCGTTTCGTCGTGGACCACATGGGCCGGCACTGGGCGCGCGAGGTGTCCTACCCCGTCCGTTCCGACTCCCGCGGGCACTTCGAGGTCGGCCCGCTGTCCATCCGGGTCAGCGACCCCTTCGGCATGATCGAGCTGGTCCGCACGTTCAGTGCCACCAGCCATCTGGTGGTCATCCCGACCGTGCACCGGCTGCCCGCGATGCGCGCCACCAGCGACTCGACCGGAGCGGGCGATCGGAGCCCCCGCGCGTTCACCGTCGGCAGCGCCGAAGACGTGACCGTGCGCGACTACCGGCAAGGCGACGACCTTCGCCGGGTGCACTGGCGCAGCACCGCCCGCACCGGCGACCTGATGGTGCGACGGGAAGAGCAGCCCTGGCAGAGTCGCGCCACGGTGCTGCTCGACAGCCGGCAAATCGCCCACCAGGGCAACGGCCCCGGCTCATCGCTGGAGTGGGCGGTGTCAGCGGCCGCGTCGGTATCGGTCTACCTCGCGCAGTCCGGCTTCGCCGTGCGGCTGATCACGGACCGCCCCGACGCGGACGCATCGACCTGGCACGACCACACCCTGACCCCGCCGGCGCAGACCGGGCCGGTGCTCGACCAGCTCGCGGCACTGCGCGCCTCACCGCAGCAACGCCTGGACGACGCCGTGCAGGCGATCAGCCAGCAGCCCGGGCTGCTCGTCGCGGTGCTCGGTCGAATGCACGACAGCGACGTCTCCGAGCTGTCCCGTACCGTCCAGCCGGGCCGCCGCCGACTCGCCCTGCTGATCGACACCGAGGGTTGGCGAGCGACGTCTGTCGGCCTGCCGGCCCCCGCCCCCAGCGCGCAGACGCCCCAGGTCGTGCTGCACGCCAGTATGCTGGGCAGGGCTGGGTGGACGGTGGCCGTCGCCAGCGCCGGCGATGCGGTGCCGGCGGTCTGGGAGCGGCTGGGTGCCCAGCTGCACACTCGGGGAAGCCATCTCGGTGGGTCCGGTCCAGTCTCCGCAGACGGCGTCGATCGCGAGGCGGTGAGTGGCCGGTGACCGAGTCCTGGTCGAGCCTCGCGCGGCTGACGCTGTGGGCCTGGCTGGCCTCGCTGGCCGCATGCGTCAGCCTGGCTCCTCTGGTCACCCCGCGCAGTTTCCTTCTGGCCGGCGCACTGGCCGGGCTGGTCGTGGCTGTCGTCGGTGGAGTCTGCCGGCGACTGCAGCTGCCGGTCGCGGTGGTGCTCGTGTTCCAGCTGGTGGCGCTGCTGGCCTGGGCCACGGTGTCCTACGCGGCCGAGCCCGCCTGGGGGGGCGTCATCCCGACGCGGGAGTCGATGGCCGTCCTGGTCGACCTGGTGCGGTCCGCGCTGGCGACCGCTCAGGAGTACGCGCCGCCGGCTCCGGCCACCGGCGCGGTCGCCGCGTCGTTGGCCTTCGTCGTGGGTGCGGTGGCGCTCGTGGTGGACCTTTTGGCGGTCTCGTGGCGGCGGCCCGCGTTGGTCGGACTGGCCTTCCTCGGGGTCTACATGGCACCGGTGTCGCTGCTGGCCGGCGAGGTCCCGGTGCTCGCATTCGTGCCGGGCGCGTTGGCGTTCGTCTTCTTGCTGGGGGCCGAGCAGCGGGACCGGGTGACGCACTGGGGGCGCCAGATCAGCGTCAGCGGGTCACTGCTCAGCGCTCGCGACCGGCAACCCGTCGCACTGTCGACGTTGGTCGAGCCGGGTCGTCGGGTCGGTCTCGGCGCGGTGGCGCTCGCGGTGGTGCTGCCGGCGCTGATCCCGACCTTGCCGCGTACGTTCCTCGCCGACGGGCCGCTCACCGGCGGTGACGGCGCTCGTGGTGGCGACGGCACGGTCGACCTCGAGAACCCGCTGCTCGACCTGCGACGCAACCTCGGCGAGCGCACCGACGACGTGCTGGTCACCATGACCACGACCGGGGAGATGCCGAAATACCTGCGCATCGCCTCGCTTGACAGCTTCACCGGCGACTCGTGGCAGCCCAGCGATCGGACCGAGGACGACGCCGCCTCGCTGAACGAGGTGCCCAACCCGCCGCCCGGTCTCCTGACCCCCGTGGAACGTGACCGGGTGGCCTCGCGGATCACCGTAAGCCCGCAGTTCAAGACCACCTGGCTGCCGACGCTCTACCCCCTGACCACCGCCGAGGCACCGGGTGACTGGAGCGTCGACACCGGCGAGCTGGACATCTCCGCCCGCACCGACGACCTGGACGCGGCCGGGCTCACCTACGACGTGGTATCCACCCTGGTATTGCCGACGGCCCAGGAGCTCGCCGCCACCGGGCCACCGAGCGACGACATGGAGGCCTACCTGGAGCTGCCCGAGCAGATGCCGGCGGTCGTCGGAGAGCTGGCTGAGACCGTGACCGCCCGGCAGCCGTCACGGTACGAGAAGGCCGAGGCCCTGCAGGACTGGTTCCGCACCGAGGGCGACTTCGAGTACACGCTGGAGCCCGGCCCGGGCGACGGCCTCGAGACGATCGAGACCTTCCTGACCGACCAGCGCCGCGGCTACTGCGAGCAGTTCGCCGCGTCGATGGCGCTGATGGCTCGCAGCCTGGGGATCCCCGCACGGGTCGCCGTCGGCTTCCTGCGCCCGGAACAGGTCGGGGACGACACCTTCGAGTTCCAGGGCCTGGACATGCACGCCTGGCCCGAGCTGTACTTCGAGGGGGTCGGCTGGGTGCTGTTCGAGCCCACTCCCGCGGTCCGCACCGGCGCCGCACCGGACCGAGGCGACGGACCGGGCGCAGAGGCGACGACCGACCGGACCCCCCGGTCCCAGGCCACCCGCGACCTGCCGCGCGAGGAGCTCACGGTTCCGCCGGCCGACGCCGGCTCCGCCGGCGGGGGTGGCTCTGACGGCGCCGGCCAGCGCCTGCTGCTGATCGGTGGGGGCGTGCTGCTCGCCGTCGCGCTGGGCACGGCACCGCGACTGGCGCGCACGGCGCGGCGGGCCCGTCGGTGGCGGCGTGCGGGGCCGACGAACGTACCGGTCGCCGAGGTTGCCTGGCGCGAGCTCAGCGACACCGGGGTCGACCTGGGGGTGCACATCGACCACCGGGCGACGCTGCGGACCTCGGGACGTGAGCTGCGGTCGTTGGTACACGACAATGCGGGCGCGGTCGCCGCACTGAACCGGCTGGTCGTCGACGTGGAACGGTCCCGCTTCGCGCGGCAGGCGGCCGCTGAGAGCCGCTCGGCAGCCGCCGCCCGGCAAGATGTCGACGAGGTGTCCGCGCGACTCGCGGCCGCGCGGACGCCAGGCCAACGCCGCCGCAGCCGCTGGCTGCCGGTCTCGTTGCTGCCGCGCGACGGGTGGCGAACGGCGGTCCGTGCCGACCGTGCGACGACGCTGCTGAGCACCGAGGAGCCCACCGCCGGCTGACGGCTACCTGCTGTGCTACCTGCTACCCGGACGCCGGTTTCGGGTCAGTTGCCGTCGTCGCGACGACGGCGCCAGCGCTCCTCCATGCGGTCCATGAACGAGGACTGTCGTGGCGAGCGGGCGGTCGCCCGGGGCTGCTGCCCGGCGGACTCCTCGGTCTGGTCGTCGCCGACCTCGCCGCCCCGCCGCCACGCCGTCACGAAGAAGTAGGCACTGGCAAGCATGAGGCAGAAACCAGCGACGCCGACAACGGTGAGCTCGAGCACCACGCCGAACATGAGCACCACGACACCGGCGGCGAAGCCGAGCGCCGACACGATCGCCGTACGCCGTAGCCGCGCGCGCAGGTTGGAGCCACGCAGGGCAGAGGCGAACTTCGGGTCCTCGGTGGCGAGCGCATGCTCCATCTGCTCAAGCAGGCGCTGCTCCTCTTCGGAGAGTGGCACTGTCGATCCTCCTGCTGACGGTCTGGCTTCGAGTGTATGCAGCAGGCGGCCGTCCCGAAAGCCGTGTCTTCAAACCGAAACCATCCAGCCGGTACCAATTTGGCTGTGCGGATGCTCAGTTGCCGCCGGGCGCCGGTGGCAGCTCCCGCTCACGGTCGGGAGACCCCGATCAGCGCCGCCGGGGAGATCGCGCGCGAGCCGAAGCGAGCCGCCGCCTTGTCGACGGCCCGCTCCGCCTCGGCCCACCCGTGCTCACGTGCTCCCAGCTCGAGCTGGCGACAGCTTTCCGGTGCCGACCGCAGCCCCTCGACGCGGACGCCGACCAGCCGCAGCCGAGCACGCTGGAGACCAAGCGCAGCGAACAGCTGCGCTGCGGCGGCGTAGATCTCCACCGCCACGTCGGTGGGATCGCGCAACGTACGCGAACGGGTGATCGTCGTGAAGTCGGAGAACCGCACCCGGATTGTGACCGTGCGGCCGATCACCGCGCCGGCCCGCAGCCTGCTCGCCAGCTTGACCGAGAGCCGGAGCAGCTCGCGGCGGACGACCTCTGGGTCATCGGTGTCGCGGGAGAAGGTCTCGTCGGCACCCATGCTGCGGTCGGGCTCGTCCGGTGAGCGGCGCATGGTGACGAAGGTGCGCCCCCCGCCCCACGACAGGGTGTGCAGGTGGTCGGCGGTGGCGGCGCCGAGAGCGCGGCGCAGCAGCACCAGCGGGGTGTGTGCGAGGTCTCCGACCGTGCGCAGGCCGAGCCTGTGCAGCTGCTCGGCGGTCACCTCACCCACCCCCCACAGCTCACCGACGTCGAGGGGGTGCAGAAAGGCCGTGGCCCGGTCACGGGACACCACCAGCAACCCGTCGGGCTTCGCGCGACGGGACGCGAGCTTGGCCAGGTCGGTGGTTGCCGCCACCCCGACCGAGCAGTTGATCTGCTGCTCGGCAGCGATCTGCTCCCGCAGCGCCGCCCCGATGGTCGCCGGGCTGCCGAGCCTGCGCCCGGCCCCGGACACGTCGAGGAAGGCCTCGTCCAGCGACATCGCCTCGACCAGCGGGGTGATGGTGCGGAAGGTCTCCATCACCGCCGCCGACACCGCGCTGAACAGCGCGAAGTCGGGGGCGATCACCACGGCGTGCGGGCACAGTCGACGGGCTCGCATGACCGGCATGGCCGAACGCACGCCGTGGACCCGGGCGGCATAGCTGGCCGACAGCACCACACCCCGATGCCCCCCGCCGACGATGACGGCGCGCCCCTGCAGATCGGGACGCTCCCGGACGGTCACCGAGGCATAGAAGGCGTCCATGTCGACGTGCAGGATCGGGCAGCCCCAATCATCGGCCCGATCGTCGGCCCAATCGTCGGCCCAATCGTCGGCCCGATCGTCGGCCCGGTCCCGGCTCATCGTAGGACGCCGGGGTCAGGCGCACCGGGATCAGACCCGTCGGGGTCAGGTGCGCCGGGCGAGCAGGTGCAGCTGGGCGGACACCGCGGCCAGCTCCGCGACGTCGGCCGCCGACCGCTCGAGTGCGAGCAACGCGGCCGGCGCACCCGGCTCGGCATCGACCAGGGTGCTCGGCACCAGGTCGGTGAACACCCGGACGGCGTGCACGGTCTGCGGAGTGAACGCTGAGCTGCGCAGCAGCTGCACCACCTCGTCGCGGGTGTAACGGCGCGGCCCCTGGGTGTCGGGGTCCCACTGCGCGGCGGAGGTTTCCAGCACTGCCCGGGCCTGGTCGAAGTGGCCGGACAGGGCACGGGCCACCACAGCAGCCAGCCGGTTGGCGACCAGGACGCTGAGGATGCCGTCGGGTCGCAGCACCCCCCCGATGGCCTCGAGGGCCGCGCCGGGGTCGTCGACGTACTCCAGCACCCCGTGGCAGAGCACCACGTCGACCGACCCGGTCTCCACCAGGGTCGACAGGTCGGCGGCATCGCCCTGAATGCCGTGCACCCGCTCGACCACACCGGCCTCGGTGGCGCGCCGGTCGAGGGCGGCCAGCGCGTCGGGGCTGGGGTCGACGACGGTGACCTCGTGGCCCAGCTCGGCAACCCGCACCGCGAACTCGCCGGTGCCTCCGCCGAGATCCACCACCCGGCCCTGGACGCCCCGACCGGCGGCGGGGTCTGCGGCAGCAGCGCTGCCGGCGTCGTCGAGACCGGCGTCGTCGAGACCGGCAAGCTCGGTCTGCAAGACGTCCCACACGACCGCCGTCCGCAAGGCGCTGCGCCGGTGCTCGACCACGGGACTCCTCCAGACCACCGGGACCGACGGTGGTGGGGGCACCGACGGCTCAGCAAGAACGGGGACAGCCTAGTGAGCAGGTCTGCCACCGGCGCGAGGCTACGGTCCATCAGCCACCCGAGCTTCCCGGGCTGGAGTGCCACAGCTTGCGTGGTGCGGACTTGACGTCCTCGCCGGCCGGCTTGATGTCGGCGTAGGGCGACTGGCGAAACCCGCTGGGATGGACCAGCACCCGCCGTCGGCCCATCCCGCCGGCGGAGTGCCGTTGGTCGTGGACGTCCGCGCCGAGGTCAGGTGGCTGGGCGATCACCGGCCGGCTCGACCGGCTCTCGGCGGCACCGTGCACGGATTGCTCTGCGGCCTCGCCGCCCGACCCGTCGGCGCCGAACCCCTCGGGGATCCGGGCCAACTCGGCGTGCACCGCGTCCAGCCCCGCCGAGCGCCACAGCGCGTGCAGCACGGTGAGGTCCCAGCAGCCGGTGGCGCGCAGGGAGACACCGCGGGGGCCGGTGCGACGCAGCTCGCCGCGCACCAGCAGCAGCCAGGAGTGGAAGACGGTCGCGGCGTAAGGACCCTGCGCATCCTCGAAGAAGGTCGCATCGACCGGGCCGGTGGCATCGTCGAGGGTGAGGAAGATGACCCGCCGACCGGACCGGATCGGTGGTGTCTGCGTCGCGACCTTGACCCCGGCGACCAGCAGGGTGCTGCGGCTGCGGCGAGTCAGCAGCTGGGCCGACCGGGTGACACCGAGGGCGTCGAGCAGGGCGGTGTAGAAGTCGACGACGTGCCGGCTCACGTCGAGACCGAGCACCTCCAGCTCGGCCCGGACCCGCTCGGCGCCGGTCATCTCCGGCAACCCCGAGGGCTCGGTCTCACCCGGTGCGTCCCCGAGGTCGAGGGTCAGCTGGACCGCCGCCGGCCGCTCGACCGGGCCGGTGGCGCGCGACTGCGCCGCGGCCAGCGCGACCGTGCCGCTGCCCGTGACCTGGCTGCCCCCACCGCGGCCGCCCCGGCGCCGACGGCCTTGGCTCCGACTGACCGACCTGGTCCACTGGTCGAGCTCGAGCACCTGCAGCAGCAGGTCACGGCGGGTCACCGTGCCGCGGCGGCGCACCGGCACCGGCGCGCCGATGCCGTACAGGGTGTCGAAACCCCCGGCCACCACCAGCCGCTCGACGACGGGACGCGAGCAGCCGGCACGGTGCCAGAAGTCGGTGAGCGAGTGGTACGGCCGCCCGGCGACGACGCCGGCCACCTCGGTCTCGGAGATGCCCTTGACGTCGGCCAGCGACAGTCGGATGCCGTAGCACGACTCGGTGCCCTCGGCGACCCGTTCGACGCGGTAGGTGGCGTCGGAGGAGTTGACGTCGAGCGGCAGCACGGTGATGCCGAACTGGCGGGCGTCGTCGAGGATCAACCGCTTGGGGTACATGCCCGGGTTGTGGGTGAGCACCCCGGCGAGGAATGCCGCGGTGTGGTGGGCCTTGAGCCAAGCCGACTGGTAGGTGGGCAACGCGAAGGCCGCGGCGTGCGCCTTGCAGAAGCCGAACGATGCGAACGCTTCGAGCACCGCCCACACCTGCCGGACGCTCGCCTCGGGGTAGCCGCGCCGCAGCGCGGCGGGGAAGAACCACGCCTCGACGTCCTGCTTGCCCTCGCGGTCGCCGAGGGCACGGCGGTGCTCGTCTGCCTCGGCGAGGGTGCAGCCCGTGAGCACCTCGATGATCTGCAGCACCTGCTCGTGGAAGACCACCACCCCGCAGGTGGGCCGCAGCACCGGCTCGAGGTCGGGGTGCAGGTAGATCGGCTGCCGCCAGCCCTGCCGCGCCTGCAGGAACGGGGTGACCATGTCGCTCTTGACCGGGCCGGGACGGAACAGCGAGATGTCGGTGATGATGTCGTCGAAGGTCTCGGGTCCGAACTTGCCTGTGAGCTCGCGCTGGCCGGGTGACTCGATCTGGAAGCAGCCCAGGGTGCGGGCGTGCCCGATCAGCCGGTAGGTCGCCGGGTCGTCCAGTGGCACCTGCCGCTGGTCGTCGATGTCGACCTCGATGCCGTCCACCCGGGCGATCTCGGCGGTCGCGTGCGCCATCGCCGACTGCATGCGGATGCCGAGCACGTCGAGCTTGAGCAGACCGAGGTCCTCGACGTCGTCCTTGTCGAACTGGCTCATCGGGAAGCCGGCATGGCTGGCCTCGACCGGGGTGCGGTCGAGCAGCGTCCCGTCCGACAGCAGCACCCCGCACGGGTGCAGGGCGATGTGGCGGGGCAGCCCGTCGAGGCGCTCGACGAGGTCGAACAGCACGCCCAGCCGCTGCTCGCCGAGCCCGGCGGCGCGCAGCTCGGGCAGCTCACGCAACGCGGCCCGGGCATCGCGGGCACGGATGTGCGGGAACGCCTTGGCCAAGGTGTCGACCTCACCGGCCGGCATCGCGAGCGCGGCGCCCACGTCTCGTACGGCGTGGCGTACGCGGTAGGTGTCCATCATCGCCACGCAACAGCACCGCTCCCCGCCGTAGCGGGCGAGGATCTGGGTGTAGACCTCTCCGCGGCGGGCCGACTCGACGTCGATGTCGACGTCGGGCAGCGCCTGGCGCAGCGGCGAGAGGAAGCGCTGCATCAACAACCCGTGCTGCAGCGGGTCGACCCCGGAGATGCCGAGCGCGTAGTTGACCAGGCTGCCCGCCCCCGACCCGCGAGCGGCCACCCGCACGCCCAGGTCGCGGATCAGGTCGCACACGTCGGCGACGGTGAGGAAGTACGCGCCGTAGCCCAGCGTCGCGATCGTGCCCAGCTCGTCATCGAGCCGCTCGTGCACCTGCCGGTCGAGTCGGCGAGACAGCGCGCCATAACGACGGGTCAGCCCGGCGACCGCCCGCGCACGCAGCACCCGGTCGGCCGCGGCGAGGCAGTCGGACCCCCCGGCGGTCGAGGCGGCGGGGATGTCCGCACCGCCGGTCGTGAGCTCGAGCTCGGGCAGGTGCACCTGTCCGAGGCCGAGGTCGAGCCGCGGGTCGAGGGCGGTGCGGTCGGCGACCGTGCGGGTTCGAGCCAGCAGCCGCCGCACCGCCTGCTCCCCCAACCCCGCCGCCCGGCAGACCTCGTCGGCCACCTCGGCCATCTGCTTGCCAGACTTGAGGAACCCCTCGGCGTTGCGCCGGTCGAGGTGGCGTAGGTCGAGCGGCACCAGCCGGCGGGCGGAGTCGAGCACGTCGAGGACGGCCGCGTCCTGCGGGTCGGCGTGCCGGACGGCGTTGGTCAGCACGGTGGCGAGCCGGGCCCGCTCGGCGGCACCGGCCATCCGGGCCGCATGCGCGGTGCTGCCGGGACCCGAGCCAGCGGTGCGGTGCGACATCAGCTCGACCACCAGGTCGGCGGGGTCGACCAGCTCTCGCCAGCGGCGCAGCACTGCGTCGGCCAGGTCGACGCGTCGGGCGCTGACCGCCTGGCCCACCTCGGAGGCCGGGCCGAGGAGCACCACGACGTCACGGCCGGCGGTGTGCTCGGCGACCAGCTCGGCAGTGGTCACCGGCGAGCCCCGTTCGCCGCGCAGGTGGGTCGCCGACACCAGCCGGCACAGCGCGCCCCAGCCCCGCCGGCCGCCGGCCAGCAAGGTGATGCGTGCCTGCTCGGGGTCGCGGAAGGCACCCCCGCGGACCGGACTGCGAGCCGGGTGGGGAGCGGCCGTGGTGGGCAGCACCTCCGACGCTTCGACGGCGAGGTCGACGCCGAGCACCGGACGGATACCGGCCCGCAGGCACGCCTTGGCGAACCGGACCGCGCCATAGACCCCGTCACGGTCGGTGAGGGCGACGGTATCCATGCCGTGGTCGGCGGCCCGCTCGACCAGCCGGTGGGGATGGGACGCCCCGTGCCGCAGCGAGTATCCGGAGGCCACGTGCAGGTGCACGAACGGATCGCTCACCTCGCCCGCCGCACCGGCGGTCGAACCGCCGTTGCCTGGGCCACCGCGTCCTGACCGGGCAGCGACGGCTGGCGGGGCAGGTCGAGCAGCTGCTGGACCACCTGCAAGAAGCACTCGGCGTCGCGCAGCAGGTCATCGGCCTCCCTGGTGGTGACCGCATGGGCCAGCCCGGCCTCGGCAGCGGCCCGTTTGGGAGCGCCGGCGGCGAAGAAGGCCGCCCACTCGGCCAGCTCGGGCGCAACCCGGGTGAGCAGCACCCAGGCATTGCGCTCACCGCGCGGTTGCGGGCGGGTGCGCACGGCAAGGACCGCCGCAGCCGCCCGCAGCGCAGCGACGTGAGCGGCTGCGTAACGCAGCGTGTGCTCGCCGGTCACGCCCGCCTCGAGCAGTGCTTGCTCGGCCCGCTCCAGGCAGGAGACCGCGGCAGCCGAACGGGCAGGAGCCTGCCGGGTCGACATCATCATGGTCGGTACCCCTCAGTCCAGGCACCCGACGAGGTGCCACTGTCCGGTCTCGCCGTCGAGCACCAGGTCGAACACGCCTCGCACCTCGGGGTCGTCGGGACGTACCAAACCGAGGCGACCGAGGGTGGCATTCACCCGCCAGACCTCCTGCTCGGCGACCAGCGTCGCCACCGACGCCACCGGGGTCGCCGACAGGTCGGTGACACCTGGGCCGTCTTGTCGGTCACCGACTTGCTGGTCGCCGAGCAGATCCCGGACGACGCTGTGCTCCCACCATGGCCGGGTCTCCACCCACCGGGCGACGACCGCACGCACTCGCCACAGCCGGTCACGCCAGACGAACTGCTCGGGACCCTCGACCCCGTCCACCAGGCCCCTGCGGACCGCGACCGGATCGTCATAGCGACGCATGTGCACGCACCTCCCCGTGCTCGGCTCACCCGCACGCCGGTCGGCGGCGGGCAAGACGCCAGGGGAAGTGGCGCCGACGGCGGACCGCCGGACCGGACGAGGGACTTCCCCTCACCCCGACCGGTCCGGCAACCCGCACCGACGGCCGTGGGGTCGAGGCACGGCCACCGGCGCGGAGTCCACCTGTGAGGCTGGTGCCGCGAGCACCACCCTCCGCAGTGTTCGAACGCATGTTCGAACACTGCTAACAGTAGACCTCGCCGCCGACACCGCGTCAACTGCGCGACCGGTATCCACCGGTTCGCGGAGTGTCGCCCGGCCGCACTAGCGTGCAGTCGTGATCGACGCCGTCAGCACGTTGCCCGCCGCCGATGAGTGAGCACCGCTCGGTCGTCCGGATGCGCGCGGTGCTCGCCGCGCTGGGAGCGACCGGTGAGATCAG
>JBBSNM010000070.1:0-15441 GCA_038232655.1 Propionibacteriales bacterium | reverse complement strand
GACATCGCCACCGACTACTCCGCGCTGATGAGCAAGGTCGTCGCCAACGGCAACCACCGGGTGAAGTTCCCGCTGAACGAGCCCGCGGTCGCCAAGAAGAAGAGCCAGATCGACGAGTTCCTCGAGTTCTACGGCGCGCCTGGAGCCCAGCACCTGGCGCTGGCCACCGACGACATCTGTCGCACCGTCGACTGCATGCGCGCGGAAGGCGTCGAGTTCCTCGCCACGCCGGACTCGTACTACTCCGACCCCGGGCTGCGCGCCCGCATCGGTCAGGTGCGGGTGCCGATCGAGGAGCTGCAGCGGCGCGGGATCCTCGTCGACCGCGACGAGGACGGCTACCTGCTGCAGATCTTCACCCGCCCGATCGGCGACCGGCCGACGGTGTTCTTCGAGCTGATCGAGCGGCATGGGTCGCTCGGTTTCGGCAAGGGCAACTTCAAGGCGCTGTTTGAGGCCATCGAGCGCGAGCAGGAGCGCCGCGGCAACCTCTGAGCGGTCGGGCGGGCCCTCTTCCGTGCGAGTGGGGCGCAAAGTGGTCACGCGGATGCGTCCGGTGACGAATTCGTGTCAGGGTCCGGTGCCAGGGTCCGGTGCCAGTGCCCGGTGCCAGGGTGCAGTGTCAGCGCAAGGGTCAGGAGCGGGCCGGCTCGACCCGGCCACGCACCTCGCCCAGCGCGATCCGCCCGCCAAGCCGCCCCGGTGCCGTTGCAGCCAGCACCACCTCGTCGCCGTCGGCGAGAAAGGTGCGCACCGACCCGTCGCCCAGGGTGACCGGCTCCACGCCGCCCCATGTGAGCTCGAGGAACGAGCCACGCTGGTCGCGCTCGGGACCGGACACCGTGCCGGAGGCGAACAGGTCTCCCGTTCGCAGCGACGCGCCGTTGCTGGTGAGGTGGGCCAACATCTGGCCGGGTGACCAGTACATCGAGGAGTACGGCGGCCGCGCCACCACCGTGTCGTTCCAGGTCACGGTGATCTTGATGTCGTAGCCGGCTGGTTCGGTGACCTGCAGGTGGGTCAGCACCGGTGGGTCCTGGCCGGGCAACGCCACCCGGGCGGCCCCCAGCGCCTCCAACGGCGTGATCCACGGCGAGATCGAGGTCGCGAACGACTTGCCGAGGAACGGCCCGAGCGGCTGGTACTCCCAAGCCTGCACGTCGCGCGCCGACCAATCGTTGAGCAGCGTGACCCCGAAGACGTGCTCTGCGAACGCCACGGTCGGCACCGGCTCGCCCAATGCGCTGGGCGAGCCTATGACGAAGCCCAACTCGGCCTCGATGTCCAGTTGTTGCGACGGCCCGTAGGTGGGTGCGGCGGCGTCGGGGGGCTTGCGCTGCCCGCACGGGCGCTGCACCGGTGTGCCGGACGCCACGACGGTGCCGGCGCGGCCGTGGTAGCCGACCGGCAGGTGCCGCCAGTTGGGCAGCAGCGGCTCGGCGTCGGGTCGGAACATCCGCCCGACGTTGGTCGCGTGGTGCAGCGAGCAGTAGAAGTCCACGTAGTCGGCGACCTCGATCGGCAGGGCCGATGTGATGTCGGCGATCGGCACCAGGTGCGGTTCGACCGCCGGCCGCGCGTCGGGGTCGGTCAACAGCTGCGTCAGCCGGTCGCGCAGCGAGCCCAAGCGGTCCGACCCGAGGCGCATCAGCGGGTTCAGCGCCGGTGACCGCAACACGTCGCCCAGCTCGGGCGGGCCCAGCGTCGGCGCCCCAACGGCGCGTTCGGCGTGTCCGGCTGCGGCCAGCGGCGCGAGGTCGACGACCTGATTGCCGATGCGCGCGCCCACCCGCGGTTCGTCGCCGCCCCGGGAGAACACTGCGTACGGCAGGTTGTCCACGTCGTAGGGGCTGCCGGCAGCACCCTCGACCCAGGTCGGCGCGGGCGCTCCCGTCACGGGGCGGCCGGCTCTGGTGGGTCGAGCAGGCCGAGCCCCACCAGGTCGTCGACGGGGTCGAGCACCCGGCAGCAGCCGAACGAGGTGAACCAGCGCCGCGCCGACGGCGCCGCTTCCACACCCCAGGCAGCCACCTGCTCGACGAGCGGCTCGGGATCGCGGTCGGCGAGCACCTCGACCGCCGTCGCCTGGCTCCCGCCGTCGAACAGCGTCGCGGTGGCGACCGCGAGGTTGAGGAAGCCGTGTTGCTCCCACCCCTCCGGCGAGGTGTGCCGCACGGCGTGGTGCAGCCCGGCGGTGGCCTTGAAGGCCAGCTCGCGGTCGAGCAGGGCGTCGATGGAGGCGGCGAGCTCGGCCTCCGACGGGTGCGCGTCGGCACTCTCTCCGCCGGTACGTAGCTTGGCGGCCACGTCGGCGGTGGCGAGCACGTCGAGCCCACGCAGCCACTCGCTGCCGGGCTGCGGGCCATGCAGACGCGGCAGCTCGACGTGTGCGGCGACGGGCTCGCCCAGTGCCGACAGGCAGGTGAGGATGCGGGTGATGTTGTGCGCCAGCCCGCCGGGCGAGCCGGCGTCGTCGCGGGCGGCCACCTCGACCCCCGCCAGCAGCAGCCCCGGCTCGCGGCGCACCCAGGTGACGGCGGGCTCGATCGCTCCGGCTCCACCCGACACGACGACCCGCACCGGCAGCGGGTCGTGCTCCTCGTTGGCCGCGCGCGCAGCCAGCACGTCCACCAGCTCGGGCAGCCGGGCGTCGCTGACGAGGAACGGCCCCACCAGGTCGGCGTACCGGGCGGCGCGGTGCTCGTCGTGCGCCGCCACGGCAGCCGGTACGGCCGCGTTGCCTGGCGGGAAGATCGCCGCGTCGTCGACCAGGCCGGCCAGCCACGGCGGGACGGTCCGGCCTGTACGAGCCGCGCCGGCGGGCTCAGCCGCGCCCGCGGGAGGGATTGACATGCCCGCGAGGCTAGCGGATCGTGCCCGATACCTATCGACCGCACATGTCCGACTATCGGACGCACGGAAGGCCAGGGGCTGACATGACCCACTACCGACAGGTCGGCGACGTGCCGCCCAAGCGGCACACCCAGTTCCGCGACGGCTCCGGGACCCTGCGCTATGAGGAGCTGATGGGGGAGGAGGGCTTCAGCTCGGATTCGTCGCTGCTCTACCACCGGGGCGTGCCGTCGGCGATCGTCGCCAGCCAGGTGTGGCAGCTGCCCGACCTGGCCACCACCGCCAACCACCCGCTCAAGCCGCGGCACCTGCGGCTGCACGACCTGGTCGCCGACCACGAGTGGAAGGCGCTCGACCCGGTGACCAGCCGCCGGCTCGTGCTCGGCAACGCCGACGTCCGCGTCTGCTATGTCGTGGCCGGCGAGGCCTCGCCGCTCTACCGCAACGCCGTCGGCGACGAGTGCGTGTTCGTCGAGGCCGGCGCCGGCGTGGTCGAGACGGTCTTCGGCGCCATCGCGTACCGCACCGGCGACTACGTGCTGGTGCCGCGGGCGACGACGCACCGCTGGCTGCCCGACCCCGCCGCCGGGCCTACCCGGGCGTACGCGATCGAGGCCAGCAGCCACATCGCCCCGCCGCGGCGTTACCTGTCCCGCTACGGCCAGCTGCTCGAGCACGCGCCGTACTGCGAACGTGACCTGCACGGACCGGGGGAGCCGCTGCTCGTCGACGGCACCGACGTGGAGGTGCTGGTCAAGCATCGTGGCAACGGGCCGAGCGGTCTGGTCGGCACCCGGCTGACCTATGCCACCCACCCGTTCGACGTGGTGGGCTGGGACGGGTGCGCCTACCCCTACACGTTCAACGTGGCCGACTTCGAGCCGATCACCGGGCGGGTGCACCAGCCGCCGCCGGTCCACCAGGTCTTCGAGGGCGCGAACTTCGTCGTCTGCAACTTCTGCCCGCGCAAGGTCGACTACCACCCGCTGGCCGTCCCGGTGCCGTACTTCCACTCCAACGTGGACTCCGACGAGGTGATGTTCTACGTCGACGGCGACTACGAGGCGCGCAAGGGCTCCGGCATCGACAAGGGGTCGATCTCGCTGCACCCCGGCGGCTACGCGCACGGGCCGCAGCCCAGCGCGATCGAGGCTGCGCTGGGGGCAGAGTACTTCGACGAGCTTGCCGTGATGGTGGATACGTTCCGCCCGCTGGAGCTCGGCGAGGGCGGTCTGGCCTGCGAGGACGAGTCGTACGCGTGGACCTGGGCGGCCGACCGGGCCTGAGACCGACCGCAGCCGCAGGGAGGGGCAGGGGGAGTCGGCTGGTCACACCGGGTGAAACCCGAAGATTCCTGGCAACTGGCCCCAACCCGGTCACCTGCGGCAACGAAGCCAGTGTGACTGCCGTCACCTGACGGCCGTCCCCGCGGGGTGTCCCACGGGACCGCTTCGTCGAAAGGAGCGCAGCGATGCGCCCACCCACCGGATCGCGCCGGAAAGCAGCCGCCATGACAGCAGTCGGCGGCGTGCTCGTCACCGCCGGACTGGTCGGCCTCGGCGGTCAGGGGGCGACCGCCTCCAGCCACCGCGAGGCACCGGTCATCTCCGGCCTGCCGCAGTACGACAACACCGACCTTTACGCCTTCACCAGCCCCGACCGGCGCAAGAAGGTGACGCTGATCGCCAACTGGATCCCGTTCGAGGAGCCGGCCGGCGGACCGAACTTCTACGCCTTCGCCGACGACGCGCGCTACAACATCAAGATCGACAACGACGGTGACACGAAGCCGGACCGCACGTTCCAGTGGACGTTCAAGAACCACTACCGGAGCGGTGACACCTTCCTCTACAACACCGGCGCGGTCACCAGCATCGACGACCCTGACCTGAACTTCTACCAGACGTTCACCGTCAAGAAGATCACCCCCAAGCGCACCCGCACGCTACTCAAGAACGGCCGGGTCGCACCGTCGTACGTCGGTGACGCCTCGATGCCCAACTACCAGCGGCTGCGCAACCAGGCGGTGCGCTGGAACGGGCCGATGGCGAACTCCGGCCGGGTGTACGCCGGTCAGGCCGAGGACCCGTTCTTCCTCGACCTGCGGGTGTTCGACCTGCTCTACGGCGGCGACCTGTCGGAGGTCGGCGACGACACCCTGGCCGGGTTCAACGTGAACACGCTGGCGCTGCAGATCAACAAGCGGGCGCTCGCCAAGCGCTTCGACCACGAGAAGAACCCGATCGTGGGCATCTGGTCCACGACCGACCGGCGCGGGGCCGACGGCAAGTTCCGCCAGGTCTCCCGGCTGGGGATGCCGCTGGTGAACGAGGTCGTCATCCCGGTCAAGGACAAGGACCGCTTCAACGCGTCCACGCCGTCGGGTGACGCGCAATTCCTCGACTACGTGACCAAGCCCGAGCTGCCCAAGCTGATCGAGGCCATCTACGGCATCCCGGCGCCCACGGAGCCGCGGGACGACCTGGTGTCGGTGTTCCTGACCGGCATCGACGGCCTCAACCAGCCCAAGAACGTGGCACCCAGCGAGCAGCTGCGGCTGAACATGTCGACCCCGGTGTCGAGCAACCCCGACAGGCTGGGCGTCATCGGTGGCGACAACCAGGGCTACCCCAACGGTCGCCGGCTGGGTGACGACGTCGTCGACATCTCGCTGCAGGTGGTTGAGGGCGAGCTCGTGGGCAACCCCAACGACCTCGGCGACGGCGTGAACACCAACGACGTCGAGTTCGGTGACACCTTCCCGTACGTCGCGCTGCCGACGTCCGGGTCGGACACCACGCCGCACAACGGCTCGACCGGGGCCACCCCGCTCACCGGTGGCAACGTGCCGACCAACCCGACCGCAGGACCGTCGGCAGTGCCGGCACTCCCGCTGTCGGCGGTCGCGCTCGGGCTGCTGGCCATGGCCGGCGGGGTGGTTGCCTGGACCAGGCGGCCGACCGGGACGCCGACCGCCGCCTGAGGGGCGGCACGTCGCCACCGCTGGCTCCCCGGCCGGACCGCAGCTCTCCCACCGGTCCGGCCGGGGTCAGCGGTGGCAGCAACCAGGCGACGCGGGAGGACGAGGCAGGCCACGATGCGCGGGCACGATGAGCAGGGCATGAGGAGAGGGGCTGGGCGGATGCGACGCACCGCGGTGCTCGTCCTCGTCGCCTGCCTCGCGGGTGCGCTGCTCGCCGTCTCCGGCGCCTTTGCCCGCACCGGCGATGGCGGGGACAATGCGCCGACGGCCAGTCGCGCCGACGTCGACCCGGCCGCGTTGGCCACCGCCGACGACCTGGACGCCGCCGTCGGCGCCCTACAGGAGCGGCTGCGCGCGCAGCCGGCCGACGCTCGCTCGTGGGCCACCTTGGGCATGGCCTATGTCGAGCAGGCCCGGCTGACCGGCGACGCGACGTACTACCCGAAGGCCGCCGGGGTGCTGCGGCGCTCGCTGCGCGAGCAGCCCGCCGACAACGCGCTCGCCTTGGCCGGTCGGGCCGCCCTGGCCGCAGCCCGCCATGACTTCGCCGGCGCCCTACGCGCGGCGCGGGCCGCGCTGCGCATCGACCCCTACCAGCTCGGCGCCCTGTCGATCCGCGTCGACGCCCTGACCGAGCTGGGTCGCTACCGCCGGGCCCTGGCCGCGCTTGATCAGGCGGACCGCCGGCGACCGAGCCTGCAGATCTTCGCGCGCTACTCCTACGCCCGCGAGCTGCGCGGGGCGCGACGGGCTGCAGTGCAACTGCTCGAACGCGGGCTCGGCAGCGCTTCGAGCCCGCCTGACCGGGCGTACCTGCTCACGCTGCGCGCCGACCTCGAGCGCAGGAACGGCCGGCTGGACGCGAGCGGGGCCTCGCTGGCCGGGGCGCTGCGGGCCGATCCGCAGAACCTGGCCGCGGCCGCATCCCGGGCGCGGCTGGCGGTGGCCCGCGGTGATCTCGCCCGCGCGGAGCGGCGGTGGCAGGGGCTGGTCGAGCGTGCACCGCTGCCGGAGTACGTGCTGCAGCTCGCCGAGCTGCAGGAGGCGACCGGACGAGTGCGGGGGGCGAGGGCGCAGTACGCGGTTCTGGAGGTGACCGCTCGGCTAGCCCGTGCCAACGGCGTCGACACCGGTGTGGAGACCGCACGCTACGAGGCCGACCACGGCTCACCGGCCGCGGCCGTGCGCGCGGCCCGGGACTCCTGGACGGCCGCGCCCAGCGTCTGGTCGGCCGACGCGCTGGCCTGGGCGCTGCACCGTGGCGGCCGCCACCAGGCGGCGCTGCGGCATGCCCGGACGGCTACCCGCCTCGGCACTGAGGATCCGCTGCTGTGGATCCACCGTGGCAGCATCGAGCAGGCGCTCGGGCTGCCGTCCGCGGCCGGTCACCTGCGCCGCGGGCTGGCCGCCGACCCGGGGTTGTCGCCGTGGCAGGCCGACCGGGCGCGGCGGGTGCTTTCCGCCGCCACCCCTTGACGCGCGCCACGTAAACGTGGCTTGGCGATCCTTTACGTGGTGTGCGTGCCACGCGAAGGTGTGGGCCGCCACGTAAACGTGGCGCGGGCACGGGGCGGCCGCGGGACGGCAGTCGAGCGGTGCGGTACCCGGTGGGTCGGCGCCGGGGCGGGTCGTCACTTCGGCGGGTCAGGTCGACGGCAGGTTGCCGGCGGTGCTGACTCCCGCGGCCGACCAGGCTTCGTACGTCTCGTGCACCCGGTCGCGCGCGACCGCAGCGGTCAGATCGAGCAGCACCTGGGTACGGAAGCCGGCGCGGGCGGCGTCCAGTGCGGTGGCGCGCACGCAGTAGTCGGTCGCGAGACCACACACGTCCACCTCGTCGATGCCCCTGACCCGCAGCCACTGCGCCAGCGGCTCGCCGGCCTCGCTGCTGCCCTCGAAGCCGGAGTACGCCGCCGTGTGCTCGCCCTTGCGGAACACCGCGTCGAACGGCCGCGGCTGCAGTGCCGGGTGGAACTCCACCCCGTCGCCGCCGACCACGCAGTGCGGCGGCCACGAGTCGACGAAGTCGGGCTCGGCCGAGAAGTGGTCGCCGGGGTCGATGTGGTGGTCCAGGGTGGCGACGACCGCTGCGTAGTCCGTCTCGTCCCGGCGTGCCAGCAGCTCGCCGATCCGCCCGGCCACCGCTTCACCGCCAGCCACCGCCAACGAGCCGCCCTCGCAGAAGTCGTTCTGCACGTCCACCACCAGCAGTGCACGCGTCATCGGCCCAGCCTCCTCACTTGGTCTCGTACACGGTCGGCAGCGCGGGCTCACCGCGCGAGAGGTGGAAGGCCGCGAGCGGCAGCTCGGCGCGTGAGCGCAGGTGCCGGGTCCGTGACTCGGTCAGCGGCTCGTGCCACACCCGCTCACCGGCACGGACGAGCGTGACCAGCAGCGGCCGGTCGTTGCCGTCGTCCACCGGAGTCCGCCCCACCCCGACGACCTCGGCCTCAGCGACCTTGTCGGCGTCGAGGCGCCGCAGCGCCCACTTGCGACCCGCGACCGTTGCCTTCGCCGGGCTGTTCTTGGCCACGCCCACCAGCGCGGCGTCGGCCGCTGCGGACACCCCGCGCGCCACCAGCTTGTAGACGAAGCCGCAGGTCGGGTGCCCCGATCCGGTCACCAGCGAGGTGCCGACGCCGTAGCCGTCGACCGGCGCCGCCGCGAGCGCCGCGATCGCGTGCTCGTCGAGGTCGCCGGTGACCACGATGCGGGTCTGGCGAGCGCCCAGCCGGTCGAGCTGGCGACGGACCTCCCTCGCGGTCTGCACCAGGTCGCCTGAGTCCAGCCGCACCGCACCGAGGTCGGTGCCGGTCACCTCGACGGCCGTTCGCACAGCGGTCTCGACGTCGTAGGTGTCCACCAGCAGCGTCGTCCCCGCACCCAGCGAGTCCACCTGCGCGGTGAACGCCTCGCGCTCGGAGTCGTGCAGCAGCGTGAACGAGTGCGCACTGGTCCCGGTCGTGGGCACACCGTGGGTGGCGCCGGCCTGCAGGTTGGACGTCGCGGCGAACCCGGCCAGGTACGCCGCGCGCGCACTCGCGACCGCGGCCTGCTCGTGCGTACGCCGCGAGCCCATCTCGATGCACGGCCGCTCACCGGCCGCGCAGGTCATCCGCGACGCCGCGGAGGCAACCGCCGAGTCGTGGTTGAACACCGACAGCGCGAGCGTCTCGAGCAGCACCGCCTCGGCGAACGAGGCGTCGACCACCAGCACCGGCGACCCGGCGAAGTAGGTCTCGCCCTCGGGGTAGCCCCAGACGTCGCCGCCGAAGCGGTACGTGGCCAGCCACTGCGCGGTCGGCTCGTCGACCACCCGCTGCTCCAGTAGCCACCCGACCTGCTCGTCGGTGAAGCCGAAGCGCTCGAGCTCGTCGAGGAAGCGGCCGGTGCCGGCGACCACGCCGAAGCGCCGCCCGCCAGGCAGCTGGCGCGCGAACAGCTCGAAGACCGCACGCCGGTGGGCCGAGCCCGTGCGAAGGGCGGCCTGCAGCATCGTGAGCTCGTACCGGTCGGTGAGCAGGGCGGGGGACCGCACCCCATCAGCCTACGGAAGGGGTGCGCGATGATGTCGGGGTGTCCACCGCCCCAGCGCCCACCGAGGTCGAACGTCCCGACACCGAGGGCGTCGTGCTCGCGCAGGTGCCGTGGGTGACGGTGGTGTGGAACGACCCGGTCAACTTGATGAGCTACGTGGCGTGGGTGTTTCGTACCTACTTCGGTCACTCGACCCGCAAGGCCAACAAGCTGATGCTGCAGGTGCACGAGGAGGGGCGTGCCGTGGTCTCCGACGGGTCCCGCGAGGAGATGGAGCGCGACGTGGAGGCGATGCACGGCTACGGGCTGTGGGCGACGTTGGAGAAGGCGTCGGGATGACCACCGGCTTCCAGCGCTCGCGCGGCGGCGGTGCGCACGCCCACTTCGAGGACGTCGAGGCTCGGATGGTCGCCTCGATGGCGGCCCAGATCGTCGAGCTGCTGCGCGACAGTGCGCCGTCGGCCGCTGCCGGCGGCGACGACACCGACCCGCTCGCGTCGGTGGTCGGCCTCGGCGCCGACGCGCCGCTGCCCCGTCCCGACGACCCCGTGCTGGCCCGGCTGCTGCCCGACGCGTACCGCGACGACGAGGCCGAGGCGTCGGACTTCCGCCGCTACACCGAGCCTGGACTGCGTGACCAGAAGGCCAGCAACGCGGCGGCGGTGATCGCCTCGCTGTCCGAGGCCGGTGCCGACCTGGATGTGGCCGGGCCGGCCGGTGGTGCGGCCGGTGGTGCGGGCGTCGACGTCGAGCTGGACGCCGACGGGGTGGACGCGTGGCTGCGCTGCCTCACCGACGTACGGCTGGCGCTCGGCACCCGCCTCGAGGTGGCCGAGGACGACGAGGCGCGCTGGGAGCAGCTGCCCGACGAAGATCCGGCCAAGGCGATGCACGACGTGTACGACTGGTTGGGCTTCGTGCAGGAAACGCTGTTGCGCGCCCTGCGCTGAGACGCACCCGCCGCCCAACCCCGGCCGACGTAGGCTGCCCCTCGTGCTCACGCTCGACCAGGCCACGCATGCGGCGATCGTCGCCCACGCCCGTCGCGACCACCCCGACGAGGCGTGCGGGGTGGTGGCCGGCCCGTCCGGGTCGGACCGCCCGGAGCGGTTCATCCCGATGCTGAACGCCGCGATGAGCCCGACGTTCTACGAGTTCGACGCCGGCGAGCTGCTGCGGCTCTACCAGGACCTGGACGCCCGCGACGAGGAGCCGGTGGTGATCTACCACTCGCACACAGCCACCGAGGCGTACCCGTCGCGCACCGACATCGCCCTCGCCCAGGAGCCGGGCGCCCACTACGTGCTGGTGTCCACCCGCGACGGCGCGCACGAGGGCGACGAGCCGCTGCCGCTGCGGTCGTTCCGCATCGTCGACGGCCAGGTCAGCGAGGAGGAGGTGCGCGTGGTTGCCACCTACGACACCCCCGTCGGCGACTGAGCCGTCCCCCTCAGGATTGACCACAGGATTGACCCAGGGGAGTGATCGGGGGAATGACCGGGGGAATGACCGGGGGAATGATCCGATCCGGCGCGACTGTTGCTGCGTACGGATGTCACGAACAAGTCTGGAGAGCTGATGGCGATCGAGGTCAAGGTGCCAACCATCCTGCGCACCCACACCGGCGGTGAGAAGGCGGTGAGCGGCTCCGGTGACACCCTCGGCGAGGTGCTCGACGACCTCGAGACCCGGCACGAGGGTATCCGGGCCCGGGTCGTGGACGGCGACGAGCTGCGCCGTTTCGTCAACGTCTACGTCAACGACGAGGACGTGCGCTTCACCGGCGGGCTCGGCACCGACGTCAAGGACGGCGACACGGTCGTGATCCTCCCGGCGGTCGCGGGCGGCTGATGCGCTTCGACTCGCTGCTGGACTCGGTGGGTCAGACCCCGCTGGTCGGGCTGCCCCGGCTGTCGCCGTCACCCGACGTCCGGCTGTGGGCGAAGCTCGAGGACCGCAACCCGACCGGCTCGGTCAAGGACCGGGCCGCGCTGGCGATGGTCGTCGCCGCGGAGAAGGACGGGCTGCTGCGGCCGGGCTGCACGATCCTGGAGCCGACGAGTGGCAACACCGGCATCTCGCTGGCGATGGCCGCCCGGCTCAAGGGCTACCGGCTGGTCTGCGTCATGCCCGAGAACACGTCATCCGAGCGGCGCCAGCTGCTGCGCATGTGGGGTGTCGAGATCGTGGGCTCGCCGGCCGAGGGGGGGTCCAACGAGGCGGTGCGGGTGGCCAAGGTGCTGGCCGCCGAGCACCCCGACTGGGTGATGCTCTACCAGTACGGCAACCCCGCCAACGCCGGCGCGCACGAGGAGACCACCGGGCCCGAGATCCTGGCCGACCTGCCGGAGGTCACTCACGTGGTCGCCGGGCTGGGCACCACCGGCACGCTGATGGGCATCGGGCGGTTCTTCCGGGTCGCGAAGCCGGCGGTGCGGATCGTGGCCGCCGAGCCGCGCTACGGCGAGTTGGTCTACGGGTTGCGCAACCTCGACGAGGGCTTCGTCCCCGAGCTGTACGACGAGTCGCTGATCGACAACCGCTTCTCGGTCGGGCCGCGCGACGCTGTGCGCCGGGTCCGCGAGCTGCTCGACTGCGAGGGCATCTTCGCGGGTATCTCCACCGGGGCGATCCTGCACGCGGCGCTCGGCCAGGCGGCCAGGGCGGTCGAGGACAGGCAGCGCGCCGACATCGCGTTGATCGTGTGCGACGGCGGCTGGAAGTACCTGTCCACCGGCGCGTACGAGGGCACCGTCGACGACGCCGAGGAGCGCCTCGAGGGCCAGCTCTGGGCGTGACCGTCCAGGCTCGGCAGCCTTGGGGGTGGGTCTGGACCCCTGGGACCGGCGCCGCTCGGTGCGGTCCGCACCATCGCGACCCACCACCCGGTGCGTATCGAACCGAGTCCGTGCGGGCTACCCTGCGGGCGTGCGCGAGATCGTGGTGTTCTCCGGCAGCGCGCACCGGCGGCTGGCGCGGGCGATCTGCGCCGGGCTCGGCGTGCCGCTGTCGCGCGCCGACATCACCCGCTTCAGCAACGACTGCCTCGAGGCGCAGCTGCAGGCCAACTGTCGCCAGCGCGACGTCTACATCGTGCAGCCGCTGGTGCCACCCACGCAGGAGCACCTGATGGAGCTGCTGCTGATGCTGGACGCTGCACGGGGCGCCTCGGCGGCGCAGGTGACCGCGGTGATCCCACACTTTGCGTACGCCCGCTCGGACAAGAAGGATGCCTCGCGGATCTCGCTCGGCGGCCGGCTGGTGGCCGACCTGCTGGTGGCGGCCGGTGCCGGCAAGGTGCTGACCATGACGCTGCACGCCCCGCAGGTGCACGGCTTCTTCTCGGTGCCGGTGGACCATCTGACCGCGCTCGGTGTGCTGGCCGAGCACTTCCGCGACCGTGACCTCGCCGACACCGTCGTGGTCTCACCCGACCTTGGCAACGCCAAGACCGCGACCCAGTTCGCCCGGCTGCTCGGGCTGCCCGTCGCTGCCGGCAGCAAGCAGCGGCTAGCCGACGACCGAGTGGTGATCGATGCCATCGTGGGTGACGTCGACGGAAAGCACGTGATCGTGCTGGACGACGAGATCGCGACCGGCGGGTCGGTGCTGCAGCTGCTCGAGCTGCTGGCCGCCGAGGGCGGCCGCAGCGCGGCCATCGCCTGCACCCACGGGTTGTTCACCGGCAAGGCCGTCGAGCGGCTCAGCCAGCACCCGCGGGTAACCGAGGTCGTCACCACCGACACCGTGCCGCCGCCGGTCGACTGGCCCGGTCTCGAGGTACGCACCGTGGCCGGCCTGTTCGCCGAGGCCATCAGCCGCATCCACGCAGGCGAGTCGGTGAGCAGCCTGTTCGACGGGGTCGACCCGGCGCACGGACCCCCGCAGGCCCGGCTGCCCTTCGACGACGGCTGAGCGACGAGGACGGCTGAGCCGGCAGGTTCGCCGGTCCGTGCCAGCCGGCCATCGGCCTCCGCCCCCGGTGGTGGGTGCGGGGCGGCCGGCATGACACGACTCACGTAGCCCGGGCGTCGAACGGGGCGCCTTCGAGGGGTGGGCGGACGTACGATACGCGCCGTGGCAGACGCACCGATCGGCATCTTCGACTCCGGCTTCGGTGGGCTCACCGTCGCCCGCGCGGTGCTTGACCAGCTGCCGCACGAGCCGGTGCTCTACCTCGGCGACACCGCCCGCCAGCCGTACGGGCCGCAGCCGCTCGCTGACGTGCGCGAGTTCGCGCTGGAGTGCCTCGACCACCTGGTCGCCCGCGGCGTCAAGATGCTCGTGATCGCCTGCAACTCCGCCAGCGCCGCCGTGCTGCGCGACGCCCGCGAGCGCTACGACGTGCCGGTCGTGGAGGTGATCCTGCCGGCCACCCGCCGGGCGGTGGCCGCCACCCACACCGGCCACGTCGGCGTCATCTGCACCCAGGCGACCGCCGCCTCGATGGCCTACGACGACGCGTTCGCCGCGGCCCCCCAGGTGCAGCTGCACGTGCGGGCCTGCCCGCTATTCGTCGACTTCGTCGAGCGGGGGGTGACCAGCGGCCCCGAGCTGCTCGCGGCGGCCCGCGGCTACCTGGCGCCGCTGGTGGCCGCGGGCGTCGACACGCTGGTGCTCGGCTGCACCCACTACCCGCTGCTGACCGGCATCCTCGGCCTGGTCGTCGGCGACGGCGTGACGATGGTGTCCAGCGCCGACGAGACCGCCAAGGACGTCTACCGCGTGCTCGAGAACTCCGGTCTGGTGCGGGACATCGCGCTGCCCGAGCCAGAGCACCGGTTCCTCACCACCGGCCAGCCCGAGCAGTTCCGCACCGTCGGTCGGCGCTTCCTCGGCCCCGAGCTGGACGCCGTGCACCAGTTCGCCCGGGTGGGTGTTGGCCCGTGAGGCTGACCGTCGTCGGCTGCTCGGGGTCATTCCCAGGCCCCGAGTCGCCGGCCAGCTGCTACCTGTTACAGGCGCCGTACGAGGGGCGCACCTACGCGCTGGTCCTCGACCTCGGCAACGGTGCGCTCGGTGCGTTGCAACGCCACGTCGAGCTCGCCGACGTCGACGCCGTGGCGCTGAGCCACCTGCACGTCGACCACAGCGTGGACCTCGCGTCGTTCTACGTCGTGCGCAGCTATCACCCCGCCGGTCGGCTCCCACGGCTGCCGGTGGTGGCGCCGGCGGGGGCTGCGGCCTGGCTGGCCCGGCTATACGACTTGCCCGAGACCTCGGGCATGTCGGACGTTTTCGACTTCGCCGCCTGGACCGCGGGCGAGCCGCTGCGGCTGGGGCCGTTCCTGCTGCGGGTGGCGCGGGTCAGCCATCCGGTCGAGGCGTACGCGGTGCGCGTCGATGCCGGCGGTCGGTCGCTGGTGTACTCCGGAGACACCGGGCCGTGCGGGGCGCTGGTCGACTTGGCGCGCGGTGCCGACGTGCTGCTGTGCGAGGCGTCGTTCCTCGAGGGCGCCGACAACCCGCCCGACCTGCACCTGACCGGCCGTGAGGCGGGCGAGCATGCCGCGGCCGCGGGTGTCGGCCGGCTGCTGCTGACCCATGTGCCGCCGTGGCACGACCCGCAGCAAGTGCTGAGCGACGCCCGGCCGGCCTTCGCCGGGCCGCTCGACCTCGCTCGCCCCGACGCCACCTACCCCGTCTGCCCGCGCCCCCACCCCCCCCCCCACCCCCACCCCCACCCCCACGATCCGCGCATTTTGTCCGCGTCATCCGCGCATTTTGTCCGCGTCATCCGCGCTTTGCTGACGGACGTCCGCGCCCACCTCGCCCATCATCCGAGGGTTGTTGTACGGCCCCGCCCGTGGGGCCGGTGAGACTCGAACTCACACTGGCACGGACCTAAACCGTGTGCCTCTGCCGATTGGGCTACGGCCCCTGGCGGCTCAGGGTAGAAGACCTCCCGGGCGGGGCACCGAACGGTGCGGGCCACACCGGGCGCTCTCGGTCGGCTCCGGCGTACGTTGGGCGAGCGCATCCCCCGCTGACGAAGGAGCACCCCGTTGAGGACCCGACCGCTCGGCCGCACCGGCATCCAGGTCACCCCGCACTGTCTGGGCGCGATG
>JBBSNM010000069.1:0-15487 GCA_038232655.1 Propionibacteriales bacterium | reverse complement strand
CCAGCCTGGTGCGAGGTGCACCACCCCACTGCCTGGGCGGCCGGCGGGCGCACCGACGTCAACGGTGACCACGGCGGAGTGCTGCTCTGCGGACGCCACCACCACCTGGTCCACGACAACGGCTGGCGGGTGGTCTGGGCGGCCGACCACGTCCCGGAGCTCGTCCCACCCGCCGACATCGACCCCACGCGCACCCCCATCCGCCACCGCCGCTTCACCCGACGACGAACCACCTGATCCCGCCCTGCCCCGGAGGCGCGGGGGGCCCGGTGCAGGTGGGCAGCCGGGGCAGCCGGGGCAGGTGGGGCAGGTGGGGCAGGTCGGGTCGGAAGCAGGCGGGAGGGCGACGGGTGGGGGCCCGATCAGTCAGCCAGGTGCTGCTCGAGCGATGTCACCTTGGCGGCCAGTTGGCCGGTGTGGCCGGGCCGGATGTCGGCCTTCAGCACCAGGCCGACTCGCGGTGCGCGGTCGGCGACCACGTCGACGGCTTGCTTGACGACCGCCATGACCTCGTCCCACTCGCCCTCGATGTTGGTGAACATGGCGTTGGTCTCACACGGCAGTCCGCTGGCGCGGACCGCCCGCACGGCCTCGGCCACCGCCTCGCCCACGCCGCCGGACTCGTCGCCCCCGCTGGGGCTGATGCTGAATGCCACGATCATGACGCCAGCGTGGCAGAGGGCGCTCACGCCTGCGCGCGTCACCCGACGCGGCAACGGTGCACGCGACCGCCCCTCGACAATCGACTGCGGTGTTGACGGTCACCTCGAGGGCGCCCGATGACCCTTAACGCCGCGCTCGCCGCGCTCGCCGCGCTCGCCGCGCTCGCCGCGCGCGCCGCGCGCGAGTCGGTCGGCGGCGCGGTGCGACGCGATCAACGCACCAGCGACTCGCCGGCGGCGACGAGCAAGGCGACGTCCACGAGCGCCACCGCTGCCGTGGCGAGCAGCGGGAGCCGTCGTCGCCCGGCGGCGGCCCCGACGGCGCCGAGGGTGGCCACCACGCCGACCACGCCGAGCACGACAAGCCCGTCGCGGGAGATCGAGCCATCTGGACCGGCGACGACCAGCCAGGAGGCGACGACCAGCACGACCGGCGCCAGCACGCCAGCCCGGGTGCGACCCAGCCGGTGTGGCAAGCCGCGTACGCCGGTGGATCGATCGTCCTCGAGGTCCGGCAGTACGTTGACCAGGTGTGCACCCACGCCGAGCAGCGCCCCCGCGCCGACCATCCACACCGGTGCCCGCGGGTGGTCGGGCAGCGCCACCACGACGACCACCGGCAGCAGGCCGAAGAACAGCGCGTACGGGGCCCACGACCAGACCGTGGCCTTGAGGCCGGCGTTGTACGCCCACCCCGCGGTCACCGCCAGCGTGTGGGCCAGCCCGCCCCGCCAGCCGAGACCGAACGACAGCACGACGGTGGCGACGGCCGCGACCACGGCGGCCGACCGCACCATGCGGGCGTCGACCGCCCCGACGGCCACGGGCTTGTCTCGGCGCCCGACCGCGGCGTCGCGGGTTGCGTCGAGCCAGTCGTTCGACCAGCCGATCGACAGCTGACCGGCCAGGAACGCCAGCAGCACCAGCAGCGACCCCAGACCGGCACCCACCGCGAGGCTCAGCAGGGTCGCCAACGTGGTGACCGTCACCACCGGGCCGGGATGCGACGAGGCGGCCAGGGCACGCACGGCGGCCGCGCGCCCGCGCCGACCCGCCCGCGCCGGCGCACCGGCCCTGCGCTGCACCATCGGGTGAGCCTAGACCCGGCAACGGTCCGAGGCCGGCCGCTGCCCGAGCACCCCGACCGGCCGGATCAGCCCCGGTGAGCCGGATCGTGGCGGTGCAGCCGGCGCTGCCAGCGCACCGCTACCGGCAGGACGAGATCACCGCGGCATTCGCCGACATCTGTCTCGACCTCGAGACCAAGCGCGGGCTGTTGCGCCGGCTGCACAGCAACGCCCAGGTCGGCGCCCGCCACCTCGCCCTGCCGCTCGAGCGCTATCCAGACCTGGCCGACTTCGGCGCCGCCAACGACGCCTTCATCGAGGTCGCCGTCGACCTCGGAGCCCGGGCGCTGGCCGGCGCGCTGCAGCAGGCCGGCCTGCAACCCGAGGATGTCGACACGGTCGTCTCGACCACCGTCACCGGCCTCGCGGTGCCCTCGATCGAGGCCCGGATCGCCGGTGTCGTCGGGTTGCGCCCCGACGTCCGGCGGGTGCCGCTGATGGGGCTGGGCTGCGTCGGCGGCGCGGCCGGCATCGCGCGGGTCGACGACCTGCTCGCCGGCCGGCGTGCGGATGTCGCCGTCTTGCTGTCGGTCGAGCTGTGCTCGCTCACGCTGCAGCGCAACGACAGCTCCACCGCAGCGCTGGTGGCCAGCGGACTGTTCGGCGACGGCGCCGCCGCGGTGGTGATGACAGGCGACGACCGACACCCGCCGGTCGGACAGCGATGGACCGGGCCCCAGGTCGTCGCCGCCCGCAGCCGGCTCTACCCCGACTCGGAGCGGGCGATGGGCTGGGACTTCGGAGCCAGCGGCCTCAAGATCGTGCTCGGCGCCGAGGTGCCCGACTTGGTCGAGCAGCATCTCGGGGAGGACGTCCGCGCGTTCCTCGCCGACGCCGACCTGAAGATCGACGACGTCACCGGCTGGGTGTGCCATCCCGGCGGGCCGAAGGTCATCGAGGCGATCCAGTCTGCCCTGGGCCTGCCGTACGCTGCCACCGAGCTCACCCGACGCTCGCTCGCCGAGGTCGGCAACCTGTCTTCGGCGTCGGTGCTGCACGTGCTGCACGACACCCTGACCGAGCGTCGCCACGAGGCCGGGTCGCCGGGCGTGCTGCTGGCGATGGGTCCCGGCTTCTGCTCCGAGCTGGTGCTGCTGCGGTGGTGAGCGGCCCATGATCTGGTTCACCGGGCTGGTCGCGCTGGTCGCCGTCGAACGGCTGGTCGAGCTGAGGGTGTCCCTGCGCAACACGGCGTGGAGCCTGGCGAGGGGCGGCCGAGAGCACGGAGCCCGGCACTACCCGGTGATGGTGCTGCTGCACGTCGGGCTGCTGCTGGGCGCGCTGGTCGAGGTGGCGGTTGCGGACCGCCCGTTCCTGCCCCTGGTGGGTTGGACGATGGCCGCGCTCGTGGTCGCCGCCCAGGCGCTGCGCTGGTGGTGCATCGCCACCCTGGGCCGGCACTGGAGCACCCGGGTCGTGGTGGTCCCAGGCATGCGGCTGGTCGCCGCCGGCCCGTACCGGTTGGTACGCCACCCCAACTATGTCGCCGTCGCGGTCGAGGGGATGGCGCTGCCGCTGGTGCACTCCGCCTGGGTGACGGCGGTTGCCTTCACCGTCGCCAACGGTTCGCTGCTCGCCGTGCGCATCCGCGTCGAGGAGGCCGCGCTGCGCGACGCGGCAGCGACATGATCGACGTGCTGGTCGCCGGTGGCGGTCCGGCCGGGCTCGCCACCGCGCTGCAGTGCACCCGTCTCGGCCTCGACACCGTGGTGCTCGAACCACGACCGGGTCCGGTGGACAAGGCCTGCGGCGAGGGCCTGACGCCGGCGGCTGCTGTTGCCGTCGCCGACCTGGTCGGCGCCGGCAACGTCGGAGGAGTGCCGCTGCGCGGCATCCGTTACCTTCAGGAGGCTGCACCGGGCGCCGAGCAGCTCAGCGCCGAGGCCCGCTACGCCCGCGGGGAGGGTCGCGGCGTGCGCCGCACCGACCTGCATGGCGCTCTCGACGCCGCCGTGCGCGCGGCGGGGATCCGGGTCCAGACGGGGCAAGTGCGCGAGGTGCACCAAGACTGCGACCGTGTGACGGCCGGTGGCATGAGCGCGCGCTACCTGGTGGCAGCCGACGGACTGCACTCCCCGATCCGCGCGGCGCTGGGCCTGGATCGCAGCGCTGCGAGCCGCCGGGTCTCGACGCGCACCGACCGGCGCCCTCCCCGGTACGGGCTGCGCCGGCACTTCGCGGTGCGGCCGTGGACCGACCTGGTCGAGGTGCACTGGAGCTGCGGCGCCGAGGCGTACGTGACCCCGGTCGGCCCCGAGCTGGTCGGTGTCGCCGTGCTCACCAGCCAGCGCCGGCCCTTCGAGGCGCACCTGCGTGATTTCACCCAGCTGGCCGAGCGACTGCCCGCCCACGCCGCCACCCAGGTCCGCGGCGCTGGGCCGCTGCTGCAGCGAGCCACCGCGCCGCGAGCCGGGCGGGTGCTGCTGGTCGGCGACGCCGCCGGCTATGTGGATGCGCTCACCGGGGAGGGGATCGCGCTGTCGCTGGCCTGCGCCCGCTCGCTGGCGCGCTGCCTGGCGGCGGGCCGACCGGAGGCGTACGAGCAGGCGTGGCGCCGCGAGTCGCGCCGCTACCGGTTGATCACCCAGGCCTTGCTTTGGGCGGGGCGCCGGCCCGCGGTGCGCCGCTCGATCGTCCCGGCAGCACACCGGCTGCCGGGGGTGTTCGCAGCTGCTGTCAACCAGCTCGCCGGGTCGGGTGCGCCCCGATGATCGAGGTGTCAGACGACCACTGCACGGGCGCTGGCGGCGGCGCGCATCCGGGCCGCCTGCGCCGCATAGTCGGCGCCGGTGAGGACCGTGGCGGCGACCGCGACGACGAGGACCGGCAGCCGCACGTCGGCGAGCAGGCCGGTCAGTGGCAGCAGGTACAGCGTGACCGCGGTGTTCTGGGTCAGCGACTTGAGCTTGCCCCCGCACGAGGCGGGGATCAGCCCGTGCCGGCGTACGACCAGGCGCAGCCCCGTGACGACAACCTCACGACCGAGGATGACGACGGTGGCCCACCAGGGCAGGTCGCCGAGCACGGACAGCCCGATCAGTGCTGCGCCCACCAGTGCCTTGTCGGCGATCGGGTCGGCCTGGATGCCGAAGCGGGTGACCTGGTCGCGCGAACGCGCCAGGTGGCCGTCAACGAGGTCGGTGAGACAGGCCCCGACGTAGACCGCTGCGAGCAGCAGCCGGCCACCGGGCGACCCGTCGTCGTTGACGAGCAGGAGCACGAACAGCGGCACGGCGAGCAGCCGTCCGAGGGTCAGGGCATTGGGCAGGTTGACGCTCGAGCGCGCCACGGCCGTCGCCATGTCAGTGGGGGAGACGCTCGGCGTTGTCGTGGTGTCGCCGGTCACCGGCGGCTTCGACTTCGATGGTCTCCCGCCGGTTGGCCGTCCACCGGCCGAGCCGGGCCTCGTTGCCCGTTGCCAGCGCGCCGAGCGTCACCGCGATCCAGCCGATGCCCACACCGGCGATGTCGTCGACGACGTAGTGCCAGCCGAAGTAGACCGTCGAGAGCACCGTCAGCCCGAGGTAGGTCCACAGCGCGGCCCGCAGCAGCCGGTTCAGCCCGGCCCGGTGGGCGCAGTACGCGGCCGTGAACACGACCGACACGTGCAACGACGCGAACGCCGCGACCCCGTGGATGGAGTTGGTGTCGAGCGGATCGATGAGCACTTTGAGCCGTGAGCCCCACAGGCTGTCTTGCAGGGCGCTGACGCCGGTGTCCGGGAGGGTGGTCGAGAAGTACTCGCCTTCGATGTATCGAGGACCGACCGACGGCAGCAGGTAATAGCTGGCGGCACCCAGTGACCAGTTGATGCACAGCGCGGTCACGTACCAGAAGCCGAGGCTGATGTTGCGGTTCCAGACCAGGCCGGCCGCCAGCGAGATCGGCACCAGCATCAGGTACGAGATGTAGACCGACGAGAGCACGTGAGCCGCGATGCCGGTGCCCAGCACCTCGTGCAGCAGCTTGGCAGGGTCGGCGCCGAGGAACAAGATGGAATCGGTGAGCTGCAGCCAGTCGTCGTAGCGCTCCTGGCGCACGCTTGGCAGGTAGTTCTTGATATTGCGGTAGCCGACATAGGTGACGTAGAAGGCGCTCAGGCCGAGCAGTGCGATCCGCACCCGCCACCACGGCCAGCGCTCGTGCAGCACGTCACGGCACGACGTCCAGATCTGCCCCATGTCGTTCACCCGCCGAACCGCACGCGGCAACATGTCGGCGACGAAGAACAGGAACAGGATCAGCGGCAGGCGCACGTACGACGGTCCGGCGATACCGTCCGGGTCGCGCAACCCCATGCCGGTGTACAGCGACATCGCCACCGCGACGGCACCGGTGATGGCAGCCACGGCCACTGCCATGGAGTACGGACGGCGGAACACCATGCCTAGGTTAGCGGCAATGTGGCTGTCGTGACGCCCGCCATCGGTGTGCTGTTCACCTCGTTGTGACCCGCACAGCGGCGGCCGGCCGGGCGGGCCGGCCGACGTGGTCAGCCGACGGCACTCAGGCCGAACGCGTCGCGCTCGGCCACCGGGACCAACCCGACGTACTCGGTGTGCTCGCGGATGTAGGCCGCCACGAACGGGCAGTACGGCAGCACCTGCTGCTCACGCTGCAGCGCCTGCTCCAGCACGGTGTGGATCAACTCGGTGGCCAGACCCTGGCCACCATGGGCCGGGTCGACCTCGGTATGCGGGATTGCCCCGCGTCCGTCCTCCAGGTGGTAGACCGCGAAGCCGACCACCTCCCCGTCGATCAGCACCTCGAAGCGCTTGCGCTCCGGTGCCTCCCGCACGCTGACTGCCATGACCGACACGCCCCTCTCCCTCGCGTGGCCTCGCCCGGTTGCGCCGAGACACCGACGACCCTACGGCGGGGACAGCCGTCAGGCCAGGACCTGGCTTGTTCCCGAATGCACTTCTTGTCCACCGTGGGTCATCACCAGGTGACGGGGTGTCCCCGGGCGGTACTGGTGCTGATGGTGCTCGTGGTGCACACTGGACGTCGAACCGACAGTTGACGCACCTGCTGATCGAGGCCGCTGGGGAAGGCGAACCTCGAGCCAGGGAGGTCAGGGTGCCGGTCATGACACGGGGCGTGGTCTACGTCCACTCCGCGCCGTCGGCGATATGCCCGCATGTCGAGTGGGCGGTCGGCGGCGTGCTCGGCGCGCCCGTAAACCTGTCGTGGACACCCCAGCCGGCAGCGGCCGGCACCTACCGCGCGGAGCTGTCGTGGCAGGGCGAGGTCGGCACGGGTGCGCGGCTCGCGTCCGCGCTGCGCGGGTGGACCCACCTTCGCTTCGAGATCACCGAGGAGCCGACGGCCGCGAGCGAGGGGGCGCGCTACTCCTACACCGAACAGCTCGGCGTGTTCCATGCGGTGGCGGGGCTGCACGGCGACCTGCTGATCCCCGAGGATCGGCTGCGCACGGCCGCGCTGAACGCTGCGCATGGCCAGGGCAACCTCGAGCACGAGCTCGACCGGCTGCTCGGCAAGCCGTGGGACGACGAGCTGGAGACCTTCCGGCAGGCCGGTGACGGCGCGCCGGTGCGCTGGCTGCACCAGGTGGTCTGACCCCGCCCGCCGAGTTGTCACCGCGACGTTGCGTTCTGACGCAACCAGGCGGTGACAACTTTGGGGTTAGCCGACGGTGATGGTGACGACGGGCGTCACCCGTGGCGTTCCCGGTGCACGCACCCGCAGCACATTGCGCCCCGGCTGGCCAAGCGCGACGGCCGTCTCGAAGGAACCTCCCCGCCCCGTCGTCGTCGTGACCGGGAACCGGGCCCAACGGCCCGCCTCGCGGCGCTCCACCTGCACCCGGGTGCCCGCGGCGACACCTCGAAGGCGACCGCGCAGCTGCACCTGGTCGAAGGCGGCGACCTCGGTCTGCCCGGCGCTCAGGGTGCCCGCCCGAGCGGGGGTGTTCTTGGTGCGGGGTTTGGACGGCTTCGCGGACGGCTTCGCTGCCCCCTTGTCGGACGCCTTGTCGGACGGCCTGTCGGTCTTGGACCCCGGCCGGCCCGACCGGGTCGACGGGGTCGCCGGCTCCCGGGTGGCAGAGCTGGTGGCGGTGCTGGTCGCGGGGTCGGCGTCGTCGATGCCAGCCGCCCGGAGCGCGTTGGTGCTGAGGTAGGACACGACCAACCCGATCGCGACCCCGAACGCCAGCAGCCCCACCAGCACGCCCAGCGCCAGCCGGATCGGGTTGCCGCTGGGGTTGCCGCTGCGGTTGCGGGTGTCGTCGTCGGTCGTCGGCACCGGTCCAGTGTCGCAGCGGCTACAGCGGGATGTTGCCGTGGTGGCCACGCACCGCACGCTCCACCGCGTCCGCATCCCCGCCGGTGTGCAACGCCTCGGCCAGCGCCCGGGCCAGCGCGCCGCGGGTGCGTGCCGGCTCCACCACCTCGTCGACGACCCCGATCTCTACGGCGCGGTCGACCCCGCCGGCGATGCGCTCGTGCTCCTTCGCCAGGTCGGCCTCGACCTGCGCGCGTACGTCGGGGGCGACGTCGGCCAGCCGCCGCCGGTGCAGGATGCGGACCGCAGCGACCGCACCCATCACGGCGATCTGCGCGTCCGGCCAGGCGAAGACCTTGGTGGCGCCGAGCGAGCGGGCGTTCATGGCGATGTAGGCGCCGCCGTAGGCCTTGCGGGTGACCAGCGTGACGCGCGGGACCGAGGTCTCGGCGAACGCGTGCAGCAGCTTGGCGCCGCGGCGCACGACGCCGTCCCACTCCTGCCCGACCCCCGGCAGGTAGCCGGGCACGTCGACCACGACGACCAACGGCACCCCGAACGCGTCGCACATGCGGACGAAACGGGCCGCCTTCTCCGCCGAGGACGAGTCGAGGCAACCACCAAGACGCAGCGGGTTATTCGCGACCAAGCCGACGCTGCGCCCGCCGAGGCGGCCCAGGGTGGTGGTGATGTTGGGGGCCCACTTGGCGTGCAGCTCCAGCGCGCTGCCCGCGTCGAGGATCTGTTCGATCAGCGGATGCACGTCGTACGCGCGGCGGATCGAGTCGGGCAGCACGGCGGCCAGATCGACGTCGGGAACGTCGTCGACGACGAGGTCGCCTTGGTCGCCGAGCAACGAGGCCAGCCGCCGACCCTCCTCCAGGGCGTGCGCGTCGGAGTCGGCCAGCACGTGCACCACCCCGGATCGGCGCCCGTGCGGCTCGGGACCGCCGAGCCGGGCCATGTCGACGTGCTCGCCGGTGACCGAGCGGACGACGTCGGGCCCGGTGACGAAGACCCGGCCCTCGGGTCCGAGCACGACCACGTCGGTCAGCGCCGGCCCGTACGCGGCGCCACCGGCGGCGGGTCCGAGCACGATCGAGATCTGCGGAACCCTCCCGGAGGCGAGCGTCATCGCCTGGAAGATCAGGCCGACCGCATGCAGCGACAGCACGCCCTCGGCGAGCCGGGCGCCGCCGGAGTGCCACAGGCCCACGATCGGCGCCCCGTCGGCCACCGCCCGCTCGTATGCGGTGACGACCACCTGGCAACCGTCGTGGCCCATCGCCCCGCCCATCACGGTGGCGTCCGAGCAGAAGGCGACGACGCGGGCCCCGTGCACCTCACCGACGGCGGCGAGCATCCCCGAGGTGTCGTCGGGGGTGATGAGCTGCATCGAACCCTCGTCGAAGAACGTGGTCAGCCGGGTGACGGGGTTGCGCGGGTCCTGGTCGCGCGGCAGCTTGACGGGCTTGGGCGGGGCGGTGGCTGCGGTTGCTGCGGTCATGCGGTGGTCCCGTCAGACGGTGCGAAAGGCCAGGGCGACGTTGTGCCCGCCGAAGCCGAAGGAGTTGTTGAGCGCAGCCAGGTCGCCGGCGGGCAGGTCTCGCGGCTTGGTGGCGATGTCGAGGTCGACGCGCTCGTCCTGGTGGTCGAGGTTGATCGTCGGCGGCACCACCCGGTGGTAGAGCGCCAGGATGCTGGCGATCGACTCCAGCGCGCCGGCCGCACCGAGCAGGTGGCCGGTCATCGACTTGGTGGCGGTGAGCACCACCTGGTCGGCCGCCGACCCCAGTGCGTTGCGGATCGCGAGCGCCTCGGTCACATCACCCTGCGGCGTCGACGTGGCGTGCGCGTTGATGTGCCGGATGTCGCCCGGCTCCAGCCGCGACTCGGCCAGCGCCCGTTGGATGGCCCGCTGCGCGCCGTAGCCCTCCGGGTCTGGCTGGGCGATGTCATGGGAGTCGGCGGTGATGCCCGCGCCGGCGACCTCGGCATAGACGCGGGCACCGCGGGCGGCTGCATGCTCCGCGGACTCGAGCACTATGAGCCCGGCCCCCTCGCCAAGGACGAAACCGTCCCGGTCGACGTCCCACGGCCGCGAGGCGAGCTCGGGCTCATCGTTGCGCTTGGACAGCGCCATCATGTTGCCGAAGGCGGCCATCGGCAGCGCGTGTACCGCCGCCTCGGTGCCGCCCGCGAGCACCACGTCGGCCCGGCCGAGGCGGATCATGTCAACCGCGAGGGCGATGCCCTCGTTGCCCGACGCGCAGGCCGACACCGGCGCGCTGACGGTGGCCTTGGCGCCGATCCGCAGCCCGACGTTGGCGGCCGCGCTGTTGGGCATCAGCATCGGCACCGCCAGCGGGGACACCCGTCGCGGCCCCTTTGTGATCAGCGCGTCGTAGTTGGCCAGCAGGGTCGTCACCCCACCGATACCGGTGGCACACACGACCGCCACCCGCTCCCGGTCGGGGCCCGAGCCGGCCTCGTCGGCCGCGGCCAGACCGCTGTCGCCCCACGCCTCGAGCGCCGCGACCATCGCGAACTGACCGGAGCGGTCCAGCCGGCGGGCCTGCACCCGATCGAGCACCTCGCTCGGCTCGACGGCGACCTCGCCGGCGATCTGGCTGTTCAGCTGCGCGACCCAGTCGTGGGTCATCCGGGCGACACCGGACCTGCCTGCGAGCAACGCCTCCCAGGTGGTGGGGACGTCGCCGCCGACGGGGCTGGTCGTGCCGAGACCGGTCACGACGACGGTACGGGTCATGATGTGCTCACCTCTGGTCTCGATCGGTTGCCAGGCCGCAGGCCCCGGTCTGGGTGCTCGGTCTGGGTGGTCAGGCTGCCTGCGCGCGCTCGATGAACGCCACGGCGTCGCCGACGGTCTTGAGGTTCTTGACCTCGTCGTCCGGAATCTTGACGTCGAACTTCTCCTCGGCGGCGACGACCACCTCGACCATCGACAGCGAGTCCACGTCGAGGTCGTCAACGAACGACTTGTCGAGCTGGACGTCGTCGGCGGGGACGCCCGCGACCTCGTTGACGATGTCGGCGAGGTCGGTGCGGATCTCTTCGGTGCTGGGCATTTGCTTCTCCTCCTGCTGGTGGGTTTCGTTGGTGGTGGTGGGTTCGGCGGGTGCTGCTGGTCGGTGCTGCGGGTGGGACAGGACAACGGGGTTCGGTGACGGTCGGTCGGGCTCAGGGCACGCGGACCACCTGCGCGGCGTAGGCCAGCCCGGCGCCGAAGCCGATCAGCAGGGCCAGGTCGCCCGCCCGGATCTGGCCGTCGTCGATGAGCCGGCGCAGCGCGAGCGGCACCGACGCGCTGGAGGTGTTGCCCTGCTCGGCGATGTCACGGGCGATCGCCACCTGGTCGGGCAGCTTGAGCTGGCGCGCCATCGTGTCGGTGATGCGCATGTTGGCCTGGTGCGGCACGAACGCGTCGAGGTCCTCGACGGTGATGCCGGCTGCGTCGATCGCACGCTGGGCCACCTTCGGCATCTCGAAGCTCGCCCAACGGAAGACGGGGTTGCCCTCCATGCGCAGCACGTGCGCCGGCTTGGAGTTCTCGGGGTCGTCCGTGTCGGCCCCGAAGCCGTCCACCGGCCAGTACGCGTCCTGCCGGATGAAGTCGAAGCGCTCGCCCTCCGAGCCCCACACCACCGGCCCGATGCCCGGTTCGTCGGCGGGACCGACCACGGCGGCACCCGCACCGTCGGCGAAGATGAACGCGGTCGACCGATCGTGGGGGTCGGTGATCTCCGACAGCTTCTCCACCCCGATCACCAGCACGTGCCGAGCGGTTCCGGCGCGCACCATGTCGGCGGCCATCGCCACGCTGTAGCAGAAGCCGGCGCAGGCCGCGGACACGTCGAACGCGGCGGCCGGGCTGGCGCCGAGCTCGGCCGTGATCTGGGTGGCGACCGCCGGTGTCTGGAGCAGGTGGCTGATGGTCGCGACGATGACACAGTCGAGGTCGCCCGCGTCGATCCCCGCGTCGTCGAGCGCCTGGTGGGACGCCGCCAGCGACATCACGGTGACGGTCTCGTCAGGGCCGGCGAAGCGGCGGCTGGTGATGCCCGAGCGGGTGCGGATCCACTCGTCGCTGGAGTCGATCGCCTCGACGATCTCGGCGTTGGGCACGCTGCGGCGCGGGCGGTAGGCGCCGATGCCGAGCAGGCGGGACGGGCCGCCGTTGGCTGAGACGTCGGCGATGCGGCCGCTCACTGACCAGCCTCCGGGTGCAGCCGGACCAGCGGCTGCCCGGGCGAGACCAGGTCGCCGTCCTCGACGAGCCACTCGACGACGTGCCCTCCGTACGGCGCGATCACCGGGATCTCGTCACGCAGGCTGCGCACGGTGCCGACGCGGTCATCGGCTCGCAGCTGGTCGTCCGGCCCACGGCTGGTCGAGATCTCGAAGGTGCCCTTCGCGGGGGCGACCAGCAGCCGCCAGGTGGGGGAGTCGGTCAGCTCGGAGGCGACCGCATGTTGTGCGACGAACGCCCGGGCGTCGTCGAGCTGGTCGGGGCTCCTGAGGGCGAACGTCGCGACCCCCTTGAGGGTGCGCTTGGCGATGCCGGTGAGGGTGCCCGCCGGCGGCATCTCCAGGATTCCAGTGGCGCCGAGGTCGCTCATCGTCTGCAGGCACAGGTCCCAGCGGACGGGGCGGGCCACCTGCCCGACGATGCGCCGCAGCACGTCCCTACCGTCGTGCACGACCTGGCCGTCGGTGTTGGAGATCAGCCGCAGCCGCGGGTCGTGCACAGTCACCGAGCGGGCCAGCCGGGCGAGGGTGTCGACCGCCGACGCCATGTGCTCGGTGTGGAACGCGCCGGCCACCGACAGCGGGGTTAGCCGCGCCCTGGCGGGCGGGTCGTCGGCAAGGGCCGCCAACTGCTCCTCGGTGCCGGCAGCCACGATCTGGCCGGGCCCGTTGTCGTTGGCCGCGGTCAGGCCGTGCCGTTCAAGGCTCGCGTGGACCTCGTCGCGGTCGCCGCCGAGCACGGCGGTCATCGACGTCGGTGTACGGGCCGAAGCCGTCGCCATCGCCCGGCCGCGTTCGCGGACGAGCACCATCGCCTGCTCGGCGCTGATCACGCCCGCCCCGGTCGCGGCGGTGATCTCGCCGACGCTGTGCCCGCTGGCGGCGCCGACCGAGCCGAACGCGTCCGCCGGGTGGGGGAAGAGCTGGAGAGCGGCGACCAGCCCGGAGGCGACCAGCAGCGGCTGCGCGATCGCGGTGTCCTTGATGGTCGCCTCGTCGGACTCGCTGCCGTGGTGGGCGAGGTCGATGGCGGCGACGGTGGACAGCCAGTGCATGCGGTCGGCAAACACCGGATCCTCGAGCCAGGGGCGGAGGAAGCCGGGCGACTGGGCACCCTGCCCGGGAGCGACGATCACAAGCACCCAGTCAGCCTCCCGCGCGGACCCAGGTGTGCTCGGCTGCGGAGCGGACGAAGATCGCCGGCGCTCTTTGGAGGTTTCCTACAAAGAGCGCTCGGCGACGGTGCTGGCACCTTCGGGCCCGCGCAGCCGCCCGAGGGTGACCGCCACCCGCAGGGTGAAGGCGTCGCGCGGGTGGGCAGGTGCCAGCCCGGTGAGGTCCTCGATGCGGCCCAGCCGGTAGCGGACGGTGTTGACGTGCACGAACAGGGCGCGCGCGGTGCCCTCGAGCGAGCCGCCCTGCTCTGTGTAGGTGGACAGCGTCTGCAGCAGGACAGCATCGCCGGCCAGCGGGCGGAAGATGTTGTCCACGAGGTGGTGGCGGGCGTGCCCGTCGCCGGACAGGGCGCGCTCGGGCAGCAGGTCGTCGGCCGCCACCGGCCGCGGTGCGGTCGGCCAGCCGCCGGCGGCCCGCAGCCCGGCCACCGCGCTGCGGGCCGAGACGCTGGCCGCGGGCAGGTCGCCGACCAGCGGGCCCATCACCACCGGACCGGCACCGAAGTGCTCGGCCACCGCCGCCGCGGCCTTGTCGAGGTCGGAAACGCCACCGAGCACGACCACCAGCCGGTCGCCCTGCGCCGCGCACAGCGCGTCGACGCCGATCTGGCGGGCCTCGCGCCGGATCGACTCGATGGCGTCCGCGCTGGTGACTCCGCGCTGCATGGCGGTCCCGTTCGGCGCATAGCCTAAGACCACGCTGACGGCGCTCGACGACTCCCACCCGAGCGCAGCGGCCCGAGAGCGTACGGCCTCGTCGGCCTCGCCGCGCAGGACCGCGTCCACGACCAGCGCCTCCAGCCGGGCGTCCCACGCGCCGCGCACCTCGGCGGCGCGGGCGTAGACCTCAGCGGCGGCGAAGGCGACGTCGCGGGAGTAGCGCAGCATCGCCTCGCGTGCGCCGGCGCCGTCGACCGGCCCGAGCAGCCGGTCGACGTCTGCCTCGACCACGTCGATGGTGGCGCGCACCAGCTCGACGGTCTGCTGCAGGCTCACGACCCGCGTCAGCGCCCGCGGGGCGTTGCCGAACACCGCGACCGCGACCGCTGACATCGGGGTCGGGTCGCGCACCCAGGAGGCGAACTCGGCGATGCCGTTCTGGACGATCAGCCCGACCCAGCTGCGGTCCTCGGCGGACAGCTCGCGGACCCAGGCCAGGTCGCGCTCCATCCGTGCCAGCGCGGCGCTCGACAGCGGCCCCACCGACTTCTCCAGCCGGCGGGCCAGCGCGTTCGCCGACGGTGCCGCCACCTCAACAGGCTAGCCCGGCAACCCACCCCCACCCCCCACCCCCCACCCCCCACGATCCGTCACTTTTGGTCGCACGATCCGCGGGTTTTGTCGTCGAGCAGCAGGTGTTGGCGTGCCAGCTGTCTTGCACGATCGCCGCCCAAGCCCGGCCTTGACCGGGCTGATGGCACCGCGCACACCGCAGTGGACCGGACAAGAAACTAGGGTTGGTGGACAAGCCGAGCGGGGGAGGACATCGTGGGCGAGTCGACTGACGACCTCCCCGACGACCCCGCGACCGATGCGAGCGCCTACCTCCCCGACGACCTGACCATCCAGCGGGTCGCGGTCCGCGGGAACGAGCGCGCCTTCCTGCGCACCGGCTCGGGACCGGTCCTGCTGCTGCTGCACGGGCTGGGCTGCGACTCGAGCACCTGGCTGCCGGTGCTGCCGCATCTGGTCGAGCACTTCACCGTGATCGCCCCCGACCTGCTCGGGCACGGGCAGTCGGAGAAGCCGCGCAAGGACTACAGCCTGGCTGGGTTCGCCAACGGCATGCGTGACCTGCTGGCCGTGTTGGACATCGACCGGGCCACCGTGGTCGGGCACTCGCTGGGCGGCGGGGTGGCGATGCAGTTCGCCTACCAGTACCCCGAACGCACCGACCGGTTGGTGCTGGTCGCCACGGGCGGCTTCGGGCCAGAGGTCTCCTGGGCGGTGCGTGGGCTCACCGTGCCGGGCGCGGGAGCGGTCCTCGGTGCCGCCTCGTTGTGGCCCT
>JBBSNM010000068.1:0-15531 GCA_038232655.1 Propionibacteriales bacterium | reverse complement strand
CCCCGCCCGCACCCCCGCCCTGCCCGCGGACCGCCGTGCGGTGGTCGCCCGCCGCCCGCCACCGGCCCGGCCGCAGCGCCCCCCGTAACCGGGGCGCAGCGACCCTTGACGCGGCATGCGCACCACGTAAAGCAGCGGCCGGCCACGTTTACGTGGCGCGCGGCGAGGCACTGGAGGCGCGGGGGCGGGGTGGTCAGGGGGCGTGCAGGTGCTGGGCCGGGCGCCCCAGCGCACGGTAGGTCCAGCCAGCCGCCAGCCACCGGTCGGCCGGCAGCTTGTTGCGCCCGTCGAGCACGCGCTTGCAGCAGACGATGGGGCCCAGCCGCTCGGGGTCCAAGGCGATGAACTCCGGCCACTCGGTCAGGTGCATCAGCAGGTGGGCGCCCTCGGCGGCCGCCTCAGCGCTGGGGGCGTACCCGAGGGTCGGGAACAGCTCCGCGGCCCGGGCGTTGGCGCAGGGGTCGTAGACGGTGACGTGGGCACCCTGCAGCTGCAGCTGAGCCGCCACGTTCAGCGCCGGTGAGTCGCGGACGTCGTCGGAGTCGGGCTTGAAGGCCGCTCCGAGCACGCCGATGCGCCGCCCCAGCAGCCGACCACCGCACTCCTCACGGGCCAGGTCCACCATCCGATGGCGGCGTCGCATGTTGATGGCGTCGACCTCACGCAGGAAGCTGAGGGTCTGCTCGGCCCCCAGCTCGGCAGCTCGGGCCATGAAGGCGCGGATGTCCTTGGGCAGGCACCCGCCGCCGAAACCCAGCCCGGCGTCGAGGAAACGGCGCCCGATACGGGGGTCGTGCCCGATCGCGTCGGCGAGCGTGACGACGTCGGCTCCCGTCCGCTCGCACAGCTCAGCCATCGCGTTGATGAACGAGATCTTGGTGGCGAGGAACGAGTTCGCGGCCACCTTGACCAGCTCGGCGGTGGGCAGGTCACAGCTGACCACCACCGCCCCGGCGTCGACGGGGCCGGCGAACAGCGCACGCAGCGTCTGCTCCGCGGCGGGCGACTGCACCCCGAACACCAGCCGGTCCGGTCGCAGCGTGTCGTCCAGGGCATGACCCTCACGCAGGAACTCGGGGCTCCAGGCCAGCTCGGCGCGCAACCCAGCGGGCGCCAGCTTGGTGAGCCGTCCCGCGAGCTGCTCGGCCGTGCCGACCGGCACCGTCGACCGCCCGACGACGAGTGCGCCGTCGCTGAGGCACCGGGCGACCGCTTCGACCGCGGCGTACAGCTGGGTGAGGTCCGCGGCGTCGCCGTCGCGGCGCTGCGGTGTCCCCACGCAGAGCAGGACCACCGCGGCACCGCCCACCGCGGCCTCCACCGAGGTGGTGAAACGCAGCCGCCCGGACGCGAGGTGGCGGCCGACCATCGGCTCCAGGCCGGGCTCGTGGAAGGGCACCGTGCCGGCGGTGAGCAGGTCGACCCGCTGCGGGTCGACGTCCCTCGCGGTCACCTGGTGGCCGAGCTCGGCGAGCCCCGCCGCCTGGGTGACGCCGAGTTGGCCGGCGCCGACCACGGCCACGTCCATGGCCATCAGCCGGACCGTGCGCGTGGGTGCGCCGAGGCGTAGACCTCGCGCAGCTTGTCGACGGTCACCAGCGTGTAGACCTGCGTGGTCGTGACGGACGCATGGCCCAACAGTTCCTGCACGACGCGTACATCCGCCCCGCCGTCAAGCAAATGGGTGGCAAACGAGTGCCGTAGCGTGTGTGGCGACACGTCACCGTGAACGCCCGCGCGATCGGCCGCGCGGGCCAGCGCGGTCCACGCCGACTGGCGCGACAGCCGCCCGCCCCGGGCGTTCAGGAACACCGCCGGGGTACCGGCGCCGACAGCGGCCAGATGCGGTCGCGCACGCACCAGATACGCCTCGACCGCGCCCACCGCGTACGACCCGACCGGCACCACCCGCTCGCGCCCGCCCTTGCCGTGCAGCCGCACTGCCGCCGGATCGCCGAGCTCCACGTCGTCGATGTCGAGGCCGACCGCCTCGGAGATCCGCGACCCGGTGCCGTACAGCAGCTCGAGCAGTGCCCGGTCGCGCATGGCCAGCGCCGTGCCGGGCGCACCGGCCGCCTCCAAGATCGCCGTGATGTCGGCCAGCGGCAGCGCCTTGGGTAGCCGCTTGGGCGCGCGCGGTGGGTGCACCGCGGCGGCCACGTCGGTGTCGATGGCACCCTCACGCAGGCAGAACCTGTGCAGGCCACGAACCGCGACGACGGCCCGGGCCGCGCTGCTCGCCGACAGCGCCGGGTGCTCGTCGTCGCCGCTGCGCAGCCGGGCCAGGAAGCCCGACACGTGCGACTCGCCGACGTCGGCGATCTCGAGCACCCCTGCGTCGGACAAGTAGGCGGCGTAGCGCCCCAGGTCGCGGCGGTACGACGAGATGCTGTTGGCGGCCAGGCCACGCTCGACGCTCAGGTGGTCGAGGAACGACGTGACCGCCGCCCGTACCGGCAACCCGCTCGCCACGGTCAGGCGAGCACCTCCTCGAGGGTGAGCGCACGCCGCCCGTGCGCCTCGGCGACGGGGTGGTTGGTCAGCTCGCCGGCGTGCGTGTTCAGCCCCGAGGCGAGGTCGTGGTCGTCGCGCATGGCCTGTTGCCACCCCTTGTCGGCCAGCGCAAGCACGTACGGCAGGGTCACGTTGGTCAGCGCGTACGTCGAGGTGTGCGGGACCGCCCCGGGCATGTTGGCCACGCAGTAGAAGACCGCATCGTGCACCGGATAGGTCGGTTCGTCGTGCGTGGTCGGCCGGGAGTCCTCGAAGCAGCCACCCTGGTCGATGGAGATGTCGACGAGCACGGCCCCCGGCTTCATGCGCGAGACGAGCTTGTTGGTGATCAGGGTCGGCGCCTTGGCACCCGGCACCAGCACCGCGCCGATCACCAGGTCGGCGTTGAGCACCGCCCGTTCCACCTCGTAGGTGTTGGACGCCACCGTCTGCAGGTGTCCCTGGTAGATGCGGTCAGCCTCGCGCAGCCGCTCCACGTTGCGGTCGAGCAGCAGGACCTGGGCCTGCATGCCCAGCGCGATCGCGGCGGCGTTCATCCCCGAGACGCCGGCGCCGATCACGACCACCTTGGCGGCGTACACGCCGGACACGCCGCCCATCAGCACTCCCCGGCCACCGCCCTGGCGCATCAGGTGATAGGCGCCGGCCTGCGGGGCCAGCCGACCGGCGACCTCGCTCATCGGGGCCAGCAGCGGCAGCGCGCCGTTCGGGGTCTGTACGGTCTCGTAGGCGATGCCGGTGACCTTGCGGTCAATCAGGGCGGCGGTGCACTCCTTGGACGCGGCCAGGTGCAGGTAGGTGAACAGCGTCTGCCCCGCCCGCAAGCGGTGGTACTCCTCCTCGATCGGCTCCTTGACCTTGAGGATGAGCTCGCCGGTGTCCCACACGTCGTCGGCAGTCGGCAGCATCGTGGCACCGGCCTCGACGAAGTAGGAGTCGGGGATCGACGAGCCGACGCCGGCGTCGGCCTCGACGTAGACCTGATGGCCGTGCCGCACCAGCTCGTGCACCCCGGAGGGGGTGATCGCTACGCGGTACTCGTGGTTCTTCACCTCGCGGGGGATGCCGATGTGCACGGCTACCAAGTCCTTCCCACGTCCAGCCGACGTCGGAGTCGGCGTGCTGCCGGCGCCCGAGCGGGCGCTCCGGCGGAGTGTAGCGACGACCTGCCGCTCAGCGGGTCGCAGCCATCGCCAGCAGCCCGGCGGCGGCCATCGAGTCGCACAGCCGCCCCTGCAGGACCGCACGCACCGCCTCGTCGAGGGGCACCCAGACCAGCGTGAGGTCGGCCTCCTCGTGCTGGGCCGCGGGCAGCTCGGCGCGGGCCTGCGCCGACAACGGCCGCAAACCCCGGGCCGCGAACACCTGCCAGTGCTCACTGCTGACCCCCGGCGACGGCCACAGCTCGAGCAGCGGGCTCCACTGCCTGGCGGTGACACCGGTCTCCTCGGCGAGCTCGCGGGCGGCCGCGTCGGCAGAACTCTCCCCGTCCACGTCGAGGATGCCCGCGGGCAGCTCCAACAGCCGCCTGCCAACCGCGTGTCGGTACTGGCGCAGCAGCAGCACCCGGTGGTCGTCGTCCAGGGCGACGATGCCGACCGCACCCGGATGCTCGACGACCGAGCGGGTGACCATGTCGCCGGTGGGGTCGCATACCTCGTCCTCGCGCACCTGCACGAAGGCGCCGTCGTAGGGCCGGCGGGTCGACCGCACCGGCCACTGCTGGGCCTCGTCGCTCAGCACCATGGGCGGCCGCCAGACCTCCCCCGGCAGCGTCGGGTGCGGGCTCACGCGCTCGCCTCGACCGGCGAACGACGTGGCGTGCCGGCCTCGGCCGCCGGCTGGGGATCGACGGGCAGCAGCAGCTCGCGCTGGCGGTCGATGGCCGCGGCGACCAGCCCGGCGAAGAGCGGGTGCGGCCGGGTGGGCCGCGACCGTAGCTCGGGGTGGGCCTGGGTGGCGACGTAGTAGGGGTGCACGTCGGCCGGCAACTCGACGAACTCGACCAGGGTGCCGTCCGGTGAGGTCCCGGAGAAGACCAGCCCGGCCGACTCCAGCGCCTCGCGGTAGGCGTTGTTGACCTCGTAACGGTGCCGGTGTCGTTCTTGCACCAGCGTCTGGCCGTACGTTCGAGCCACCAGCGACCCCTCCCGCAGGGTCGCCGGGTACAGCCCCAGCCGCATCGTGCCACCGAGGTCGCCGGTGCCCTCGACGAACGCCTTCTGCTCCTGCATGGTGGCGATCACCGGGTGCTCGGGGTCGACGTCGAACTCCGAGGAGTTGGCGGCCGGCAGGCCGGCGACGTTGCGGGCGTGCTCGATCACCATGCACTGCAGGCCGAGGCACAGCCCGAGCGTGGGTATCTGCTCGCGGCGGGCGTAGCGCAGGGCACCGATCTTGCCTTCGATGCCGCGCACGCCGAAGCCACCCGGAACACAGACCGCGTCCACGTCGTGCAGCAACCGGGCCGCCCCCTCCGGCGTCGCGCAGTCGTCGGAGGGCACCCAGCGCAGGCAGACCCGCGCGCTGTGCGCGAAGCCGCCCGCCCGCAGCGCCTCCGCCACCGACAGGTACGCGTCGGGCAGGTCGATGTACTTGCCGACCAGCGCCACCGTCACCTCCTCGTCGGGCTGGTGCACCCGCTGCAGCAGGTCGTCCCAGCGGGTCCACTCGACGTCGCGGAAGGGCAGGTTGAGTCGCCGCACCAGGTAGGCGTCGAGGCCCTCCGAGTGCAGCACCTTGGGAATGTCGTAGATCGACGGGGCGTCGACAGCGGCGACGACCGCCTCCTCGTCCACGTCGCACATCAGCGAGATCTTGCGCTTCACCCCGTCGGGGATCTCCCGGTCGGCACGGCACACGATCGCGTCGGGCTGGATACCGATCGAGCGCAACGCCGCGACCGAGTGCTGGGTGGGCTTGGTCTTGAGCTCGCCGGAGGGTCCGATGTAGGGGACGAGCGACACGTGCAGGAAGAAGCAGTGGTCCCGCCCCACGTCGTGGCGTACCTGCCGAGCGGCCTCCAGGAACGGCAGCGACTCGATGTCGCCCACGGTGCCGCCGATCTCGGTGATGACCACGTCGACGTCGGCGCCCGCCATCGCCTGGACCCGGTCCTTGATCTCGTTGGTGATGTGCGGGATCACCTGCACCGTGTCGCCGAGGTAGTCGCCTCGGCGCTCCTTGGCGATGACCTCGGCGTAGACCTGGCCGGTGGTGACGTTGGCCCGGCCGGACAGGTCCACGTCGAGGAAGCGCTCGTAGTGACCGACGTCGAGATCGGTCTCGGCGCCGTCGTTGGTGACGAACACCTCACCGTGCTGGAACGGGTTCATCGTCCCGGGGTCGACGTTCAGGTACGGGTCGAGCTTTTGCATGGTGACCCGCAGGCCGCGGGACTTGAGCAGCCGGCCGAGGCTGGAGGCGGTCAAACCCTTGCCGAGCGAGGAGGCCACGCCGCCGGTGACGAAGACGTGTTTGGTCGTCTGGTTAGCGGCCAACGGGGCTCCCGTGCTCGAAAGGCGGCAAGGCGGATGCTCGGACCTCCACGGGATTTCAGCCTAGCAGCGACCGGCCGCCGGCTCCTTGCAAGCGGGGCGGGTCATCGAGCGATCTTGGGGGCGGCGCTGTCGGCGGCGGCGCCGACGCCGTACTGCCCCACCCCGCCGAGGGCCTGCTCGGCGAGGGCGAGAACGGTCACGATCCGCCCGGCCGGCAGGTCGAGCGCGTCGACGCTGGACACCGTCGCGTCGGCAGCGGACCCGCGGATCGCGCTCACCACGCCTTCGTCGCCGGCTGCCGACGGGCCGGCGACCACCGCGCCGGCCGAGCCCGCGTCGAGCGCAGTGGCGATCTCCGCGGCAACGGCGTCCTGGCCGTCGGGAGCGTCCGGGTCGGGCTCGCCGGCGACGACAAGTGCCAGCTGGGCGCGACGTGCGGCGTTGCCGCTCACCGCGATCAGGTCGGCCTCGGCGAGGGCCGCCTCGATTCCGACCGCATCGTGGCCCCGCTCGACGCGCCCGTCGCTCTTGGTCAGGTACGACCGGGCAACCGCAGCGCCGAGGAGTCGGTAGCTGCCGGCACCCTCAGACCGGCCGGAACCGCCTCTCTTGAGCACGCGCTGAGCCAGTCCCCCGGCCAGCTGCCGGTTGGCCGGGTCGAGCAGCTCGGGGGTGAGGATGATGGTCGACACCACCGAGCCCTCGGCCGCCGCGATCTCGGTGCGCAGCGCGCGAACGTGCCCGCGGTCCGCGCCGGGCAGCACGGCGATGCTCACCGTGCGGTCGGCAAGCGCCGAGCCGACGACGGCGCTGGAGGTGGTCCCGGCGAAGTCGTCGGCGAAGGCAAGCCGGGCCTGTGCGACGTCGAGGTCGGTGCGGGCCTGCTGCTCGCCGAGGCGATCGCTGGCCGCCTGGTCGGTGAGGGTTTCGGTCAGCTGCGCCTGCAGCGGGCCGGAACCCAACGCGATCCCGGCTGCCAGGGCGAGGAAGATCGCCACGACCGACACCACGTGGTAGCGAAAGTCGATCATGTGAACGGCTCCCGAACGACGGCGAGGAGGTCGGACCAGCCGGTTGCGATCGCACCGAGCCACTGCTCGCCGGCCGGCGTGATCGCCACCGCGAGCAGAACGGCCAGCAGTCCGGCCAGCAGCAGCAGCACCAGCAGCCAGCTGCTGACCCGGTTGTGCTGCAGCCGGGCCACCGCTTTGGCGTCGACGAGTTTCGGTCCGGCGCGCAGCCGGGTGAGGAACGAGCTAGCCATCCCGGACTGGCCCCGGTCGAGGAACTCCTCCAGCCCCGCATGCGAGCCGGCGGTCACGATCAGGCTTGCCCCGCAGCTGTCGGCCAGTAGGATCGCCGCATCCTCGCTGGTCCCGCTGGCCGGGTAGGCGACTGCCCGGACGCCGAGCCGGTCCAGCCGCTCGCGGTCAACGACCACTCCCTGCACGACCAACTCGGTGGCGGAGCGGATGGTCTTGTCGGACACGGTGCCCAGGTCGCCGACGACGAGGTCCGGGGTGTGACCCGCCTCCGTCAGTGCGTCGGCACCGGCGTCGACGCCGACGAGCACCGGTCGGTTCTGGCGGATGTAGGACCTCAGTCCGCGGAGGTCCGCGCGGTAGTCGTAGCTGCGTGCGACGACCAGCACCTGACGCCCGGCTAGCGACACCCGCAGGTCGGGGAGCCCGCCGCCGTCGATCAGCAGGTGCTCGTCGCGGCGGAGATACTCGACGGTGTTGAACGTGAAGGCCTCGAGCTGGGCCGACAGCCCGCTGCGCGCGTCGGCCAAGCGCTGCTCGACCCGCGCCTGGTCGAGCAGCTCACCGTCGGCGAGCAGCCGGCTGCCGCGGAAGAGCTGCCCGCCGTCGATGCGCACCTGGTCACCGTCACGGAGCACGGCGAACACGTCGCCGTCGAGGACGTCGACGAGCGGGATCCCGGCAGCGGCGATCACCCGTGGCCCGAGGTTGGGATAGCGTCCGGACACCGACGGCGCCGCGTTGACCACCGCAGCGACCCGTGCGCTGACCAGTGCCTCGGCGGTGGCCCGGTCGAGGTCGAGATGATGGATCACGGCGATCTCGCCAGGGTGCAGGCGACCGGCGAGGACGGCGCTGCGCCGGTCGATCCGCGCCACCCCGGACAGCCCCGGCGACTGGACGGCCCGGCTGCGCCGCAACGGTGAGAGCTTCATGACGGCTGCCATGCTGCCACGCTTCGCCGCGGTGCCCGGCGAGCTTGGTCGGCGCGTCGGCCGGCTATTCGGCACCGCATCCCGGGCCGCCCCGGGGGTCCCTCGGAGCGCCCGGGTTCCACTGCCCGGAGGCGGCGTCAGCCGTCGCCGGCGGCCAGCTCGAGCAGCTCCTGGGCATGGGCTGCCGCCGTGGCCGAGCCTTCGAGGCCGGCCAGCATGCGCGACAGCTCGCGAACCCGGCCGGTGCCGTTGAGGGCACGTACGCCGCTGGTCGTGACCGTCCCGTCGTCTGACTTGTCCACCAGGTAGTGCCGGTCGGCGAACGCCGCCACCTGGGGCAGGTGGGTGACGGCGAGGACCTGGGCGTTCCGGGCCAGCCGGGACAGCCGGCGACCGCCGCCTTGCCTCCGATCCCCGCGTCGACCTCGTCGAAGACGTAGGTGGGCACCGGCGTCGTCGCGGCCAGCACCACCTCGAGGGCGAGCATCACCCGCGAGAGCTCGCCGCCGCTCGCCGCCCGGGCTGCGGCCAGCAGGCCGAGCGCGTCCGCGGGTGCGACCGGCTGCTCGTCCTCACCGGCGATCGCCGAGCGGGCAGCGGTCGCGGCACGCTGCAGTCCCTCGGCGTGCGCCAGCCGGTCCTCCTCCTGCCGCAGGGCTTCGTCCTCGTCGGGGGCGGGTGCAGCCGCGGCGATCTCGTCGAGCCCCAGGCGCAGCAGGTCGAGCTCGCGGGCCCGCTCGTCGGCCTCCCGGCGCCGGGTGTCGAGCCGGCGGTCGATGTCGGCCAGCCGTCGGTGGGCTGGCAGGTAGCAGGTGAGCAGGTCATTGACGGCCGGGCCGGCGAAGCGGTCCAGCGTTTCCTTCTGTGCGGCCGGCTGCCGCAGCCGCAGCTGGTCTGCCTGGCCGTGCACGGCCACCGAGGCGGCGGATCGCGATCTCCTCGAGCACCGGGCTCACCGCGTCCGGCCGCGCCAGCCGGTCACCGGCAGGCCGAACTTGCGGACGAGTCGGTCCGTGAACGGCGCCTGGTGCAGCCGCGCCAGCAGCACCGGTCGGTCCGCCGCGCGCATCTCGACGCGCGCACCCGGCGGCAGGGCGTAGGTGCGCCGACCGTCGCACCACAGCACGCCCACGCCGGGGGTGCTGGCGATCAGCTCCACCGCGACGGTCGACTGGGGGGAGACCACCATCGGGCGGGCGAACAGGGCGTGCGCGCTGAGCGGCACGACGAGCAACGCGGCCACCTCGGGCCACACCACCGGGCCGCCGGCGCTGAAGGCGTACGCCGTGGAGCCGGTCGGCGTGGCGCACACCAGCCCGTCGCCCCCCCAGCGAGACAGCGGCCGGCCGTCGACCTCGACGACCACCTCGAGCATCCGCTGCCGGGAGGCCTTCTCGACGCTGGCCTCGTTGAGCGCCCAGCAACGGTGCAGCACCGCCCCGTCACTGCGCACGACCGCATCGATGGTCAGGCGCTCCTCGACCTGCCAGCGCCGGTGCACGATGCTGTCGGCGGTGGCGTCCAGGTCACCGAACTCTGCCTCGGCCAGAAAGCCGACGTGTCCGAGGTTCACACCGAGCAGCGGCACCGCCGCCGGGCGGGCCAACTCGGCGCCGCGCAGGATAGTGCCGTCACCGCCGATCACGACGACCAGCTCACAGCCCGTCGCCGCGTCCGGGCCGGCGGCAACGACCTCGCCGGGCGGTTCGTCGGCGGCGGCGCCGTCGACGAACCGGTCGGACTCGTCGCTGAGCAGCCGAACGCCGACGCCAGCGCCGGCCAGCCGCGTCCACAACCTCCTTGCCGCGGCCCGGGCGTCGTCGCGGCCGGTGTGGACGACCACGAGGACGCGCCGCATGCTGCCGCTCACCGGCCCACCTTCTCACCCGACGGCCCGGTCGACACCACGGCCCGCACCTCGGCCGGGCTGGCCGGGGGGGCGTCTCGGCGTAGCCAGACGAAGAACTCCACGTTGCCCGAGGGGCCCGGCAACGGGCTGGCGGTGACGGCGCGGGTGCCCCACCCGAGTCGCTCGGCCGCGCCGGTCACGGCCAACACCGCTTCGCCGCGCAGCTTGGTGTCGCGCACGACCCCGCCGCGGCCCAGCCGCTCACGGCCGACCTCGAACTGGGGTTTGACCATGACCAGCAGGTCACCGTCCGGGCGGCAGACAGCGCCGAGCGCGGGCAGTACCAGGCGCAAGGAGATGAACGACAGGTCGGCGACGACCAGCTCGACCGGCGCGCCGATCAGGTCGCTGGTGAGGTCTCGTACGTTGGTGCGGTCGAGCACCTGCACCCGGCGGTCTTGCTGCAGCGACCACGCCAGCTGGCCGTAGCCGACGTCGACCGCGACCACCTGGCTCGCCCCGGCCCGCAGCAGCACATCGGTGAACCCCCCGGTCGACGCGCCGGCATCGAGGCAGCGACGGCCGCTGACCGCCAGCGCCGGCAGGGCGGCCAACGCTCCCGCGAGCTTGTGCCCCCCGCGGGAGACGTAGTCGACCCGCTCGGGGTCGGGCGGGTCGACGACGACGAGGGCGGCTGCGGTGCTGACGGCGGTGGCCGGCTTGACCGCGACGGCACCGTCCACGAGCACTCGACGGTCGGCGACTAGCCGGCCGGCCTGCTCCCTCGAACGAGCCAACCCGCGCCGCACGAGCTCAGCGTCGAGCCGCAGGCGGCGCCCCACGCCGGTTCAGTCCGCTGGCGCGGTGTCGGTTCCGGTGCCGGTTCCGGTGCCGGTTCCGGTGCCGGTTCCGGCGCCGAGCGCGCCGTCGAGCGCCCGGTGGACCGACTCGTAGATCGGCACGTGCTGGTCGACCGGCGTGTGGTCGAGTGCGGCGAGCTGAGCTTCGACCTGCTCCTCGACGCCCACCACGGGTGCCCGGTTCTCCTCGGCTGGGTTCTCCTCGGCTGGGTTCACTGCGTCATCGCCTCCCCGATCATGGTGCCCCGATCATCTCCTGCAGCCGCCCGACTGACCGGGAGATGTCCAGTTCGGGCGCGGGCGTGTCCCGGTCTGCGTCGTTCGCCAGCCAGGCGGTGGACACGCAGGCGCGCAGGGCCGCCAGCGCCTCGGCAGCGGCAGGCTGCTCGGCCGGCGACTGGTCGCGACGCAGTGCCAGCCGACCGGACTCAACGCCCGCGGTCCACCCGGCACAGGTCGACACCGTGCCGTCGAACCGTACGGCGGGATGGGCCACCAGCAGACCCGCCAGGTCGCCGGCGACGTAGTCGGGGCGCTCGTCACCGCTCGCGCGCAGCAGAGCCTCGACCGTCGTGACCCCGGTGAGGACGAGGAGGGACGGCATGCCGTAGCGCCTCGCGCCGCTGATGTCGGTGTCGAGGCGGTCACCGACCATCAGCGGTGACCGGGCGCCGGTGCGCAGCACGGACTCCTCGATCAGGGCCGGCTCGGGCTTGCCGGCGACCAGCGGTGTCAACCCGGTTGCCTCTTCGACGGCGGCGACCAGCATGCCGTTGCCGGGCGCCACCCCGCGCGCGGTCGGCACGGTGCGGTCGGTGTTGGACGCCACCCACGGCAGCCCGGCGGATACGGCATAGCTGCCCTCGGCAAGCAGCTTCCAGCCGACGCTGGGGTGAAATCCCTGTACGACGGCGGCCGGCGAGTCGTCGGCGCTGTGCACGGCGGTCAGCCCGTGCTCGGCCAGCGCCTCGACCAGTCCCTCTCCCCCGACCACGAGCACCCGGGACCGGGCTGGAACCCGCGCGGCGACGAGCCGGGCCGCCGCCTGAGCCGAGGTCACCACGTCCGCGTCATCGAGGGCGATATCGAGCTCGCGCAGATGCGTGGCCACCGCCTGGGGGGTGCGTGCAGCGTTGTTGGTGACGAATGCCAGTCGCTGGCCGAGGCTCCGCGCCCGGCCGAGGTGCTCCACGGCTCCGGCGACGGCGTGCGGACCGACATAGACGACACCGTCTAGGTCGAGCAGCGCGACGTCGTGCTCGACAGCCAGCGGCTGGCTGCTCGCGCGCAGCGCATCGCTGGTCACGGCTGTCGTCTCCGGTCTGCTGGTAGCGGCTGCTGGCGGCACATCCTAGGCCGGCCATACCCCCGCGGTGCACCGGCTGTGGCGGCGAGCACCGTGGCCGACCGCGCCGACGACACCGCCTAGGATGCGCCGGTGACGTCGTCGGCCGTGGACTCCACCTGGCCCGGACTTGACCTGCGACCGATGCGGCCCCTGGTCTACCGGAGCACGCCGGCCCGACCGTCCGCGGCGGTCACCGTCGGTCCGATCGAGGCGTGGGACGACCACCACGTGCGCGACCTCATGGAGCGCCGGTCCGACCACGTGCTGCACCTGGTGGCCCCCGACGGGCGCGCCGAGCGGTCGCCGAGCCCCGGCAGCACCGCCCGGGCCTGGCTCGCCGACACGGTAGTGACCCGGACACCGGTGTCGACGTTGTTCGCCTGGACCTGGGAGGGCGCCGGCCACGTCGTTCGCGGAGTGGCAGGTGCCGTGTCGTTGCCCCTGGCCGGCGCGACCGTGCCGCACGAGCGAGTCCGCGCAGCGGTCGTCGACCTGCGCCGGCGCCAGCTGGTGCAGGCCGCGGTGCAGGTCGAGCCGATCATGCTGCTGCACGACGGCGCAGCGCTGTTCGGCCCGCGCCTGCTCGACCAGGGTGACCGGGTCGAGCCGGTCTTCGAGGTGCGCGGGCGCGGGCAGCGACACCGCGTCTGGCCGGTCGGCGGCCCTGGCGCCGAGCGGGCGGTCCGGCAGCGCCTTGCGTCGGCCGCCGCACCGGTGGTGGCCGACGGGCACCACCGGCTGGCCGCCCTGGACGGGCTGGTCGGACGCGGCTGGTCCGAGGCAATGGTCTTGGTGATCGACACCGCGACGTCCGATCTCACGATGGGGTCGGTCCATCGGGTCGTGCCGGGGGTCGATCTCGACCAGGTTGGTGCAACCTCCGGCGCGCAGCTGACCGCGATCGGTGCCGGGACCGAGGCTGACTGGCTCGCGGCGGTGCCGGCCGGTCACCTGCGCTGGGTGCTGGGCGACGCGGCAGTCCTCGCGGGGCTCGACCTCACCGTCGAGGCGACCCGGGCCGCGCGGCCCACCGCACCCAGTTGCGGCTCACCGGTGGCCCTGGACACCTGTCACCTGCACAGTCATCTGCTGCCGGCCTGGCAGGTCGACGAGCAGGACGTGGGCTACGTGCACGACTGGCCGCGCGCCAAGCGGCTGGCCTCGGCTCGGCACGGTCTGGCCGTGCGGACCGCGGCACCGGCCCTTTCCGACGTGGTCGACGTCGCGCGCGGCGGCCACCTACTCCCCCACAAGGCAACCTCGATCGGACCGAAGCCCCGCATCGGCATGCTCATGCTGCCCGCCTTCTCAGCGTGAGGGCCTGCCTGCGATCGGCGGCCGGCGCAGTTTGCGTGCCGTCGACACCTCGACCTCGACTCGGCTGCTCAGACCGCCAGCCCCGCGCCAGAAGCGGCGTCGGATGGCTCCCTCGACCTCGACCAGGTTGCCCGGTTCCCACGAGAGCAGCGACCGCCGGGCACGAGGCGTCCATGCCACGCAGTCCAGCGTGTCGACGTGCTGACGCCGCGAGGCAGCGCCGGCAGCTCGGCGCACCACCAGCCGACCGGTCACCAACGCGTCCCCGCTCGGGAGCACGCGCTCGGCGCCCGCGGCGGACACCCGGCCGCGCAGCCGCACCTCGTTCAGCGACTCCGACCCCGCCGGGGACGAGTCGCCCTTCGCGGCCGTGCCCTGGGCTGCTCGATCCGTCGAGCTTGCCCGTCCGCCGTGGCCCATGTGCACCACCTCCGCCCACAACCTGGTCGATCTGCCGGCGGCTGCAGGCGTTGTCCACAACCTGGGGCGCGTCAGTCGTCCAGCCGCGCCTGCAGCGACTCCGCGCGCTCCCGCGCGTCGGTGTCCCCCTGCCCGTCGACAGCGGCCGCACGGTGGAACCACTCCAACGCGTCCGCGGTGCGGCCGGCTGCCTCGAGGGCGTCCGCGTAGGCGTACCTCAGCCTGGGCACCCAGCCCTCCCGCGTACGGGTGCGGACGTCGGCGCTGTCGAGCGTCGCCACCGCGGCGTTCAGCTCGCCCAGGTCCCGCCGTGCGCCGGCGGTGACGATGGCCAGCTCGGCCCGGCCGGACGGATCCAGGCGGGCTGCACCCGGATCGCGCGCCAGTGCCAGTGCCCGCTCGGGCCGACCGAGGGCCCGCTCGCAGTCAGCCAGCAGCGGGAGATGGTCCAAGCGCCCCGTCATCCGGCGGACCGTCTTGAGCTCGCGCAGCGCCTCGGCCCACCGGCCGGTCAGGTAGGCCAACTCCCCGTACGCCTCCCGCACGGCCGCCACCCGTGCCGCGCGCGCACGGGCCGCCCGCGCGTGCGCGAACGCGGTCGCTGGATCGGTGTCGATGAGTCGGCCAGCCATCACCAGGTGCCGGGCCACGCGCGCCCCGAGACGTTCCGGCAGCACGCGCAGCTGTTCGAGGACGTCTCGGCCGAGCTCCTTGCCGGTCACGTCAGCGGGCAGTTCGGGCCCGTCGTACTCGGTCTGCGTCATGCCCCGGCGCTCGGCCGACGACGGTGCTCGACGCGCGGCCGGGCCCTTGGCGGGTCGACCGCCACCGCGACGACCGGCGTTGCGGTCACGACCTGTGCTCATTACGCCGCCTCCAGCTGACGAGGGGCCGGACGTACGACCCGGACATGCGACAGGGCCACCGAGAGTGTCGGTGACCCTGTCGAAAGATTGTCCGGCGACGTCCTAGTCTCCCACGCAGTCTCCCACGCAGTACCATCGGCGCTGAAAGGCTTAACTTCCGGGTTCGGGATGGGACCGGGTGTTTCCCTTTCGCCATGGTCGCCGAAACTCTATGGAGATGTTGATCGGTGCCCGACCGCATCTCGGGAACCGCACAGTGGACGCGTAGTAACTCTTGTAAGACAAGCCCTCGGCCTATTAGTACCGGTCGGCTCCGTGCATTACTGCCTTCTACCTCCGGCCTATCAACCCAGTCATCTACTGGGGGCCTTACCAGGTTAACCCTGTGGGAGACCTCATCTTGAGACATGCTTCCCGCTTAGATGCCTTCAGCGGTTATCACTTCCGAACGTAGCCAACCAGCCGTGCTCCTGGCGGAACAACTGGCACACCAGAGGTTCGTCCATCCCGGTCCTCTCGTACTAGGGACAGCCTCTCTCAAGTCTCCTGCGCGCGCGGCGGATAGGGACCGAACTGTCTCACGACGTTCTAAACCCAGCTCGCGTGCCGCTTTAATGGGCGAACAGCCCAACCCTTGGGACCTACTCCAGCCCCAGGATG
>JBBSNM010000067.1:0-15712 GCA_038232655.1 Propionibacteriales bacterium | reverse complement strand
GGGTCGGTCCCGAGCTCGCGCTCGGCGCCGGCGGGGTTGGCGAGCAGCTCGCGCGCCTGTTCGACGGTCAGCTCGTCGGGCGGCAGGTCGTCGGGCACGTTGCCCCGCTCGCCGCCGCCGCCCACGCCGTCCGGCAGCTGCTCGGTGACGTACGGCCCGTAGCGGCCGTTCTTGGCCACGACGACGTGCCCGGACTCGGGGTCGGTCCCGAGCTCGCGCTCGGCGCCGGCGGGGTTGGCGAGCAGCTCGCGCGCCTTTTCGACGGTCAGCTCGTCGGGCGGCAGGTCGTCGGGCACGTTGCCCCGCTCGCCGCCGGCGCCCTCGACGTACGGCCCAAAGCGGCCGACCCGCAACACGATCCCGGACTCGCCGCCGTCAGCGTCGCGGACGGGGAACGTCGCCAGCTGCCGGGCGTCGATGTCGCCGAGCTCGCTGACCAGCTGCTTGAGGCCGGTCCCGGGCACGCTGTCACCCGCCGCGGCGTCGGCCGCACCGCCGAACCAGAACCTCCCGAGCACCCGCTGGGCGTCCTCACGACCGGCGGCGACCTCGTCCAGCACGTCCTCGAGCCGCGCCGTGAAGTCGTAGTCGACGAGCCGGGCGAAGTGGTCTTCGAGCAGCCGGGTGACCGAGAACGCCAGCCAGCTGGGCACCAGCGCGGTGCCCAACTTGTAGACGTAGCCCCGGTCGAGGATGGTGCGGATGATCGCGGCGTACGTCGACGGCCGGCCGATCTCACGCTCCTCCAGCTCGCGCACCAGCGACGCCTCGGTGAACCGGGCCGGCGGGCGGGTCTCGTGGCCCTCGGCGTCCATCCGCGCCACCGCGACCAGGTCGCCCTCGGCCAGCCGCGGCAGCCGGGTCTCGCGGTCGTCGCGGTCGGCGTCGGGGTCGTCGTGGCTCTCCACGTAGGCGCGCAGGAAGCCGTGGAAGGTGATGACCCGCCCGGAGGCGGCCAACTCGACGTCGGTGCCGTCGGCGGTGGCCGCGCCCAGCCGCATCTGCACCGACTGGCCCTGGGCATCACGCATCTGGGAGGCGACGGTGCGCATCCAGATCAGCTCGTACAGCCGGTACTGGTCGCCGGTCAGACCGGTCTGCCCCGGCGTGCGGAACCGCTCGCCGGACGGGCGGATCGCCTCGTGCGCCTCCTGGGCGTTCTTGACCTTGGAGGTGTAGGTGCGCGGCTTGTCCGGCAGGTAGTCCTCGCCATACAGCTCCCGGGCCTGCTCCCGGGCGGCGCTCACCGCGGTGCCGGACAGCGTCACCGAGTCGGTGCGCATGTAGGTGATGAAGCCGTTCTCGTACAGCCGCTGGGCGATCTGCATGGTGACCGCGGCGCCGAAGCCGAGCTTGCGGCTGGCCTCCTGCTGCAGCGTGGTGGTGCGGAAGGGAGGGTACGGCTTGCGGGTGTACGGCTTGGCCTCGACCGAGCGCACCGCGAACGGCCGCTCGCGCAGCGCGTCGGCCAGCGCGCCGGTGCGCGCCTCGTCGAGGTGCACGACGTCGCGACCGGGCGCCAGCTGGCCGGCGGCGGTGAAGTCCCGCCCGGCCGCCACCCGGGTGCCGTCGAGCGCGACCAGCCGGGCCGGGAACTGGGGGGGGGCGGCGTCGCGGGCCGCACCGCTGCCGGGGTCGGTGCTGGCGTCCATGGTGGCCTGCAGGTCCCAGTAGGACGCGGCCCGGAAGGCCATCCGCTCCCGCTCACGGTCGACGACCAGCCGGGTCGCCACCGACTGCACGCGGCCAGCAGACAGCCCGGACATCACCTTCTTCCACAGCACCGGGCTGACCTCGTAGCCGTACAGCCGGTCGAGGATGCGGCGGGTCTCCTGCGCGTCGACGAGCGACTGGTCGATGTCGCGCGGGCTCTCGACCGCGGCCCGGATGGCGGCCGGGGTGATCTCGTGGAACACCATCCGGCGCACCGGCACCCGCGGCTTGAGCTCGTCGTACAGGTGCCAGGCGATGGCCTCGCCCTCGCGGTCCTCGTCGGTGGCGAGGAACAGCTCGTCGGCGCCCTTGAGCAGCTTCTTGAGCTTGGCCATGTGGCTCTTCTTGTCCTGCGGGACCACGTAGACCGGCTGGAAGCCGTTGTCGATGTCCACACCGAGCCGGGCCCAGGGCTCGCCCTTGTACTGGGCCGGCACCGCGGCGGCGTTGTGCGGCAGGTCGCGGATGTGCCCGATCGAGCTCTCGACGACGTAGCCGTCACCGAGGTAGCCCGCGATGGTGCGGGCCTTGGCCGGCGACTCGACGATGACGAGCCGGGTGCCGGACGACGCTTGTGCCACGGTTCTCCTGCACGATGGGTGACGATGCCGGGCGCTCCCGGACGCCGGACACGGTAACGCGTGCCACCGCCGGATCGTTCCGGGCGCCCTCGGAGGGCACCGCCCTTGCGGACCTCCTGCCCGCCAGGTGTGGGTGCCGGCTCAGACCGCCGAGTCGAGGCCCCGGGTCTTGAGGATCTCCCGCTGGTTGGGGTTCACCGACGCCCGGAACGGCATCTCGACAACCTCGGCGCGAACGGGCCGCCCCGGTTGTTCGGCGTACGGCTCCGGCAGGTGCACCCACAGCTCGGTGCCCAGCCCGGCCAGCGCGACCGGGACGTGCCCCATCGCGATGTTGGTGCCCAGCTCGGGCGACCACCACGGCGACGTCACGTAGCCCACCGGGTCGCCGTCCACGGTGGCGGCGATCAGCCAGAAGTCCGGAGCGTAGTCGTCGATCGGGTGGCCGCCGAGAGCCATCCCGACGAGGGTGTGGGTGTACGGGGGGCGACCCGCCTCGACCTCGCTGCGGGCCTGCTCGAGGGTCCGCTTGCCGACGTAGTCGGCGGTCTTCTTGCGCGGCACCTGGTAGCCGAGGTTGACCTGGAAGGGCAGCGTCTCGACGTCCATGTCCTGGCCCCAGGACAAGATGCCGGCAGCGATCCGCCGGTGGTGGGCCGGAGCGACCACCATCAGGTGGTGCGCCGCACCGGCCTCGAGGACTGCGTTCCACATCTGCTCGGCATGGATCGTGGCGTCGCGCAGGTAGATCTCGTAGCCCTTCTCGCCGGAGAAGCCGGTCTGCGACACGATCACGTCGCAGCCGCCGACGGTCGCGGACATGAGGCCGTACGGCGGCAGCCCGGCCGCCGCGGGGCCGACCAGGTCGACCATCAGGTCGACCGACTTCGGGCCCTGGATCTGGACCGGGGCCACGTCGATCTCGTTGATCGCGACGTCGTACCGCTGCCCCACGTTGACGCCCTGCAGCCACAGCATCAGGTCGCTGTCGGAGAGGCTGAACCAGAACTCGTCCTGGGCGATGCGCAGCAGCACGGGGTCGTTCAGGATGCCGCCGGCCTCGTTGCACAAGATGACGTAGCGGGCCCGCATCGGCGGGATCTTGGTCGCGTCGCGGGTGATGACGAAGTCGACGAACGACTCCGCGTCCGGGCCCCGCACCTGGATCTGGCGCTCCACCGCGACGTTCCACAAGGTGACGTGGTTGACCAACGCGTCGTACTCGACGCCCATCCCCCCGTCCTCGGGGCGGACGTAACCGCGCGGGTGGTACATGCGGTTGTAGGTCGAGGCCCGCCAGCAGCCGGCGCGGTGCGACAGCTCCCAGTAGGGCGACTTGCGGATGCGGGTGTCGACCAGCATCTGCACCGGGGTCGGCCCCGACTGGCGCAGGTTGATCGGCACCGAGCGGCGGCTCTGGTCGACGGTGGGGGCGTTCGGGCTGTTCATGGCTATCCCTGCGTCGTGCTACGGGCGGCATGCCTCAGCGTGGGTTTACACTGGGTTCTATATTGTGGAACTACTATGCCACACTATGACTGTACGCCGCTGACTTTGCCGACGCAACGGGCCAGAGCACGTCCCGGGCGTACCGTGCATGGATGGTTGCCCGTCGACCCTGCGGCATCGCCTCGCGCCTGCTCGTCGCGCTGCTGCTTCATGCAGCAGACCCAGGAGGGCTTTGTGCTCAACCTCACCTTCGCCGACGGCGGGTTGCGCCGGGCCACGGCGACGCCGTACGTCATCGGCGCCGACTACGCACCGCGCCAGGTGACCGGAGCGCGGGCAGCCGACATCCTTGGCGACATCGACGGGCTGGACCGGCTGCCGTCGTGAGGGGTGACGCGGCCACACTGACCACATGAGGTCGACGACGAACGACGCCGAGGTGTTGCACTACGCCGCGTTCACGGCCGTCGGCCGGGGCGGCAACCCCGCCGGCGTCGTCCTGGACGCGCCCGAGCACCTGTGTGCTGGCCGTGCGCGAGCGCGCGCACCTGGCCGCGCTGGACTACGACTTCCCCGCGCTGGCGGCACTGATGGCGCGGCAGGGCTGGACTACAACACACCTGGTGTGGGTCTAGACCCCGGCGTCGTTCCACGCCCGTGACCCGTTCCCGCTCGGCGGGGTGGTCGAGGACCCCGCTACCGGCGCGGCGGCAGCCGCCTTCGGGGGCTACCTGCGCTCACTGGCTCTAATGGACGCGCCGGCCCAAGTGACGATCATGCAGGGCGAGGACATGGGCCGGCCCAGTCCGCTGGTCGTCGATCTGGCCTGTGGCGACCCGCGGGTTCGGGTGACCGGGACGGCCGCCTTGATTCCCGACCACGACCGACAGACGATGGAACGGAGGTGACTGACATGACGATGCTCCTTCTGCTGCTGGCCTTCATCGCCTTCCTGGCCGCTGCCGGCCGCAGCGCGACCCCGGCCAGGGAGCGGATCCCGGTGTGGCACTGGTCCGCACGGGACCTGCTCACCAACGTGGTGCGCGGCGGACGCGTGATCACCACGCCGACGCCCGGCCGGCGGGACCTGCAAGAGGCCCACCTTGCCGAGCTCACGCGCGGTCGCCACGGCGGGGACCACCCGACCACGACCTCGCGCTGACCACCGCGCGCCCTGCCGGGTCAACCCCGCAGCCACGTCCACGTCACCGACGTGACCCGGCGGAGCTGGGCCGGCTGCGGCACACCCGGCCGGTCGGCTGGCGAGTGGTACTCCGGGCAGGGGCGTGCCACCGATTCGGGCGACGTCGACACCCCCCTGCTCGTACGACCAGTGGTCGCTGCTGGCGTTGTCCGTGCACCCGGTCGCGCTGATGCCCATCCGGCGGGCGACGGCCAGCAGGTCGTCGCGCACGCGTAGCGAGCCGCTGCCACCGGTGCAGACCGGCACTGTAGTGCCGACCCCGACCCGGTCGAGCGACACCATCGCGTCCAGCGAGCGGCGCTCGATCGGTCGCAGCGACTGCCTGTGTAGTCGTGAACCGAAATGGTGACCGAGGTCGCCGTCGGCGCGCGGCCAGCCGTGCCACCTCGAGCAGCACGGCGACCCCGGAGGCGTTGTCCTCGGCACCCGGCGCCTGCGGCACGGTGTCGAGGTGCGCACCAACGATGCGGAATGGCCGTCGTGGGTCCAAGCCGGTCGGTGTCGCGATCACGTTGGCGCTCGTGCCGGACCCCGCCGGCACGCCCCACGAGACGCCGGCCCGGCCGGCACTCGAACCTGCTGGCGGGTCACCCGGTAGCCGTAGTCTCTGAACCGGGCTGCGACCGCCGCAGCGGCGTTGTCGACGGCAGCGGATGCTGCCTCTCGCGGCCCGACCCGCCTGGCCAGAAGCCGAACCGTCTTCAGCATTGACTCGACACCGATCCGCGGGCCACCGAGGCCAGGCAGCCCCCTGACGGTCCCGCCGGTGCCCGGCCGATCGGTGCCCGGCCGATCGGTACTGGGCAGATCGGTGCTGGGCAGATCGGTGCTGGGCAGATCGGTGCTGGGCAGATCGGTGCTGGGCCGATCGCTGCTGGGCCGATCGCTGCTGGGCGCCGACCCGGAGGGCGTGGGCGCTGCCTCTGGAGCGCTCGGTCCGGTCGTCGTCGTGCAGGCGGTGAGCAACCCCAGCAGGGCAATCCCCGCCACCCCCGGCCCCAAGCCTCGCACCATCACTCCGCTGTGCGCCCCCAGGTGGGTCGACGCCAGCCATGGGTATTCAGATGCACGCAGTAATCACACGATCACAGCAGCCGTTTTTCTGTCCGTTCCCAGGATTTCTTTCGAGACCGCTCCCTATCGTCGCGGTCATGATGAGAAGGCATCGGGGCACGAGGGTGCTCGCATCCGGGCTCGCATCGGTGCTCACAGCGGGCCTGCTGGTGGCCGTGTTCCCCGCAACGCCGGCCGTCGCAAGCGACACCGGAAGCTGCGGCATGTACGGCATCGGGCACCGCGGCGACCAAAAGAACTATGACGAGAACACGATCCGCGCCATCACCGCGCTCACCCACTCGGAGACCGACCTGCGGGTGACCAAGGATGGCCGCTTCATCTTGATGCACGATAGGAACGTCAAGCGCACGACCAACGGCGAAGGACTGGTCGACGAGCTCACCTGGGACTACATCCGGGGGCTGCGCACCGAGCCGGTGGGCGGGAGGGTGCCAACGTGGCTGAAGGCCCTGCGGGCGATCAAGAAGTCCGGCACCGTGCTGACCGTCGAGGTGAAGAGCTACGGCACCACCTGGACGCGGCAGCAACTGCGCAAGGCCGTCCGCCAGGTCCGCAAGATGGGCCTGCACCAGCAGGTCTATCTGGGCGGCTACGCCGGTGCGATGCCGGTGCTCGAGGAGGTCGCCTCAGACATGCTGCTCTACTGGCGGCCCAAGCCCCATGAGCGGGTGACCGCCACGACGGTGCAGGCTCACAACGCATCCGCCGTGCTGATTCTGCCCCGCGACCTGAACAAGAAGGTCGTCCGCCGGGCGGGCCGGGCCGATGCCATCGTGTGGGCGCGTCGCAGCAAGAAGCCCAGCGACCTGACGATCCACGAGTACTGGCAGCAGATCGCTGCGACCGGCGCCAGGGGGATCTACACCGACACGCCCTACAAGTTCAAGCGGTGGTGCGGCTAGCCGCTGCCGTCCAACCCGAGCCACCCCTCCGTGACGAGCTCGCCGACGGTGGCGCGGTGGTCGGCGCGCAGCTCGCCGGTCAGCGACGTCGAGTCCCGGCGTCAGGTCGCCGACCACCCACCAGTCGTGGTCGTCGTCGCCGTACGGCCGCACGTCGACCAGCGCTCGCACCTCATCACCCGCCCGCGCCAGCACCCCCGCCGCCACCAGCGGATCGACCAGGCCGGGGTCTGCGCTCCGAGCAGGTCGGTGACCGCGTCGGCGGTGTAGGTCGCCGCCGCCAGTGCCGCCCGCAGCCGGTCGGCCTGATCGGCGCCGAGCGCGTCGAGGTCGAGATGGGTTGAGCGAGGCGCCGCAGCCGTGTCGTCGATGCACATGCAACGGCAGGCTAGGCGCGCTCCGATACGCTCCAGCGCTGAGCACCCCGGCGTGCACGACGGCGCCCCTGACGTCGAAGGACGGTTGTCATGACCCGCGCGTACCTGCACATCGGGGCGCCGAAGACCGGCACCACGTACCTGCAGGCGGTGCTGTTCCGCAACCGCGGCAGGTTGCGGCAACGCGGCGTGCTGTATCCCGGCGACCACGCCGACGCCCACTTCCGCGCCACCCTGGACCTGCGTGGGCTGCGGTTCGGTGGCTACGACGACCCCGGTGTGCAGGGCGCGTGGGACCGGCTGGTCGGTGAGGTACGTGCCTTCGGCGGCGAATCGGTGATCGTGTCCCACGAGCTGCTCGCCGGCGCGCCGACCGAGCTCGTCGACCGGGCGCTGGACGACCTGGGCGACGCCGAGCTGCATGTCGTGCTGACCGCCCGCGACCTCGGCCGGCAGGTGCCCGCGGTGTGGCAGGAGATGGTGAAGAACAACCAGACACTGTCGTACGAGCGCTACCTGGAACAGGTCACCGGTGCCCGCAAGGGACGGGGCGCGCGGATCTTCTGGCGGCAGCAGGACACCGCCGAGATCCTCGAGCGCTGGTCGCAGCGGGTCCCCGTCGATCGGGTGCACCTGATCACGGTGCCGCCACCGGGTGCACCGTCGACCCTGTTGTGGGAGCGCTGCTGCGCCGTGGTGGGCCTGGCCCCGGCCGACTACGACGCCGCGGCACCGCGGGTCAACGCCTCGCTCGGGCTGGCCGACGCCGAGCTGGTGCGCCGGGTCAACGAGGCGCTCGGCGGGCGGTTGGACTGGCCCGACTACGCGCCGCTGGTCAAGGGCGGACTGGCCCAGCAGGTGCTGGCCGGGCGCTCGGACGGCAGCCGCGCCCGGGTGCCTGACGAGCTGCGTGGCTGGTTCGACGACGTCGCGGCCGAGATGATCGACACCCTGGCCCAGCGTGGGTACGCCGTGGTGGGCGACCTGGCCGAGCTGCAGCCGGTGTACGGCGACCCAGGTGCGCCGGCCGCGCCGGCCGCCGACGAGGTGGCGGCGGCGGGTGCGTACGCGCTGGCCGAGCTGCTGGTGGACGAGGCAGCGCGACGCCGCCGCGGCGCGGGCCGGCTGGTCGCCGGGGCTTCGGCGCGGCTGTCCGGCAGCACCCGGCAGCTGGCGCGCCGGCTGCTGCCCGCTCGGCTACGCCGGACCCCGCCGGAGGCGTGACGGCCGAGGCTGGGTGCGCTCGCGGAGCCTCAAGCAGCCGAGGCTGCCTTCGCCTCGCTGTTGTCGGTGTCGCCGATCGACACCGGACGGCGCGTGGTGATCACCAGCGCCGCAGCGATGATGCCGGCCGCGACGAGCGCGATGCCGACCCGCAGCACGACGTTGGCGTCGTCGCCGATCGACAGGGACACGATCGCCGGGGCGATCAGCAGCGACACCAGGTTCATCACCTTGAGCAGCGGGTTGATCGCCGGTCCGGCGGTGTCCTTGAACGGGTCGCCGACGGTGTCGCCGATGATGGTGGCCTCGTGCGCCTCGGACCCCTTGCCACCGTGCGCGCCGTCCTCGACCAGCTTCTTGGCGTTGTCCCAGGAGCCGCCGGAGTTGGCGAGGAAGACCGCCATCAGCGTGCCGGTGCCGATCGCACCGGCGAGGAAGCCGGCCAGCGGGCCGACGCCGAGACCGAAGCCCACCGCGACAGGGGCGAGGATCGCCAGCACGCCGGGTGTGGCCAGCTCGCGCAGCGAGTCGCGGGTGCAGATGTCGACGACCTTGCCGTACTCGGGCCGTCCGGTGCCGGCCATGATCCCGGGGATCTCGGCGAACTGCCGGCGCACCTCGAACACGACCGCACCGGCCGCCCGCGAGACCGCGTTGATGGCCAGCCCGGAGAAGAGGAACACCACCGCCGCGCCGATGACCACGCCGACGAGCACGTCGGGGTTCACGACCGAGAACAGCTCGTTGGGGTCGATCGCCTCGCCGGCCTCGGTGACGATCGCATCGGTGTAGGACCCGAACAGCGCGGTTGCCGCGAGCACGGCGGTGGCGATCGCGATGCCCTTGGTGATGGCCTTGGTGGTGTTGCCCACCGCGTCGAGGTCGGTGAGGATCTGCGCACCGTCCTCGTCGACGTCGCCGGACATCTCGGCGATGCCCTGGGCGTTGTCGCTGACGGGGCCGAAGGTGTCCATCGCGACGATCACCCCGACGGTGGTGAGCAGGCCGGTGCCGGCCAGCGCCACGGCGAACAGCGACACGGTCACCGAGGCGCCTCCGAGCAGGAACGCACCGAACACTGCGCCGCCGATGACCAGCGCGGTGAAGACGGCGGACTCGAAGCCGACCGAAAGGCCCGACAGAATGACGGTCGCAGCGCCGGTGAGGGCGGTCTTGCCGACGTCCTTGACCGGCCGATGGTCGGTGCCGGTGTAGTAGCCGGTCAGCGACAAGATCACAGCGGCCAGCACGATGCCGAGCAGCACCGCGATCACGGCGATCAGCGCCGGGTTGCCCTCGCCGTTGCTGATGCCGCCGTCGAGGTCACCGAACGAGGTGGGCAGGTAGGCGAAGGCGGCGATCGACGACACCACGCCCGCGACGGCGGCGGAGATGTAGAAGGACCGGTTGATGGTCGTCAGGCCACTCTCGCCGGCCCGCGGCCGGGTGATGAACACACCCAAGATGGCGGTCAGCGTGCCGATGGCGGGCACGATGAGCGGAAAGACCAGACCTTGCGAGCCGAAGGCCGCCGAGCCCAAGATCAGGGCCGCGACCAGCGTCACCGCGTAGGACTCGAACAGATCGGCGGCCATGCCGGCGCAGTCGCCGACGTTGTCGCCCACGTTGTCGGCGATGGTCGCGGCGTTGCGCGGGTCGTCCTCGGGGATGTTCTGCTCGACCTTGCCGACCAGGTCGGCGCCCACGTCGGCCGCCTTGGTGAAGATGCCGCCACCGACCCGCATGAACATCGCCAGCAGGGCCGCGCCGAAGCCGAAGCCCTCGAGAACGCTGGGCGCGTCGCCCTGGTAGTACAGCACCACCACGGCCGCCCCGAGCAGGCCGAGCCCGACGGTGGCCATGCCGACGGCGCCGCCGGTGCGGAAGGCAATGCGCATCCCGAGGTCGCGGTCACCCCCCCGAGCGGCGGCGGCGACGCGCACGTTGGCGCGTACGGCCAGCGACATGCCGAGGTAGCCGATCAGTGCCGAGAAGCCGGCGCCGAACAGGAAGGCCACCGAGCGACCGATGCGGATGTCGGCCGCGCCGGGCAGCACGAACAGCAGCGCGAACGCGGCCACGGCGAACAGGGCCAGCGTCCGGAACATCCGGGTGAGGTAGGCCGAGGCCCCCTCCTGCACCGCCTTGGCGATCGTCTTCATGTTTTCGGTGCCCTCGTCGGCGACCAGCACCTGCTGGCGGAACATGCCCGCCATCACCAGCGCCACCAGCGCGACCACGGCGACGACGACCACGACCGTGGTGTTGCCGCCGTCGAGAGACACGTCCACGCCGGCGGCGGCGAGGGGGACCCGCGACATTACGTACTCCTCCAGGGGAAGCACCCCGCTCGACAACGACAGCTGACACCTGCGGCTCGTGCTCCGGCGTCAAGATGCCGGGTCACGGTCAGGGCCAGCTGCCGGCCCACGCACAAGCGGAGCCGCAGGTACCGTATCGACAACCGCGGCCGGCCATGCAGCCGGCCCGCGGAGCACCGTCAGCCTGCGGTGCCCCAGCGTAGGTCGACCATGGTCCCGTCGGCGCCGGTGCGCACCTCCACCTGCTGGGCCAGGCCCTCCAGCAGCGCCAGCACCGCCGGTGCGTCACCGGCGACGAGATCCACATCGGCGCCGGGACGGTCCGCGGAGGCTGCCAGCAACACGGCGACGGCGTCGTGCCCACGTGCGGCTGGCAGCCCGACGCGGTCGACGACGCTGGCTGCGAGTCCCCGGCCGCCCTCAAAGCTGAGGCTCACCGGCTCGACCAGTCCGTGCTGCAGGTGAGCTGCGACCGCCCGACCGCAGGCCTCCCCCACGGCGAGCCGGACGTCTTCCACGACTTCCTCGTCGACGCCGCTCAGCCGCGCCATCGACACCGCCACCAGCCGCGCCACCCGCACGTACGCCGCGTCGGGGAGCACGTCGAGGCGGACCTGTGTCATGGGTGCAGGTCAGGTTTCGGTAGCGGCGGCGACGGTGTCGTGGATCGCGAAGACCTTGGTGAGACCGGTGATGCGGAAGATCTTGAGCAGCCGCTCCTGGGTGCACACGATCCGCAGGCCGCCGTCGTTTGCCCGAACCCGCTTCAACCCGCCCACGAGCACGCCGAGGCCGGTGGAGTCGAGGAAGTCGACTTGTTCGACGTCCACCACCAGGTGGTAGCGACCCTTGTTGACCAGGTCGACCAGGGCGTCACGAAGCTTGGGCGCGGTGTAGACGTCGATCTCACCGCCGACGGCGATCACCGTCCAATCACCCTCCTCGTACGTCAGCAGCGACAGGTCCACGGAGTCTCCTTCGTGTCGGGCCCCCCGAGGCTCGAGGTCGAGATCGGACATGGATTCGGCCCGTTCGCGGGCATTCAACCATGATGCGCCCGGCAACGGCAGGCGTCGATCGTCGGGCGTGCGAGACTCAGACGATCATGTCGGTGCGTGCAGCCACCGCGGCGGGGGTGGTCCGCGACGGTGATCCGGTGGCCCTGCTTGAACGGCTGGCGAGCCGACCCGGCCGCGACGGCCGGCTCACTCACCTGTTGCGTTGGCCCGCCCGGGCCGGCCGGCCGACACCGTGGCCGACGTGGGTACCGCCGGAGGTGGTTGAGCGGTTGCGCGCGAGCGGGGTCGAATGGCCCTGGAGTCACCAGGTCGAGGCGGCGGAGCGGGCCTGGGGGGGCGGCCATGTCGTGCTCGCCACCGGCACCGGGTCGGGCAAGTCGCTGGGCTACCTGCTGCCGGGGCTCAGCACGCTGGTTGCCGCCGCCGCACCCGCCCGACCGCGCGACACGACGCCGACCGTGCTGTACATCGCCCCCACCAAGGCACTGGCGCACGACCAGCTCGCCGCCCTCGCCGAGGTCGGCGACGGCCTGCGCTCGCTGCGCGCCGTGGCCGTCGACGGCGACGCGCCCCGCCGCGAGCGCGACTGGGCCCGCGACCATGCGACCTGGGTGGCTACCAACCCGGACATGCTGCACCGCTCGCTGTTGCCAGGACACGCCCGGTGGGCCCGGCTGCTGTCCGGGCTGAGCTTCGTCGTCGTGGACGAGTGCCACCACTACCGGGGCGTCTTCGGCTCCCACGTGGCGCAGGTGCTGCGGCGGCTGCGGCGGCTAGCAGCCCATTACGGCGCCACGCCGACGTTCGTGCTTGCCTCGGCAACCGTCGCGGAGCCCGCCGGGTGCGCGTCGACCCTGACCGGTCTCGCGGTCGACGCGGTGACCGACGACGGGTCGCCTCGCGGTGCTGGTGCGCTCGCGTTGTGGGAGCCGCCACTGACCGATCAGGCAGGTGAGCGGGGCGCACCGGTGCGGCGCTCCGCCCAGGCTGAGACCGCTGACCTGCTCACCGACCTGGTGCTCGACGGCATCCGGACGCTCGCCTTCGTCCGGTCCCGTCGCGGTGCGGAGACGGTGGCGCTGTCGGCCCAGCGGCAGCTGGGCGAGGTGGACCCGGCGCTGAGCGGAACCGTCGCGGCCTACCGAGGTGGCTACCTGCCGGAGGATCGGCGCGCCCTGGAGCGCGAGCTCAAGGACGGTCGTCTCACCGGCGCCGCCGCCACCAACGCACTCGAGCTGGGCGTCGACCTGGTCGGGCTCGACGCGGTGCTCGTGGCGGGGTATCCGGGCACCCGTGCCGGCCTGTGGCAGCAGATCGGCCGTGCCGGTCGCCGCGGTCGGTCGTCGCTGGGGGTGCTGGTCGCCCGCGACGACCCGCTCGACACCTACCTCGTGCGCCACCCGCAGGCGCTGCTCGGCCGGCCCGTGGAGGCAACTGTCAGTGACCCCGACAACCCCTACGTGCTCGGCCCGCACCTGTGCGCCGCCGCGCAGGAGCTGCCGCTCACCGAGGCGGACCTCGGCCTGTTCGGAGCGAAGGCGGAGGCCGGGGTGGCGGCGCTGGTCGCCGAGGGGATGCTGCGGCGACGCCCCCGTGGCTGGTTCTGGACCCGGCGGGACCGCGCCTGCGAGCTCGCCGACATCCGCTCCAGCGGCGGTGCCGCGGTGCAGATCGTGGAGTGCCCGGACGGCAAGGTGCTCGGCACCGTCGACGCCTCGGCCGCACCGGCTGCGGTGCACACCGGCGCGGTGTACCTGCACCGCGGATGCAGCTACATCGTGCAGGAGCTGGACCTCGACGGCGGCTGCGCACTGGTGCAGCAGGCCGACCCCGACTGGACCACCACGGCGCGCGAGGTCACCGACATCGACGTGGTCGCGCACCGCGAGACCCGTCGTTGGGGGTCGGCGACGGTCACCGTGGGCAGCGTGCAGGTCACGAACCAGGTGGTCGCCTTCCTACGCCGGCGGCTGCACACCGGCGAGGTCATCGGTGAGGAACCGCTCGACCTGCCGCCACGGCAGCTGGCGACGACGGCCGTGTGGTGGACGCTGGCCGCGGAGCGGCTGCGAAGTTGCGGGCTCGCGGGCCGTGACGTGCCCGGGGCCGCGCATGCCGCGGAGCATGCGGCGATCGGGTTGCTGCCGCTGTTCGCGACCTGTGACCGCACCGACATCGGCGGCGTCTCCACCGCGCTGCACCGAGACACCGGCCGGCTCACGGTGTTCGTCTACGACGGGAACCCCGGTGGGGCGGGCTTTGCCGAGCGGGGCTACGCGGTCGCGGCAGCATGGCTGCGTACGACCCGGACGGCGATCGTGTCCTGCGCGTGTCGTGACGGCTGCCCGTCGTGCGTGCAGTCGCCGAAGTGCGGCAACGGCAACGAGCCGCTGCACAAGGGTGGCGCCGTGGTCCTGCTCGACACCTTGCTGTCGGAGTGCCCGGACCCGGTGGAGGGCGCCGCCCAGGCATAGAGTCGGTGCTGCGGCACGTGGCGCGTGCCCCTGCCCTGACCCCGACCCGGACTGCGTCGGCCCAAGTGAGTGTGGAGGAACGATGGTTGTTCTCGGCGTCATCATCTTGATCGTGGTGGCCGTGGTCGCCGTCATCATCGTCCGCCAGGGTGGTGACCCCGTCGCCCTCGACCTGCCCGGCTTCGACGTCGATACCACGGCCGCCGGCGTCTTCGGCATCGGAGCCGCCTGTGCGCTGCTGGCGCTGCTTGGCCTGGCGCTGATGGTCGGCGGTGTGCGGCGAAGCAACCGCCGGCGCAAGGAGGTCAAGCAGCTGCGACGGGAGGCCGAGAGCCAGCCGGCCACCAGCACCCGCGACACCAGCCGCGATAGCGGCGGCCCCCCGGCGCGGTCCGGTGGGGGCACCGGCAAGTCCACCCGGACGAGCCCCGGCACCCGATCGGACGGCGGCGACACCGACCACCGCACATCGGCGCCCCGCGACTGACCGACCCCTCGACTGACCGACCCCTCGACTGACCGACCCCTCGACCGGCAGCCGGCACCTCCGCACCGGGGCGTCACCCGCGGCTTGGTCCGGCGCGGGCCGTCGACTCCAGCCGCCAGCTCACCCCCAGCACGGGCTCGGTCGGCGTTACGGCGGTGACCACGACGTCGGCGCCGATCAACTGGCAGCTGACCGGCTCGGCGCCGTTGGCGCGCACGACATCGACGGCTGCGACGCAGCTGCCCGGCCCGAGCCCATCGGCCGCGCCAGCGAGCGCGCCCAGGTCGGCGGCCGCGGCTGCGGTGTGCCGGGCAGCCACCACCTGCCCGGCACCGACCGCGACGAGAGTTGTCATCATCAGCAGCGCCATCACCGCAACCGAGAGCATCGCGGCGACTCCGCGCTCAGGGGAGCCCGCTCGCCCGGCGCGAGCGGCCAGCGCGGCGACGCACGACCCGATCACCGTGGCTCCTCGGCGGCCGCCGCGTCTGCGGCAAGGTCGACGGCGGGCAGGCGACCGACGATCGGCAGCCGGGGACGCACCTCGGCGCTGACCGACGCCACCACCAACCCGTCGCGGTCGACCACATCCCACCGGGCGCCCGCGGGGGCCAACCGGCCGACGGCGTCGGACACGACCGCATCGCCGTCCCCCCGTGCATGCAGCCGCGCCACCTCGCGGGCGGCGTCGATGCATTGCAGCTGTGCCACCGCGACCAGTACCAGCCAGGCGAGGGCGACGCTGACGCACACCAGCACCGGCAGCACGACCGCGGCCTCCGCGGTCACCATGCCGGTAGATCCGCGTAGCCAGCGGGCCGGCTGCCGATGGTCGCGATCGAGCCTGGCCGCAGGCTCGGCCAGGACGCTCACATCAGCCCCGG
>JBBSNM010000066.1:0-15713 GCA_038232655.1 Propionibacteriales bacterium | reverse complement strand
GGCGGCCGTCGCCGCCTTCGATCGCGAAGCGACCGATGTCAACGGCCAACTGGTGCGACTACCGTGCAGGTCAGCCGCCGTATTGGGTCCTCGCTGAGGGACCCGGAGCACGTGCGTGGTGCGACGTCGGCAACGCGCACACGGAGCTGGGTCTTCACCGAGACCGGGTACAACGACTCCAGGCAATCCAGCAAGGGCGTGACGATCCGCAGGGAGGCGGTCGCCACGTACGTGACCCGCGGGATCGCGGACTACTTCAAGCGGCGCGTCGTCGACGGCCGCTTCGAGCTGCTCGACGACCCCGACGCCGTCGACTACTCCACGCAGATCAGGATCAACCAGAGCTCCGATCGCGATGCGCACTTCGGTCTGATCACGATGACCAAGCACAACGTCCGCGCCGGCTGACCGGGCCCGCCTCAGTCGCGGGCTCGTGACGGCTGCACCCGCCGCGGCTCACCCGGCATCTTCGGGTAGTCCGGTGGGTACGGCATGTCACCGAGGCCGCCACGCTCGTCGCGGGCATGCCACTCCAGCAACGTCTCCAACCCGTGGGCTCGCTCGTCGATGCCGGCGTGCGGGTCCGGTCGCTGCTGCAGCAGACCCGGCACCGTGTGCAGCGTGCAGTCGCCGGGGTCGACGTCGGCCACCTCGTCCCAGTCGAGCGGCGCGGACACCGGCGCGCCCGGGCGGGGGCGCAGCGAGTAGGCGCAGGCGATCGTGCGGTCGCGGGCGTTCTGGTTGTAGTCGACGAACACCGACCCGGGGGGGCGCTGCTCCTTCCACCACTGGGTGGTGACCCGACCCGGCATCCGCCGCTCGAGCTCGCGGCCGACGGCGATCGCCGCATGGCGCATGTCGGTGAACGTCCACCGCGGCTCGATCCGGGCGTAGACGTGGATGCCGCGGCCCCCGGAGGTCTTGGGGAAGCCGGTCATGCCCAGCCCGTCAAGCAGGCCGCGCAGCTCCTCGGCCACCACCACGACATCGGCGAAGTGCGCTCCGGGCTGCGGGTCCAGGTCGATGCGCAGCTCGTCGGGGTGATCCACGTCCCCGCGGCGCACCGGCCACGGGTGGAACGTGATCGTGCCCATCTGCGCCGCCCAGGCGATGACCGCGGGCTCGGTCGGACACACCTCGTCTGCCGTACGGCCCGACGGGAATGTGATGGTGGCCGTCTCGAGCCACGGCGGGGCGCCGGCCGGCGCCCGCTTCTGGAAGAACGCGTCCCCCCTGCTGTCCGTCCGGGTCGACAGCCGGGCACCCTCGAAGACCCCCTTGGGCCACCGCTCCAGGGTGGTGGGACGCTCGTAGGTCGCGCGCAGGATCTGCTCCCCCACGGCGGCGTAGTAGCGCACCACGTCGAGCTTGGTGACCGCCGGGCCGGCCGGGGTGGCCGCATACACCTGGCGGTCAGGGCTGCTGACGCGGACCGTGCGCCCGCCGACCTCGACGTCCTCGGCCGCTGTCGCCACCGCCTCACCGTACGCCAGCCCGGCCCCCGACCCGCGCGGGTGCGCACAGTCGCCCACCAACAAGGAGAAGGGGCGCTACGAGATGAGGGTGGCGACGACGGCGAACGACCGCTTCACCCCGGGCGCCAGCCAACGCTCGTGGCCGGCGCGCGACCGACGTAGGCTCACGGGATGAGCCAGGAACACACCAGGGTGCAGAAGACCGACGCAGAGTGGCGGCAGGAGCTGAGCCGCGAGGAGTACAACGTGCTGCGACAAGCCGGCACGGAGCGTCCCTACACCGGCGAGTACGTCGACACGAAGACCGCCGGGGTCTATCGCTGCCGCGCCTGCAACGCCGAGCTGTTCCGCTCGGACACCAAGTTCGAGTCGCACTGCGGCTGGCCGTCGTTCTTCGCGCCGCTGGCCGGCGACACGGTCAACTACCTCGAGGACCGCTCATTCGGCGGCGTGCGCACCGAGGTGCGCTGCGCGACGTGCGACTCCCACCTGGGCCACGTCTTCGAGGGTGAGGGATACGGCACCCCGACCGACCAGCGGTACTGCATCAACAGCGTGGCGCTGACACTGGAGCCGGCCACCGACTGAACCGGCACCGCGGAACGTCAGGGGAGTTGGGCGACGAGGTCGGCGAGCGGCCGGCGACGCCCGGTGTAGAACGGCACCTCCTCGCGGACGTGCCGCCGCGCGCGGCTGGCACGCAGGTCACGCATCAGGTCGACGATCCGGTGCAGGTCGTCGGCCTCGAACGCCAGCAGCCACTCGTAGTCACCCAGCGCGAAGGACGAGACCGTGTTGGCGCGGACGTCGGGGTAGCCGCGAGCGAGCTTGCCGTGCTCGACCAGCATCTCGCGCCGCTCCGACTCGGGCAGCAGGTACCACTCGTAGGACCGCACGAACGGGTAGACGCACACCCACTCGCGCGGCTGCTCACCGGCCATGAACGCCGGCACGTGGCCCTTGTTGAACTCCGCCGGCCGGTGCAGCGCCAACTGTGACCACACCGGGCGCAGCGATCGGCCCAGCTCGGTGCGACGCCAGCCGTTGTAGGCGTCCTGCAGGGCCTCGGCGGTCGGTGCGTGCCACCACACCAGCAGGTCGGCGTCCGCGCGCACCCCGGACAGGTCGTAGACGCCACGGACCTCCACGTCCGCCGCCCCGAGCTCGTCGACCAGGGCGCCGACCTCCTTGGAAAGCGTCGCCCGGTCGACCTCGCCGAGGGGTGCGGCCAGCGCGAACACCGACCACATCGTGTAGCGGATGGTCTCGTTGATCTCGCGGGCCGACGGGCCACCGGAGTCGGGTGTCATGCGCCCATTGTCTCGTGCCGGCGCAACGCACCCACGAGCCGGTCCGCAGCCCGCTGCCCGTCGGCGATGCAGGCCGCGACGCCAAGCCCGTCATAGCTGGCCCCGGCAACCTCGAGGCCGTCCACTGCGGCCACCGCATGCCGGATGCGCGCAACCCGGTCGCGGTGCCCGACGGCGTACTGCGGCAGCCCCCCGCCCCAGCGCGTGACCAGGGCGTCGGCGAGTGGGCCGTGCAGGCCGGCGGCGTCGCCCAGCTCGTCGGCGGCCAGCTGCACCAGCTCGGTGTCGGTGCGTTGCAACGTCTCGACCTCACCGTGGCGGCCGAAGGAGGCCCGCAGCAGCAGCGTGTCGCCCCCCAGGCGGGAGGTCACCCAGGCCCACTTGCGGCTCGACCAGGTGACCGCCTTGACCGCTCGCCCGTCGGCCGGTGGCACCAGGAAGCCCGAGCCCGGCGGGGACGCGGGCAGGCCGCTGACCGGTACGGCGAGCGTCACCACCGCGACGCTCGCGGTCTCGACGGCGCGCAGCGCGGTCGCGGCGGCCGGGGCCACGCCTTCGAGCAGCCGCGCGGTGGGGGCCGCGGGCGTCGCGACGAGCACCGCGTCGGCTGCCACCACCTCCCCAGCGTCCGCGCGGCCGACCACCAGCTGCCAGCCGGTCTCGGTGCGCCGCAGCTCCCGCACCGTCGTCGACGTGCGGACACCGGCGTGCGCGGCGGTCGCGACGGCGGCCGGCAGCCGGCCGACCCCGCCGACGATCCCGGCGAAGACCGGGACGTCCGGCTGCTCCCGCCTGGCGGCGGCCTTGGCGGCGGCGGCCGCCAGCAGCGATCCGCCGCCGGCGGCCAGCTCGGCGATCTGGGGGGCGGCCGCCCGCAGCGACAGCCGGTCGGCGTGCCCGGCGTAGACCCCGCCCAGCAGCGGCTCGAGCAACCGGCCGCTGATCTCGCGACCGAGCCGGCGGCGTACGAAGGTACCGACGGCCGTGTCCGCGTGCTCACCGAGCTCTCGGCCCGGCAGCACCCGGTCGAGCAGCGCGCGCGCCACCCCAGAGCGGGACACCACTCCCGAGCGGGCGAGCGCCACGACATCGCTGGGCACACCCAGCACGGTGGGCGGCATGGGTCGCAGCGATCCGCGGCTCCACACCGACGCCGAGGTGGTCGCCGGGTGGCACAGGTCGTCACCCAGCCCGACCGCGCGGACCAGATCGACCGCCTCGGGTCGTCGGTTCAGCAGCGACTCGGCGCCGGTGTCGACCGGCACGCCGGCCACCTCGGCCTGGGCCAGCTTGCCGCCGATCACGGGTGCGGACTCGAGCACGGTGATCCGTACGGCGGGCGCGGCCTGGCCGATGCGGTGCGCGGCGGCCAGCCCGGTGATGCCGCCGCCGACGATGACTACGTGGGGCGAACGGGCCGACGGGCGAACGCCGCGGCCGGGGCCAGCATCGCGGTCGGGGTCGGGCACCCAGCCATCCTCCCAAGCCGCGACGGAACCCACGACCGCAGTGCTGCGTCGCGGACGGGGCGACGGCCGACCGGGCCGGCGTGGACGCGATTGCCGGCGGCAAGCAAGCGGCAGGTGGCGCGCCCGACAAGCGCGGCTCGTCAGGTCTGGTGGGCCTGGGCGGGGAGACATTCGCCGAGCGCGACGTGATCCGCACGGCCGAGCTCTCGGTCGTTTCCAAGGATGTCGACACCGCCCGAGACGCCGCCATCAGCCTCGCCAGCTACCTCGGTGGTGTGGTGGCCAGCGAAACCACCTCGGTCGGGGGCCGGCGGCACAGCGACCCCGACGGACCGACCACGATCCGCCTCACCGTGCAGGTACCGACCGGTCGCTTCGACGCCGCTGTCGGCGGCCTGTCCGACCTGGGTGTCGTGCAGACCCGTTCGATCCGCAGCGAGGACGTGACCGCGAAGGTCGCGGACGTGGACAGCCGGGTGAAGAGCGCCAACGCCTGCGCCCGCCGACCAAGGCGAGCAACCAACCCGCCAAGGACGACGAGGTCCGGGGCTTCGCGGCCGGCATCCGCGCCGGCTGGGACGCGCTGCGCGAGCTGGTGGTGGGATTCAGCACCGTGCTCGGCGTGGCGCTGCCGTTCGCCTCGTCGGCGCGGTCGTGCTGGTCCCGCTGGCGGCGGTGTTGCGGCGCCGCCGTGCCGCTGGCGGCCCGGTCAGCCCCTCACCGACGTGAGCTGGTGCACGAGCTCGACGATCCGGGTCAGCACGTCGGGGTCGGTGTCGGGTGGCACCCCGTGTCCGAGGTTGAAGATGTGTCCGGGCGCCGACTCCCCCTCGCCCAGCACCCGGCGGACCGCTGCCTCCACCACCGGCCAGCGCGCCCGCAGCAGCGCCGGGTCGAGGTTTCCCTGCAGTGCGCAACCGGGGCCGACCCGCCTGGTCGCCTCCGACAGCGAAACGCGCCAGTCGACACCGACGACCTCGACGCCGGCCGCGCCCATCATGCCCAGCAGCTCACCGGTGCCGACACCGAAGTGGATGCGGGGGACCCCGAGGTCGGCAACCGACGCGAGCACGGCCGCAGAGTGCGGCTGCACGAACGCGGCGTAGTCGGCCGCCGACAGCGTCCCCACCCACGAGTCGAACAGCTGCACCGCGCGGGCTCCCGCCTCGATCTGCACCCGCAGGAACGCGCCGGTGATGCCCGCCAGACGACCGAGCAGGTCGTGCCACAAAGCGGGGTCGTCGTGCATCAGGGCCTTCGTGCGCGCGAGGTCGCGAGACGGGCCACCCTCGACCAGGTAGGACGCCAGCGTGAACGGTGCGCCGGCGAAGCCGATCAGCGGCGTCTCGCCCAGCTCGGTGACCAGGCCGCGGCAGGCCGCTGCGACGTACGGGACGTCGTCGGGGGTGAGCGGGCGCAGCCGCGCGACCTCGCGGGCCGAACGCACCGGTTCGGCGATCACAGGCCCGGTGCCGGCCACGATGTCGAGGTCGACGCCCACGGCCTTCAGCGGCACCACGATGTCGGAGTACAAGACGGCCGCGTCGACCCGGTGCCGGCGCACCGGCTGCATGGTGATCTCCGCGACCATCTCGGGGCGCGCGCACGAGTCGAGCATCGGCACCCCCTCGCGCAGCGCCCGGTACTCCGGCAGCGACCTGCCGGCCTGGCGCATGAACCACACCGGGGTGTGGCTCGGCGGGCGTCGGTGGCAGGCGGCGAGCAGCGGGGCTTCGGGCACCAGCCGATCCTCCCAGCCGGTCCGGCGCGTCGCGGGAGTGACCCCGATCGGCCCGACATAGGCTGCTGGTATGGGCGCCGGTCGCGAGCTCGACCAGCCGCCTGCGCAGTTTCGCGCGGCGGTCGAGCAGTTGCGCGCCGTCCGGCTCCGCCCCGAGATCCAGCTCTCGGAGGTGCCGGCGCCGCAGCGCATCGCGCCGTTCGCCGCGGCGCTGGGTGCCGACATCGTGGTCGATGCTCGAGACGTCGGCACCGGGCGGTTGGTGCTGCTGCACGACCCGGGCGGCAACGACGGCTGGGAGGGCACGTACCGGTGCGTGAGCTTCGTCCGCGCCGAGGTGGACCCCGAGATGGTGCGCGACCCGATGCTCTCGGCGGTCGCCTGGAGCTGGCTGAGCGACGCCTGGCAGGCGCACGGACTCGAAGTCGTCGCACCCAGCGGCACCGTCACGGTGGTGCTGTCCGAGGGGTTCGGCAACATCGCCCGCGACAGCCTCACCGCGCAGGTGGAGGTGCGCGCGTCCTGGACCCCAGCAATCGTCGAGCACGGTCACCGGCCGGCACCCAGCCTGGTCGATCACGTCGAGGCCTGGGGTGAGCTGCTCGGGGCCGCGGCTGGGCTCGAGCCGCTGCCCAGCGGCGTCGTGACGCTGCCGCGGCGGCATGGTGCACGTGGCTGAAGACGCCGGCACCCCTGCCGACGCCGCACCGACCGACGGTTCAGCCGATCGTTCCGAGCCGGCCGGCGAGCCTGCTGCCCCGCCCCAGTTTCCGCTGCTGCGGCTGGCCGAGCCGGTGCCGCCCCTAACCGAAACCGGCCCCGGCCTGCAGCGGGTGGCTGCGGCGCTGGCCGCCGGGAGCGGACCGGTAGCCATCGACGCCGAGCGAGCGTCGGGTCATCGCTACTCCCAGCGGGCCTACCTGGTGCAGCTGCGTCGAGCCGGGTCGACGACCGCCCTGGTCGACCCCATCGCCGCGCCGGACATGGCACCCCTGGTCGAGGCGCTCGACGGCACCGAGTGGGTCCTGCACGCCGCCTCGCAGGACCTACCCTGCCTGATCGAGCTCGGGTTGCGCCCGGCCCGGCTGTTCGACACCGAGCTTGCCGGCCGGCTGCTCAACATGCCCCGGGTGGGGCTCGCGACGCTGGTTGCCGAGCTGTACGGCCACCGGCTGGCCAAGGAGCACTCGGCGGTCGACTGGTCCACCCGGCCGCTGCCGGAGCCCTGGCTCGAGTACGCCGCCCTCGACGTCGAGGTGCTGGTCGAGCTGCGCCACCTGCTTGTCGACCGGCTGGTAGCGGCGGGCAAGGCGGGATGGGCGGCGGAGGAGTTCGAGGCGCTCACCCACTTCACCGGCCCCGAGCCTCGGCCCGACCCGTGGCGACGCACCTCGGGCCTACACCGGGTGCGCGGTCGGCGGGCGCTTGGCGTCGTGCGCGAGCTGTGGGAGGCACGAGACCGCCTGGCCGCCGAGCTGGACATCGCACCGGGCAGGGTGCTGTCCGACGTCGCCATCGTCGAGGCAGCAGTGGCCCTGCCCCGCGGCCGCCAGGCGCTGCGGGCACTGCCCGGCATGCGGCACCGGCAGGCGCGGCGACATCTCGACCTCTGGTCGGCCGCGGTCGAACGGGCGCTGTCCGCGCCGGACTCGCAGCTGCCGCCGACCACCGGTCGTACCGACGGGCTGCCGCCGCCGCGGTCCTGGCCGGACCGTAACCCCGCCGCTGCGGCGCGGCTGCGCGCGTGCCGGACGGTGGTCGCCGAGCTGTGCGAGCAGCATGACCTGCCCGCCGAGAACCTGCTCACACCGGAGTGGGTCCGCCGGTTGGCCTGGGCGCCACCGGAGCCGATCGACACCGACACGGTCGGTGGCTTCCTGCGGCAGCGGGGGGCTCGCGAGTGGCAGGTCGGCCTGACGGCAGCCCGCTTCGCCGAGGCGATGTTCGACCGCGCGTCGTGACCGCCTCGTCACGCTGTGCTCACTAGGCTCGCAACGAGGCCGTGGGCGCGGCGCCCATGCCACGACGTGAGGACGCACGAGTGCACGACCTGACCCGCCACCGACGAGCTCTCATCTGTGTCCTGGGGGTGGTGCTTGCCGGGTCGCTGGTCGGCTGCGGCAGCCCAGCCGCCACCTCGGCGACCGACGACTCCTCGACGCCCGCCGGCGAACCGACATCCGAGCCGACGTCCGAGTCGACGTCGGAAGCAACGTCTGAGCCGACGTCCGACGGCGGTTCGAGCCAGTCTCCGGACGCGCCGCAGCCGACGGTCCCCGGTCTGCCGGGGCTGCTGCTGCCCGGCCAGGCGCTGCCCGGCCTCAACGACCAGATGGGCTGGCGGGTGACCGGCACCTCGAAGACCGAGTCCCAGCGCCCGCGCTGGGTGTGTCAACAGTTCTCGCTGGTCACGAACGGGGCGGTGAGCGCCGCAGAGCGCACCTACGCGGCGACGAGGGGCAGCCCCACGGCCGCTCAGGTCGTCGCCCGCACCGTCGACCAGCCAAGCGCCCAGCGGCTGTTCGCGGTGCTCACGGCCAACGCCCGCGACTGCGCCGAGCAGCTGCGGGCCATCGACCGCACCCCGCGCGGTGCGGTGCAGCCCCTGACCGAGCAATCGGTCCCGGGCGGCCGGGCCGCCTGGGGGGTGGTGTTCTCCGGCCCGGTGCGCGGCGCACCAGATGCGGCCCACATCGACGCGGTCGCGGTGGTCCAGGTCAAGGACAAGGTGTCGGTCGTGTCGATGAGCAGCATCGGGCAGGACTACAACTACGAGCCGGGTCAGTCCCCGCCGGAGCAGGCCATTCCTGTCGTTGCGTCCGTGCTCGGCGGCAGCTGACCGGCACCGCGGGGCGCCGAATGGCTGCCTGCCGGTGACCTCCGTGCGACGATCGGGTGGTGGACATCTCGCGCTTCCACCGGCCGGCGCTACCCGGCGACCCGGTCTTCGACGACCTGCCGGGCGCCGAGGACCCCGCCTTGCGCGCCGAGGCCGGCGCCCGGGTGGCGACACTGCTGGTTCGGGGCGCGCGAGACAGCGCGGACGCCACCGTGGCCGAGCGGGTGGTGCAGTTGGCCGACATGGAGGGCCTCGACGAGCTGGCCGCGCTGTGGGCGGACGCACCGGCCGACTCCCTCGCCGGTGCGCTGTGGCGGCTGTACTTGCTGCGGTCGTCGGTGCATCGAGATGCGGACCGGGCGGCTCGCGAGTTCGCCGCCGGCCGGGCCGCTGCGCCCGTGCACGAGGTGGTTGCCGGCGTAGTGGATCCGCCCGGACCCAGAGAGGTACGGCAGCTGGCCGACACGGTGCTGCGTGGGGTGGTCGTCGCCGACCTGGCGGTCACGTTCGAACGGGCTGCCGCGTTCGCGCGCGTGCTGGCCGTCGGGCGAGCGGTGCTCGCCGAGAACCACCCGCAGTCGACCCGGTCGGCGAGCCGGCTGGTGGTCACGGCCGAGCAGCTGGAGCGGGCAGCACGGCTGGAGCGAGCCGGCCAGCTTGCCTGAGCCGTAGCTGCCGCCGGGCTTGGCCGGGGTCGGTGTCGGGCCGGGAGCGCCTCACGGCGCGTGGCCGCTCATGGCGGCTAATTGTGGGACCCGGGGCTACCGCGGGCCGACACCGCGGGCCAGCCTACAGTCGCCTGGCCCAATGCGTGAACGGCGACTGCACCTGCATGCCCAGGTCGGTGCTCGGTCGCTGCCAGTCGGCCTGGACGTCCTCGAGGTCGACCAGCGCCTCGCCGAGCAGCCGCTCCTCGTAGGCGGCCAGCAGGGAGGTGACCGCTCGGGCATCGTCGGGCCGCAACGCCCGGGCGGTGTAGGGGGCAGGCAGCTCCGGTGCGATCACCACCCGATGATGGCGGGACGATCCCGAGCAGTGCTGTCCACGCCAACCCGGCCTAGAAGGCGTGGCTGGAGGGTCCCGCACAGGAGATCGAGCTGGCACCCACGACGACCTGCAGTGGGCCGCCGGCGTTGCGCTGGGCACCCCCACCCGCTACGGCAACGTCAGCGCGCAGCTGAAGCAGTTCATGGACAGCACCGGGCCGCTGTGGTTCCAGGGGCTGCTCGCCGACAAGGCGTACACCGGCTTCACCAGCGCCATGAACAGCCACGGTGGCAACGAGTCGACGCTGCTGGCCCTCTACAACACGCTGCACCACTGGGGTGGCGTCATCGTCGCGCCGGGCTACACCGACCCGACCCTGTACGCGGCCGGCGGCAACCCCTACGGCACGTCGCACGACACCGGAGCCGACAACAGCCCGCCGAGCGACCTGGTTCTCACCGCGGCCCAGCACCAGGGCGCCAGGCTGGCGCAGATCGCGGGCAAGCTCGCCGCCTGAGCGGTCTAACCCAAGGCCGCGCCGTAGCGGATCAGCCACTCCCGCTCGGGGTTGAAGACGAGGCCCGGGTCGAGCGGCTCACCCGCGGGCTGCCCCTCGCGCATGTCCTCGACGCCCACCGGGTCGGGTAGCCGACCCCACCGCAGCCGCCCGGCCGCGCGCTCGGTCGCGGCCACGGGCGTCTCGGCGGTCGCGTCCATACAGACGACGGTGCCACGCCACGACCGCGGGCACAAGGTCGGCGGTGACCAGCGGCTATGGTCGGTCGCCACGGTCCCGACGGGTGAAGGCGAGGCGACACATGCGGGCGGCGCTCGACCAGGCAACCACGGAGCGATTCGGCAAGGAGTTCAACGCCCACCCGACGTACCGGCTGATGCAGAACGCCGTCGCCACCACCTCGGTGGACGAGGTGACGCTGGACCGAGCCGTGGTGACCCAGACCGAGCCGTCGATGTCGCACCTGATCGACGACTGGCAGGCCACGGACCAGAAGAGAAGAGCGGTCGCTGCTGGCTGTTCGCCGCCACGAACCTGCTGCGTTCCGTCGCTGCCTCCACCCTGGGGGTCAAGGACTTCGAGTTCAGCCAGAACTTCCTGCTGTTCTGGGACACGCTGGAGAAGGCCAACCACTGGCTGGAGTCGGTGCTCGCGACCGCAAACCTCGACATCGACGACCGCACGGTGGCGCACCTGCTCGCCACCCCCGCGGAGGATGGCGGCCAGTGGAACATGTTCGTGGCGCTGGTGCGCAAGCACGGGCTGGTCCTGCGCGAGGCCAAGACCGCGGTGCTCGCCGTCGTGCACCGAGTGCTCGCCATCCATCTGGGCACCCCACCGGAGCGGGTGTTCTGGCAGTGGCAGGACAAGGACCGCGACTTCCACCGCGAAGGCTGGCTGACACCGCATGCCTTCGCCGATCGGTATGCGTCGCTGCCGCTCGAGGACTACGTATGCCTGGTGCACGATCCGCGACCCGGCAGCCAGCTCGGTCGCACCTACACCGTTGACCACCTCGGGAACGTCGTCGACGCCCCACCGGTGGTCTACCTCAACGTGGACATGGACCTGATCCAGAAGCTGACGATGGACTCGCTGGTCGACGGCCGGCCGGTATGGTTCGGCTGCGACACCGCCCCGATGAGCCACGGCGGGATGGGGCTGTGGGACGCCGGGCTGTACGACTACGACGCGGTCTACGACGTCGAGACGACGATGACCAAGGCCGACCGGCTGCTGCACCACGCGACCCTGATGACCCACGCCATGCTGTTCACGGGGGTGGATGTGGTCGAGGGTGTGCCCCGGCGGTGGCGGGTCGAGAACAGCTGGGGGGAAACCCGCGGCGACAAAGGCTTCTGGACCATGAACGACAACTGGTTCGGTGAGCACCTGTTCGAGGTCGCCGTGCACCGCGACCGGCTGCCGCCGGCGCTGATGGCCGCGCTCGACCAGGAGCCCGTACGGCTGCCCGCCTGGGACCCGATGGGTGCCCTCGCGGCCCGTGGTTGATCAGCGAGCCTGCAGCGCCAGCACCGTGAACGGCAGGGCGACGAACAGCACCGACAGCAGGGCGCTGAGGCCCAGCCACTCCACGCCGTCACCGGCCCGCTGATCCGCCGACTCGGCCGCCGGCTCATGTGCTCCCTCGAACCCGGCAGCCATCTCAGAGTGCGATTGCATCGCGCACCCCTCCCCTACCCGTGCACGTGGTGACCTTCCGAGCACCGTAGGGACTCTGCGGCCGGCAAGGTTCTGCGCGCGGACCGGGTGGGGTGAACGGCTGGCCAGATCGAGACGTTCGCCTTGTCACCGTGTCGAGCCGGTCTAGCCCTAGACTCCGGCGGTGGTCGGACGGACGGAGCGGGCGGCGATGCTGCGCGCCGTCGAGCTGGCCGCCACCGGCCGCGGGCGCACACTGCCCAACCCGACGGTCGGCTGTGTCGTGCTCGCCGCGGACGGGAAACCGGTCGGCGAGGGGTGCCACGACCGTGCCGGCGGGCCGCATGCCGAGGTGGTGGCGCTCGCTGCCGCCGGTCCGCTCGCCAGCGGCGGCACCGCGGTGGTCACGCTCGAGCCGTGCGCGCACACCGGCCGCACCGGCCCGTGCACCGAGGCGCTGCTGGATGCCGGCATCACCCGCGTCATCGTGGGCGTACCCGACCCCTCGCCGACCGCAGCCGGTGGAGCCGACCGGCTGCGGGCCGCGGGCGTCGCGGTGGAGCAGGTGGACGGACCCGAAGGCGACGCCGCGGAGGCGGTCAACGCGGTCTGGCTGACCGCGGTGCGTCGCGACCGGCCGTACCTCACCTGGAAGGTGGCCAGCACCCTCGACGGTCGGGTGGCGGCCGTCGACGGGAGCAGCCGCTGGATCACCGGTGCGCCGGCGCGGGCCGACGTGCACCGGTTGCGCGCCGAGTGCGACGCGATCCTGGTCGGCGTCGGCACGGTGGTCGCCGACGATCCGCGCCTGACCGTGCGGTCCGCTGACGGGTCGGTCGCCGGCCGGCAGCCGCTGCGCGTGGTGGCCGACACCAACGGACGGACGCCCGATACTGCCCGGGTGCGCGATGACAGCGCCGAGACGTGGATCGCGACGGCTGCCGAGGTCGGCGCCGACCCGGACGGTCGGGTCGACCTCGGGGCGCTGCTGGCCGGGCTGTACGAGCGGGAGCGGCGGCACGTGCTGCTGGAGGGCGGGCCGCGGCTGGCAGGTGCGGCCGTCGCCGCCGGGCTCGTGGACCGGGTGGTTGCCTACATCGCCCCGGCGTTGCTGGGCGAGGGACCGGCCGCGCTCGGTCCGGCCGGGGTGCCCACGATCGGCCGGGCGGCCCGCCTCGAGCTGGTGGACGTACGGCGGGTCGGCGACGACGTCCGCATCGAAGCGATCCCGCTCCCCCGCCCCTGACCGCGATCCGCGGATTCAGGAAGGTCAGGACTTGCGCCCGGCCATCCGGGCCTGCAGGGCGTCGCGCCGGTCCTCGAACCGGCTGGCCTGCACGTCCAGCTTGTCCAGGTGCGCCACCAACTCGTCGCGGGCGGTCTCGCCCTGCTCACCCAGACCCTCGGTGTCGAAGACCTTCCAGTACCGCAGCACCGGCATGACGACGTCGTCACGGTGCTGGCGCAGGTCGTAGACCCCCGCGATCGCCATCTCGACCGCCTTGCGCTGGAAACCCTTGATGTCGGCGCCTGGCATCTCGAAGGTCGTGACCACGTCTGTGACCGCGCGCATCGCCTGGTCGGGTGCCAGCTCGATCGCCGCCTTCAGCAGGTTGCGGTAGAAGACCATGTGCAGGTTCTCGTCGGCGGCGATCCGGGCCAGCAGCTGGTCGCACATCGGGTCACCGGTCACCCGGCCGGTGTTGCGGTGCGACACCCGGGTCGCCAGCTCCTGGAACGACACGTAGGCGATCGAGCCGAGCAGGTTGTCGTTGTTGGCGTTGGTGTAGCCCTGCGACATGTGGTCCATGCGTGCCCGCTCGAGCTCGACCGGGTCCACCGCACGCTTGACCAGCAGGTAGTCACGGATGGCCGCACCGTGCCGGCCCTCCTCCGCGGTCCACCGGTGCACCCACTCACCCCAGGCGGCGTCCCGGCCGAAGAGCACTGCGATCTCGTGGTGGTAGCTCGGCAGGTTGTCCTCGGTGAGCAGGTTGACGACCAGCGCCGAGCGAGCCACCTCCGACATCGGCGAGTCGTCCGGCGACCATGCGTCCCCTTCGAGCAGGCCGTCGAAGGTGCGGCCCTCCCCCCACGGGATGTACTCGTGCGGGAACCATTCCTTCGCAACGGCGATGTGCCGCTCGAGGTTCTGCTCCACCACCTGCTCGAGCTCGAGCAGCAGCTCGGTCTGGCCCAGCGGCGCGGGTCCAGAGCGGTGCGTCGTCGTCATAGCGAGTCCTTCCTCGGCGGTCTCCGGTTGCCAGGTTACGGTACCGTAGGTTGGTCGGATCCGGCCGTACGGGCGACAGCCAACGGCCGCGGGCTGCATCACACTGGTGGCGATGCTGCACACACTCGTCGCGCGCGATCGGGCGGTCTCGATCGACGGCGTGAACCGGCGATGCTGACCACCGCCTCTCACCGCGCCAGCCCCAGCCGGTCCATCAGCGCCATCGCGTCGAACGGCGCCCGAACCTTCACGTCGTTGTCGAAGTAGCAGTAGACGTCGAGCCCCTCCTGCTGCCAGCCGCGGACCCGGTCGGCCCAGCGGTCCAGCGCCTCGTCGTCGTAGCCGCTGGCGTACAGCTCCTCGGCACCGTGCAGGCGTACGTAGACGAAGTCGGAGGTCACCTCGGTGAGCTGCGGCCAGCGCCCGGCCGTGTCGGCGACGACCAGGCCGATGTGGTGCGCGCGCAGCAGCTCGAGCGCCTCCGGTGCGGCCAGGCTGTCGTGGCGCACCTCCAGCGCGTGCCGCAGCGGCTGGTCGGCCACCTCGGCCGTTGTGAGCGCCCGGTCGTCGGGCACCTTGGCGTCGTGCCATTTGGCCATGCTGGCCGCCTGGCCGGCGGTCCGCGGCAGCAGCTCGAAGAACGTGGCGAGCAGGTCGGCGTCGAACCTCAGCGTCGGCGGCAGCTGCCACAGCACCGGACCGAGCTTCGGCCCGAGGGCCAGCACGCCGGAGGCGAAGAAGTTGGCCAGTGCGGTCTCCACCCCGGCGAGCCTCTTCAGGTGCGTGATGAAGCGGCCACCCTTGACCGACAGCGCGAAGTCGTCGGGTGTCTGGTCGCGCCAACTGCGGTAGCTGGTGGGCCGCTGCAGCGAGTAGAACGACCCGTTGACCTCGACCGAGCCCAGCCGGGCGGCGGCATAGGCCAGCTCGTCTCGCTGGCGCAGACCGACCGGGTAGAACACGCCCCGCCACGGCGGGTACGTCCAGCCGGAGATGCCTACCCGGGTGTCGCCCATTGCTCGCACGCTAACGCGCGGCGTCGGCATCGTGCTGCCAGCACGCTTCGCCCTCGCTGCGCCAGCTTTACGTTGCGGACGGACCCTTTACGCGGCGTGCGTGCCACGCAAAGCGCCGCTGCGCCACGTTAACGTGGCGCGCGGCCCGGCCGCTCGAGGGCAACAGAGGGCGGTCAGGAGGTCTGGAGCGTGGCCAGCACCTCGTCGACCAGCTCGTCGACCGGCCGCATGACGTCCAGCGCCAGCCCCGCCTCGTCGTCGGCGAGCGGCTCGAGGGCGTCCAGCTGGGACTCCAGCAGCTCGGGTGGAAAGAAGTGCTCGCGGCTTTGCATCCGACCCAGCAGTTCGTGCTTGTCACCGGTGAGGTGGACGAAGCGGGTGCCGGGCGCCCCGTCGCGCAGCACGTCGCGATAGCCGCGGCGCAACGCCGAGCAGGCCATCAGCGTCGACTCACCCGCCGCATG